>JAQBWV010000128.1 GCA_027624335.1 Planctomycetota bacterium
AAATCTCTTTCTGCGGAGTGGAGACCTGAGGTCTACGGAAAAGCATCATCGCCTGCAGAGCGAAGCAGATGGCTTCCATCGCGAATCGTGCGGGGATTGTAGACCGTGCCAAACCCGTTTCAAGGCACCGGAAATCCCGGCTCAGTCAGCCTTGCCATAGACGAGGCAGGCGTTGTGGCCGCCGAAGCCGAAGCTGTTCTTGAGGATGCGGCGAATGGGCATCTGGCGGGCCTGGTTGGCGACGTAATCGAGGTCGCAGCCTTCGTCGGGATTGTCGAGGTTGATCGTCGGCGGGGCGGTCTGGTCCAGCAGAGCCTGAACGCAAATGACGGATTCGACGCCGCCGGAAGCTCCCAGCAAGTGGCCGATCTGGCTCTTTGTACTGGAGACGGCCATTGTCTTCGAGTGGTCGCCGAAGACGGTCTTGATGGCGACGGTTTCTGCTTTGTCACCGAGCGGTGTACTGGTCCCGTGAGCGTTCACGTAATCAATGCCGTCCGGGTTCATCTTCGCGTCGCGAAGTGCTCCAGACATCGCTCGCGCAGCCCCCTGGCCTTCGGGATCGGGCGCGGTCATGTGAGTTCCGTCCGCAGACATCCCGTAGCCGAAGACCTCGGCCAGGATCGATGCTCCACGAGCGACCGCGTGTTCGTACTCTTCCAGCACGAGGATGCCAGCCCCTTCTGCCATGACAAATCCGTCCCGATCTCTGTCGAACGGTCGACTGGCTGTTTCAGGACTGTCGTTGCGGGTTGAAAGGGCATTCATGCGAGCGAAGCCGGAGAGCCCCAACGGTGTGATCGCCGCTTCGCTTCCACCAGTGACCATGACATCAGCCATATCGAGTTGGATCAGGCGGAAAGCGTCACCAATCGCGTTCGTGGCCGACGCACACGCCGTCGCGACGGCACTGTTCGGGCCTCTGAGTCCCCAATGTACGGAAACGTTCCCGCTGGCGGCATTGACCATCAGTTTGGGAATCATAAACGGCGAAACTCGCGACGGCCCTTTGTCAAAAAGCGCGTCGTGCTGCATTTCGATTTCGCTCAGACCGCCGATACCGCTGCCGATCAGAACTCCGTTGCGGTACGGATCGCCCACAGAGAAGTCTATGCCCGAGGATCGGACCGCCTTGCTGGCAGCGGCAAATGCAAACTGCACGAACCGATCAACGCGTTTCACTTCTTTAGAGGTGATGTCGCCGTGCTCGGTGCAGTCGAAATTTCGAACTTCACCGCCGAAACCGACTTTGAAATCCGAACAATCGAAACGCTCGATGCGGCCGATTCCGCTCTTGCCTGCGCAGATTTTGTCCCACAACTCGGAGACTTCGAACCCGAGCGAGGTGACAACTCCGGTTCCGGTGACGACGACTCGCCTGGCCATCCAGAAGTTCTTTCAGAAACAGATCATACGGGTTCGACAGGTCAGTGCTTGAGTCCTGGCAACGCTAAAGACGGAGCCGGCTGAAACCGCCCCATTGAGGCTCAGCCGGCCCAGTGTTTCCGTCAACTCAACTCTTCTCATCGATGTAGGTAATCGCATCGCCGACCGTCTTGATCTTGTCGTAATCATCATCCGGAATGGTGATTCCGAATTCGTCTTCAAATTCCATTACGAGCTCGACAACATCCAGCGAATCCGCTTTCAGGTCATCGACAAACGATGATGCACGAGTAACTTCTTCTTTCGGAACGCCCAGTTGTTCGCTGACAATCCCGATTACTTTTTCTTCAGTCACGAGAGTTTCCTCCAGGTTTTGTTCTTATTCGCGTCAGGTGGCACATCGAGCTGCCACTCGGTTGTGAGCAGGCGTGTGAACATTGCAAAGGCCTGGTCTCGCCCGTTCTTCAGTGGACAGACACATCCACCGAACAAGCGCAGTCTATGCTCCGATTGCAACGTCGCGAACATATAGTGAGAACCCGGAAGCGTGTAAACTCAAATCCTGAGGTGCATTACTGGCCGGAGACGAAATAGTCATCCTGGACAGCCTGTGCTTCGCAGATTTGCTGAACTGTGGTGGCGAGTCTTCCGCGAATTTTCCTGACGAGTTGCCAACGGTACCGACCAGCGTCGCCGGGTATTGCTCTCGGGGGAAACATCGAAAGCAACCTTCAGTGTCATCAGTCGGACAGCCGATGTCGTCCCTCTGACATCCGGTCGATTCTTCAATGATGGACCCGAAAGGCTGCTTTAAGGGGTGGTAACCTGCAAGCTGGACTGATCTTACTGGATCAGCGCGGTCGATTCTTTTCAGTTCCGGCATTGCTCATGCCGTTGTCATCCCGCTGATGATCCGGAACTTTCCGGAGCGTCGGCTGAGGTGTTCTCTGGCCGACGTCGTACGCAGTCCTGCCTCGAGATTCCTGCTGGTTCGACAATTTCGGAAGTCGCGCCACTCCGATCCCGCGGCACCAGGGAGAGGAACTTCCCCATGACAAACTCTGCAACTCAAAAAAAGCCGAAGGCCGTTCGCGAAATCAAATCGCTGCGGACTTCCGAACGATCGAACAAGGCGGCGGAACGGCATCGCTGCTGCCGCTGCTGCCGCTGCTGTCGTTGCGGTCGGTAATGGGCCTCCGAATTGCACTGCCAGACTGATACCAGGCCCCGGTTATCGGTCTGGCAGTTGTGATTTTCGACGATGGAACACGTCTGGACGTAACGTCACGGAAACTTCGACTGGAGACTGCTGTGAACGATTCCCCAATAACACCGGCGATCGGTTACGCGATTCGCGAACAGAACCGACCGATTCTCGACGACCCGGCGATCAACGCTGCCGAGATCACCTTTGAACGAGCCGACGACCCGTTGCGTGTCGACCGCTATCTTCAGGATCTCGATTTCGACCATGTCAGTGTCCACGCCTTGAAGCTGTCGGTCGCCAGCCCTGAACCGCCGAATCAGAACTACCTGGAGGCCCTCAGATCCATCGCGATCGAGAACGGTGCCTCGTCAGTAAGTGACCACCTGGGATTTACCCGTGACGGCGACAACGGCGTCGAAATGGGGCACTTTGCACCGCCGCCCTGGACGGAAGCGGCACTGACAGCAACGTGTCGCAACATCGATCATATTCAGAAGCGGCTTGGCGGCACTCGCTTTTTTGTTGAGACGATCGCGTACCTCTTCGAGTTTCAGGGCACGATGTCCGAAGCCGACTTCGTCTCGAAAATGCTCAAGTGTACGGGCTGCGGGTGGCTGCTCGATGTCACCAACGTTTACGCCAACGCAACCAATTTCAACTTTGACCCGTACGAATTCATCTCGACGGTTATGCCGCACGCCGATTCCGTGCAGATGCATCTGGCCGGCGGCTTCTTCGATGAGCGAGCCGGGATGTACATCGACAGTCATTCCGCACCGATCCCGGACGCGGTGTGGGATCTGTATCGATTCTCGCTGGAGCAGGGGGTCGGCAAGGTCGACGCGGTCTTCATCGAGCGAGACCAGGACTTTCCTGACGAAACCGGCTGGCGATCGGAAGTACGGCGCGTTCGCGAGATCGCCGAGCAGGTCGGGGTCCACGCATGAGCAACGCATCCCTCAAGGTCAGCCGACTCGATTACGCGAAGCAAATCTCGCGCATCGCCAGGTCACTGGCTGTCGCGCAGAACGAGGTAGTCTTCGGCGACGTTGCCATCGGACAGTCGCTCGATCGAGTGGGCATGTTTACCGAGGGCAATCTCGAGAAGCGGAGCGACAAGTTGAACGATCAGCTCGAACTCTTCGAAGACGCACTTGACGACCTGCCGGAGCTCATCGGTCGATACGTCAGACTGATGCCGCTCGCGGCCTACGACACTGGCACCAGTGATGCGGATTGCTTTGTTCGTTGGCTGCCCACGGTCGTCGAGCTGACGCCGGAACAGCGTGATTTGACGCTGGTTGTCCGCAGCCGATACGCCGTCGAAGAAGCAGGACGAAGGAATCGAATGGGGCATGTTCGGTTCCAGGACCTCGTCAGCCTGAACGATCGTCTGGTGGCAGAACTGGCAACGAATTCAGAACTACGAATTCATCTCAATCCGATTCGCACACGAGCGATTTTCGAAACCGGACTACTGGTCGGCGAAGAAGAAGCTCCCGAGACCGGCATCGAGGTGCTGTTCTTCGCATTTCAGAGTGAGGTGCGAACGGTGGTTCTTGAGCCCGAAGGACGTGCTCTGGTGCAATCGCTCGCCGATACCGGGCCGTGCGGGCTTTCGCATCTGAAAGTGCAGCTCGATCTGGCGATGTCACTGGGCGATGACTTTCTGCTGGAAATGCTCAGCGACTGCAGCGACCTTGGACTGATTGCGTTCAGTTGAGAGATCCCGTCCGTTTTCCGCACTGTTGTGGACCCGTGAGTAAAGCAGCCTCAGGAGGATGTGCGATGCCGATAGATGTTCCCGTGGTCTCAAGAGGCAGTACAGGTCCGCTACTTGCGGAACCGCGATTGGCGTCGGCGGTCCGGCGACGGCCAGCGGCGGAGTTTTCGACCATCAATCTGCGGACGCTGTTCTCGCAGAACCGAATTCGTATCCTCGCAACATACGCTCTGTTCGCCATTGAAAACCTGCTCCGACTCGCGCAACCGTTCGCTCTCGGCTGGGCGATCAACGGCCTGCTGACTGGAGAACTGTGGGGAGTCGCGGTACTGATCGTGCAGCACGTGCTGCATCTGGCCGTGGGCCTGACCAGACAGGTTTATGACACGCGAACATTCTCGGCAATCTATTCCGAACTGGCCACGCGGATGATCGTCGGTCAGCGTGAGGCGGGCGTCGACATTTCACGAGTCACCGCGCGCGCCTCGCTGTCCCGGGAGTTTGTCGAGTTCTTCGAACAATCCATTCCGATGATTATGCGAGTCGGTTTTTCTGTCATCGGTTCGGTCATCATGCTCGCCTGGTACGACTGGATGATCGTCGCGTGCTGTCTGGGATTGCTGATCCCCGCAGCGTTTCTCAGTCACTTTTACTCGGAACGAACGCGTCGGCTGAGTCGAGGTCTCCACGACGAACTGGAACGCGAAGTCGACGTCATTGGTTCTGAAGACGAGATCGAAGTCCGAAACCACTTCGACGAAGTCGCCCGCTGGAGAGTCCGCCTGTCAAACGCGGAAGCGATGAATTTCGGCCTGATGGAATGTTTCATTCTGGGAGCGATCGTCGCGGTGCTGTTCCGTTCCTGCCAGCTTCCGGCGGTACAGGCTGGCGACATATTTGCCGTCTTCCGGTATCTGATGCTGCTCCTGATGGGTCTCGACAATCTCCCGCGACTGATCCAGCAGGTCAGCCGACTTCGCGACGTCAGCTCGCGAATGATCCCGTCATAGATCAGGCTGTGCCTGACGTATGACCTGACCTGCGACGGATACATTCATGTCGGACCCGGCTCATCCGCTGACACTCTGGCTCGCGCGAGGCAGTATGGCCTGCTACGCATTGGCCGTGCTGATGGCACCATCACAACAGAAATCGTCCGCTCGCGGTTTCCGCAACTGGCGAGCCGTGTGGTCAGCAGCCTGTGTGTTGCTGGTCGTTCATGTTCTCGCGGCGTTTCACTTTGAACATGGCTGGAGCCACTCCGCCGCGTGGAATCACACTTCCGAACAGACGGCCCGCGTGACGGGCATCGTTTGGGGCGGTGGGCTGTATTTCAACTATGCGTTTCTGATTCTCTGGATCGTCGACGTCGCGGTGCTTTGGCGATCGAACCCTCAGACGACATCGCTGCTCCGCCGCCTTACCGACCTGACCTGCATTTTCATGGTGGTCAACGCGACGGTCATCTTTGGGCCGAGCGGCTGGATCTGGCCGGCGATCGCGTTCGGACTGCTCCTGGTGCTCAGCGATCGCAAACACCGCCTGCGGAATCGCGAAGTACCTTCTAATGACTAATGAACGAGGAGCAGTGCGTTCATCTTTATTCATGCTGCACGCACTCTGCGACCGCCTTTGAGCCCGTGCTGCTGGCAGAATTCCCCTGTTTGAATCCGGTATAGACATGGATCTGCTGTTTCTCCAAGAATTCCCGCCTCGTGCTTAGAGGGCTGGGAGCTTCGTGGCTGAGACGTCCGCTGGGAATTGGGAATTCGAGTCATTCACGGTGTGGTTGATCCTGCACCGAGAGACACTCCGAGCAGCGCTGAAGCAGGCGAGTTTCTTCGCCACGCCGCCGCTCAGCAAAGGAATGCAGCATGCATCTGAAACACGCTTACCGTTCGCTGGCGACTGGAGTCGGCCTGTTGCTTCTGTCCGGATGTTATGCCCCGTACGGAGCCTATCCGCCCGGAGCCTACACACCGCAGGGCGGCCCACAGATGCAGTACCAGGGAGTTCCACAGCAGACGTTTGTGATGCCGGGCGACAGCCTGGGCAGCCCGTCGTCAGTGGGTACCTCGCCGCAGTCCACGTTTGCACCTGGTGGCAATCTTCACGCTCCGACACCGACGGCCAGAGGAACGGGTGGCGGCTCTGAGAATCCTGTCCCGCTGCCTCGCGACCCGGATCCATCAGCAGTCAGACCAACGCCCGCCGGGCCGCAGACTTCCCAGTCTGGACGCTCCACGGGAGCCCCTCAGGTCACCCTGGGCGATCCAGGTGACCTTGATTTCCAGTCTCCCATCGTCTTCACCGGAGCCGACGATCAGTCGAGCGGTGGCGTTGTTGCCGCCTCTGGCGAGAGCACGCCGTCCACCGGTCACGATCCAGACTATAACTGGTTCCAGGGACGACTCGAATACGTTGCCTCAGACCAGGCATGGCACCTGACCTACGACGACGCTCCCGCTGCCACGGACACGCTTGGTGGAGATGTCACGCTGAGCAGCGACGTTAAGCTCGAACAGCAGCACAACGGACGACTTGTTCGCGTGTCTGGCAGGTTTGACGACAAGCAGGTCGACCGACTGCAGAAGCCCGTCTTCCGCGTCACTCAGATCGACCCGCTGTAAACGGAATCTTGTAGAGTTCGTCAGGCGACCGTCATTGATCGCCCCGGTTGAGTCCCTCAAAGATTCGACTGCCCAATCGGACCAGAGTCGCGCCTTCCTCGATTCCAGCCTCGAAGTCCCCGCTCATACCCATTGAAAGTTCCGGTAATTCGAGTCGTCCATCAGAGCGGTCAGCCAGTTCGTCACGAAACACTCGAAGTTTCCTGAAAAACGGGCGAGCGAACTCGGGATCATCGACACGTGGAGCCATCGTCATCAGGCCGCGAATGTCGGCGTGCTGCAGATCGAGGATCTCCTGCCAGTGGGTGCTGAGTTCCACCGGGTCAAATCCGTCTTTGGAATCCTCACCGGACACGTTGACCTCAAGTAGCAAGCCTGGCCGCCGACCCACTGCCGCAGCGGATCCCTCGATCTTTCGCAGCAGGCGCAGACTGTCGACTGAGTGAACCAGTTCGGCCACAGGAATCACCATGTCGACTTTGTTGCGTTGAACGTGCCCGATCATGTGCCATCGCACGTCGCCTGAGAGTTCTTCCGCACGGCGACACATCTGCTGAGGTCGGCTTTCGCCCAGCTGAAACTCGCCCAGCGCGACGAGGGCTCGCACCCAGTCCAGCTCAGCGTATTTGGTGACGGCGATCAGTTGAACGCTGCCTGCAGGCCGGCCTGCGCGTTCACAGGCAGCTTCGATCGCGAGACGGATTTCGTTCAGATTTCGGGCAATGACTTCACTGGCTGACATTTGACCTGACCTTGCGGCTCTGGTTCCAGGTGACAGAGTTTATTGCCGAGTGTACTGTGTTGGTCGGGACTGGCGACGATTGCAGAGGCTTTCAAGCATTATGTGAGTTGGCCAGTTTCCCGCTGCAAGTATTCCGCGACGGACTCGCTTTCGTCCGGTCGGCACGAAGAACAGATTTTCGCGACCTGCCAGACTCATGCTGTGCAGAAAATTCCAGTGTCGCGAACTTTCGTTCGTGATGTACCAGGCGAATCGGATGATCGTGTTGGGATTCCTTGGCTGCGGCCTGCTGGTCGGTGGTTGCGGTGGATCGAGCGACGCTCCGCAGACATCATCCAGCAGTGGAAGCAGTGACGAACCAGCAGTTGCTGCAATGTCCGACCCGGCGATGGCTGATCCAGCGATGGCTGATCCAGCGATGGCCAGTGCCGGAATGAGTTCGTCGATGCCCGGCTTGGAGACGGACCCGGCGATAACAGAGTCCAGTACGGATCCGTCGTTATCTACCATTCCTGATCCGGCTGCGGAGATTGGCGACACAGCGTCCTCGACGGGAACTGACCCGGCGCTGACTGCAGGTAGTTTCGAATCGACAAGTTCTGGTGTCGATCCGGCGACCTTGTCCTCGACAGGTTCCACATCCAACATCTCGGCGCCAGGTTTGACGACGTCTGACCCAACGACCGATCCAGCGCTACTGGCTCCCGGAACCACGACACCGGCTTTCGGTTCGACGATACCAGGCAGCACCCCGTCGCCTGACTCGACCGACGCCTCAGCTATCAGTACTCCAACAACATCCGGCGATCCGGCCGCGACTGGTGCAGCAGAGGCCGCAACACCTGGCGATCCGGTCCTCGGCGGCGGTGCTGAGGCAGGCGGAGGAGCTAAGGCTCAGGAGCCACCGGCAGACTCGCCTGACTATCCAGCGTTCAAAGTCGTTATGGGCCTGATGCAGGGGAAATACGATGATCTGGACAAGCTGGTCGATTCAAAGGGCCGTGGTCTCATTGAGAAGATTCGCAGCGGTAGTCTGAGTCCAACTGAGAAAGATGATCTCAAGAAGACATTCAAGGAGCCTCAACTTGCCGGTCAGCCGCGCACGGTTGGCGGCAGCCGTACCGTGACTCTTCGCGGAAACGGCCAGCTAATCACGATCGTGAGCAAAAAACAAGGCGCTAACTGGAAGGTCTCAGGCATCACCATCAGGGAAGACAAAAAGCGCTAACGCCGCCCTTTAAGAACGCAACTGGTTTCGGTATTTGCTGGCTCCGAACCCCTGCCTGTTTCCGCGAGTCCAGGGTTCCCGAGTTCGAAACTCCATCGCTGGCCTGAGAGTGAATTGGCCAAGCCAGCGAGCAACCGGCGACTGCGCTGGTCCGTGATTTCACTTTGCGTCGTCGAGAGGTATCGTTCGCGGACAGGCACGTCGTTATGACGGTCAGATGTTCGGCGAAGAATCGATGAGCCAGAACGATTGAGCCTGTGTCGTGTAGAGCAACGCCGCACGCGAGTTCCCGTTGAAGGTGGCGCTACTATCAATTCGCCGCGAACGACATTCATGGTGTCGCGATTCGTTTAAGAACATTGAGGATGAGTATGTCTGAACCGATCAGTTTTCCGGGTGAAGAGCGGTCGAACACGGCTCGCACAATAATCGCGACGAAAGAGCCGGTCGCGCTGCGGACCTTTACACCGAGCCTGGCCGTCTTCACAAAATCGGCCGGCGTATTTCATTACACCGCCGACGGGCGAAAACTCTACGATTACAGTTCGGGAGTCCTTGTCGCCAACCTCGGTCATAATCCAAAGAGCTGGACGAAGCGGTTTCTCAGCTATCTCAACTGGACGCCTGAAGCATTTTCTGGCGGCGACGGCTATCACGAATTCGTTCCGTTAACAGCTTACAATGCCGTCACCGAAGTTGAAGCTCTGGCCGTTGAGCGTCTCTTGAAAAATGTTCAGGCAACGCCCTTTGGCAAGCGGCTTGATTCAGTCATGTGGTCAGCTTCCGGATCGGAAGCGGTCATCAAGGCGCTGTGGGCGTGCCTGCACCGCGACGAGGCTCGCGACATGATCCTGGCGACTCGTTTCGGCTTTCACGGGAAGAAGGGGCTTGCCGGGGCCGTCACTGGTTCGGAGAGGGATTCGAACCGCGACCCGCGAGTCCGGTTCATCAGCTTCCCGATGGAAGAGATTGCCGACTGCAGCCAGTATGGCCAGCCTTTAGATCTATCGAAATACGAGGCGGAGTTGCAGGCACTCTACAGCGAGTTCGGCAACCGCATCAACTGTCTGATTACCGAGCCGTACCTTGGCGGCGGAGGCAGCTATCACCCGCCGGCGGAATATCTGCAGATGCTTCAGAAGTTCTGCCGACAGCACGACATCCTTTTCATTCTTGATGAAGTGCAGTCGAATTTCGGACGCACCGGCGAGATGTATGCGTTCGAGAAAAACGAGATCGAGCCTGACTTTGTCACGCTGGGCAAGGGCCTCGGAAACGGTGTTGCGGTCAGCGGAGTCGTCGGCCGCGGCGACATCATGAGCAGTCTGAAGTACGGCGAAGCATCGGATACGTGGAGCGCCAATCCGCTGGCCTGCGCCGCAGTTCTGGCAACGCTCGACGAGTTCGAAACAACCGACGTCCTGGCCAACGGTCGGGTACTCAAAGATGTTTTCTTCGCTGGCCTGAACCGGCTGAAGGAGACCGGGCTCATTGCGAAAGTGCGCGGCGAAGGGCTCGTTTTCGGTATCGAATGTGCCGACTTCAACGGCCACGCCGCAGGAGATATCGCCAACGCGATCGTCAAAGCGTGTTACCTCGGCAAGGGCGAGCAGGGCAGCATTCACTTCCTGGGTCCGCTGGCCGGGAAAGTGCTTCGCGTTAGTCCGCCTATGACGATGACGGTTGAACAGGCGAACGATTCGCTCACGCTTCTGTTTTCTGTCTGCCAGGATCTTGCCACTGCGGGAGGCAACGTCTGATGTCGCGGCAGCCACTTTGATAGCTTCTCCGGAAATCCGTCCGGAAGAACATATGAGCCGCTTGCGAACCGGAAGACTATCAGTGATCGACATTCAGGACGTCACCAAAACTCACCTGAAAGGGCAGACCGAGGTCCACGCATTGCGAGGTGTCACCTGCTCGATCAACTGCGGCGAGTTCCATTTTATCCTGGGTCCATCCGGCAGCGGAAAAAGCAGTCTGCTGTACCTGATCGGCGCTCTGGACGAACCGACATCCGGTGAGATCATCTTCGAAGGCCGCAAACTCACCTCGTTGAGCAACGCCGAACGGGATGCTTACCGGCGAGACGATGTCGGCTTCATCTTTCAGAGCTTCAATCTGCTGAACAACCTCGACGCCGTCGACAACACGCTGGTTCCTTACCTTCCACAGGGAATCTCCTCCGAACGTCGAGGTCAGGCTGTGGCCATGCTGCAGCAAGTCGGTCTGGGAGATCGACTCGACCACCGACCACACCAGCTTTCCGGTGGCGAACAACAGCGAATCGCGATCGCCCGCGCATTGCTGAAGCAGCCAAAACTTGTTCTCGCCGATGAACCCACCGGAGAACTCGATTCCGAAACGGGTGCAGAAGTCTTCAGTCTGTTGCGAAAGCTCTGCGCGGACTGCAAAACGACGGTCGTCGTCGTCACGCATGATCACAGTTTCGTCGAGTCGACCGATCGGATCCTGCGCATGAAAGACGGTCGGCTCCAGCAACCAGATTCCTGGAAGTGAACTCCCGCAATGCCACACTCGTCAGCGACTCAGTTCTACAACTACGTCGGTCCTGCGAGTCGCGCTCCTGGTCGACGCTTCGGCGACCGTCGCCGGAGCTGATGATAAGCAACCCTCGCCGAAAGTTTCGCGACCGAATATTGTGATCGTCCTGGCGGATGATCCTGGCTACGGAGATCTCGCCTGCTATGGACGCCCTCGCATCCAGACGCCGCATCTCGACCGGTTCGCCGCAGAAGGGCTCAAACTGACACATTCTTAGAATCCCAGTCCGGCCTGACAAAGGGCAACGTGAATGGACCCGATTCAAGTTGGCGACTTGTTCTGAACCGAGCCAAATTCCTTGTCCATGCGACCAGCCGACATTTGCAACCAGGGACGTCGTAGCTAACATACGACGCACACTTAGCCGGGCGATTAGCTCAGTTGGCTAGAGCGCCACGTTTACACCGTGGATGTCGGGGGTTCGAGCCCCTCATCGCCCATCTTAAACGGTCGCATGCTTTCGCATGTGGCCGTTTTCCTTTTCATTCAGCAACTTTGCGGGCAAATTAGCCTTTGGTTGCGGAGCCGTGCGGGCTGAATTTGCCTCACACGTCGCCGTTTTTGAAACGGCGCGATCGAACTCCGAGTCAGGTACTTGCAGAACATCGAAACTTACGGATCTGATCGTCCGTCGAAATGTGGATTCACCCACTGTCCGCAACGTCTTTCGGTGAAGAAGCCGGAGTCTGTCCAACGCCAGCCGCGACTGATATTCGCCTTCCCGCCGCTCGTCAGTTTGGCTGCAAACTCAGATATCGGACGGCATTCAGTCGCACGGTCTCACAATCTGGAATGCAATGATCCGCTCAATGATCGACAATGAGATCCGGCGTTGTGAGATGTGGACGGTAGCGGCATTCTTCTGACTGCCTCCCGCTGAAGGTTCTGCCGCGTACTCACGAGTCCTTTCCGATGATGTTTTCGGGGAACGGAACGAGGGAACAATCGAGGTGATAAACACTCTTTCTTTCGCGGAGATTTGTTTCCCGTTTCTCCTGGTGTTGGTAGACATGGGGATCGATTCGTCAGCCAAAGTGTTGCGGCGTGTGAAGTGGATTTCTGGATCTCGTTACACGAATCTGACAAGCGGATCCGCCGATTCACGTACACTTGACGCCATCGAATTGAGGTGACTGAGATGAACTGCCAGCGACTGAACAGAATCGGGTTGATGATTTTCACATTGGCCATGCTTGCCGAGTCGAGTGCGGCCCAGCCACTAAGCAGTGAAAGCGAAGTGCTCGTTTGCCCTCTGATGCATGCGAAGGTGATGCCAGATGGTTTTCCAGTCAAAGCGATGACATTTACCGGCCCATCAGGTGAAGGTCGGCGTGGTTCGGCAGGGTTCGTTGTACAGACGGAAGACCTCGTCAACAGCGGCAGGACGCGATGGAAGTTTACCTTCCAGCGGGACGCCAGCGGATTCGGGTTTCAAGTGATCCATCCTCTGAAGAAAGGGCACGTTGTGGTGTCAGTGGTGTCCGGCGTCACGATTCATCGGGGTGGAGACTGGGGCGACATCGGCTGGGGCAATCCGAGTACCAGCGACAAGATTGTGTTGACTGCCGATGCTGAGGAGGTGCTGCCGCTGAAGACGAACATCCCGCTCAGCGTGGTCAGCCAGCTTTCGCGGCTCGGCGAGTATGAACTCTGGATCGATGACGTCCTTGTCTGTCGTCACATGACCGACGTGGCCACACCGTTGATTTCGAAAGTGCCGTCCGAAGATCGGTTCTGGGGAGGCTCAAGCTGGGACCGTACCGCATTCGCTGGAGACGACTTCAGCCCACGCCTCAAAACCGGCCACGCCGGTGTGATTCTGGGGCCGATGGACGGTTCCGGGCCGCGACACTTCGTCGAACAGGTCACTCTGACAGCTTTGCCGGACATCCCGACGGGTGAAGTCAATCAGCATTTCGAGCCACTGTTCGCGAAGATCGATGACGCGAGGGAATTTAGCAGACTGAATCGGTCACGTTCCGTCGGCGGCAATCGCGGAGGGCCGTTTGAATCAATTCCCGACCAGCCTTCGTTGCTGGTCGGTTTCGATTACACCACTTCGACCCTGTATGGTGGCCACCTGACGGTCAAGTCAGTACGTCCGATTTTTCTCAGTCGTGATGGTGAATTCAACGACCGATGGCATGGAGTGCCGCACGGAAAAGTCTACCGCGTTCACGCAAAGGACGGGTACGTTGTCGCGGGAATCATTGCAAAGGGCGGGTACCGAGTAGACGGCATTCGGCTGATCTACATGCGAGTCAAAAACGGACGGCTCAACCCGGACGACACCTATCGTTCCAGCTGGATCGGAGGCCAGGGCGGCGGCGCGGAAACACAATGTGCCGCGAATGGGGAGCCTGTCATTGGAATCTATGGTCAGCGAGGGCATGACCTCGACGCCATCGGATTTGTACAGATTACCCCGCCCGGTTCCGCCGCGAATGTTCCGGACCCAGAACAACGACGCCAATGACGCGCTTGTTTCGTCGGATGTCCGCGACCTGGACCGCAGCAGCCCGAACGAAAGTTGGTCCTGTGCCGTGCCTGTTCGATTCAAGGTCACTCGGATCACTCGCCCGGAAGTATCCATGACGTCCGGCATTCTCCGAATTTGTAGCCGTCCTGAGAGGCTCGGCCCGCGATAGCTGAGGCCAGTGCAGGATCGTCATTGACTGGTGGCCAGCCAGCTTCAAGCGGCGTTATGACTCAACAAAAAGAGCCGACGAATTTCGTCGGCTCTTGCGTATTTTACGACATCCTGATGCCTAAACCGGCCTGACGTTTTCCGCACATGGACCTTTCTGGCCCTGCCCCTCGTTGAAGGACACTTGTTGCCCTTCGTAGAGTTGATCAAAGCTCACGCCTTGAAGGCTGGAACTGTGGAAGAACAAGTCCTGTCCTGACGCCGTGTCGATGAAACCGAAACCTTTTTCCGTAAGTTTCTTGATTGAGCCTTCTGCCATTTTCTTATCGATTCATAAAAGTGTCGAGGCTGCGTTGCCCGACACAACTGGTTCAGGCTACTCCGCAGTATGGGCGAGACTCTAACGAACGTCGCCGACGAAACATAGAGGCAGACAGTGAACTGCTTACAGCAGCTTGCCCGTCAGGTCGATCAGATAGGTCGAGACCGATCCCTGCACCTCGCCCCAGGTGCTGCCGAAGACGAGTTGCGTGCCGTCCGGGCTGACAGTCGGGAGCGTGTTCCCGTAGTAGTTGCCGTTGGCGATTGAGGTGCGGTGATGCACCAGTTCGACGAGGCCGTTCGTCCCGAACGGATCGGTCAGCTTGATCGCCACGATTTCACCAGCGTAATTCGTGCCACGAGCCGGATTGGTTGTGTCGTTCCAATAGGTGACGAAGATGTACTCGGGATTTGCGGTGTTTGTGGCTGTCACGTGCGTCGCCAGGTTTTCGTCGGTCGGGTCGGTCAGCGAATGGAATGTGTTGTCGGTGACATTGAAAGCCAGCACACTGCCGACCAGACCGTCCGCAGTGGTGATCTCCGCCTGCGTGAATGACCGCTTGTTGAATTGACCGCTGACACCGACCACGTAGATATCTCCGTCGGGTCCCGTAGTGAAGACCGGATGCGACCAGTTGACCGGGAAGTTCCCCTGGGTGCGATCGCCGTTTGTCTGGAATGAGTCGTCGCTGGTCAGGTTCGGAATCACATGTGGAGTAATCGTGCCGGTGTTGTAGTCAACGTCGAGCAATCGCCATGACCGCGTGGCAACGCTCGATCCGCCGTACAACGTCAGCAGGTGGCCACCATCAGGCGAGAACCACAGATTGCTGAAATCCAAAGCATCCGCGTAGGCCAGTTCTGGAGTGCCGCTGGTCCCGTCGGTCAGAGCAAAGGACGCGATCACGGGATCCGCTCCGTCCGCCGCGTCCAACTGCACAATGTAAACCGAAATGCCGCTCGCCGGGTTGATCTTATCGACACCGTACGTGGCGATGTATTCGTGACCGTCGCGGAATGAGATCGTCGACTTCGGGGAGAAGAGCTTGTTGAACGGCAGTTCGACTGTCCGCAGCACCTCGCCGGTCGCGATGTCGTATTCCACGAACGTGTCGTCGTCGGGACCGAACGTCGGCAGCACGGCGGCTGAGCCGTCGATGCCGAGGGCGTCGTTGTCCAGCGTATTGAGCTGCGGGAAGCCGTACTGCACGTTGGCCTTCGCCGGGTTCTGGCTCCAGCGGTAATTCGATGCTGGCAGGCTCGCCAGATACAACGGCTGAAACGTATCGCCGTCGAGCAAGATCTGATACGGCATCGCCGGGTCGTAGCTCCGCAGCATCAGGAGCGTGCCATCAATGTTCCACGATGAATCGGTGACGTACCGCGTCCGCACGGCACCGCTCCAGGTGATCGTCGCTGTGCCGCCAGTATTGATCGGCAGCGTCATCTGCGTGCCGGGATCATCGGTGATCCGCGTAATTGGCGTGCCGAACGTCGGGTCGTTGAGCGTCTCCAGGTAATTCGGTTCTGTCATGTCTGCCGGGAAGATTCCCGGATCGGCACTGCCATAGAACGACACGTTCAGAGTTTCCAGAATCGCGTCATGATCCGGTGTGAGGTCGGTTGTTGCGAGCGTCGGTTCACCCGGCCGGCCGATGTAATCCAGCCCGAGTCCGCCGTTGACCGTGTCCTGGGCGTAGTCGTCGTACAACGTGCCGCTGTCCGTCAGCAGCACCAGCGACTTCCACTGATACGCGTAATCCGCGTCTTCGAGTTGCGTCACGCGATCGGTATATGATGTCCCGGCGTTCCAGTCGGCGAGCAGTTGAGCGAGCGCGATCAAATCTTCGTCGTACTTGTACGAGCTGCCGGTAACGAGGTCTTCATCATCGCCGCCGTTCACCGAATCGCTGCCGTGATCGCCGATCACGACATCACGATCCGCACCACCAAGCACCGTATCATTCCCCAGATCGCCGAGCACAATGTCGCTTCCGTCTCCGCCATCCAGCGAGTCGTTGCCGAGCATTCCCAGTAGGCTGTCCTGACCGGCATTGCCAAAGATCGTGTCGTTCCCGTCGACACCGCGCAGTTCATCGTTGCCATCGCCGCCGTTCAGCAGATCGTTGCCGGAATCGCCATCGACGAAATCGTTCCCTCCATCGCCGGCCAACGTGTCGTCGCCGTCGTTACCGAGCACCAGGTCATCGCCGTCGCCTCCTGAAAGGTTGTCGTTGCCGGCATTTCCTTCGAGCGAATCGACATCGGCCCCGCCTTCCAGCGTGTCATTACCATCCGCTCCCAGCAGCGTGTCGAGTCCGAGGCCGCCGGCCAGTGAATCGTCATCCGCTTCGCCTCGCAGCTCGTCGTTGCCATCGCCGCCCAGCAGCGTGTCGTTGCCGACATCGCCGTAAATCGTGTCCGCATCATTGCCGCCGTCAATGGAATCGTCGCCCTCTTCGCCACTGAGCGCATCCGCTCCGTCGTCTCCCGCAATGGAGTCGTTTCCTTCGTGGCCTCGCAGCGTGTCCATTCCTGCACCGCCGTGCAGGGTGTCGTCCCCTTCATTGCCGACGACCGTGTCATCGCCATCGCCGCCGAACAACTGATCGTCGTCGAGACCGCCACTGATCGTGTCATTCCCTGCGTCGCCATACAGCGTATCGAGTCCATCCAGGCCGTTGATGACGTCGTTCCCCATCCCGCCCGACACCGCATCGTTGCCGCTTCCCGCACCGATCGTGTCGTCGCCGTCTCCCGCATCAAGCACATCGTTTCCGGCACCACCCTGCACGACATCGTTCTCTGTGCTGCCGAAGACCGTGTCATCGCCATCGTCGCCACGTACGTCATCTGCACCCGCATCGCCGAAGACCAAATCGTCACCGGCCTCGCCCGACACGAGATCGTTGCCGTCTCCGCCGCGCAGCGTATCGAGTCCATCACCTCCCAGTATGTTGTCGTCGCCGATGCTTCCGGTGATCGAATCGTTGCCGGCATCGCCTCGCAGGTCGTCGTTGCCGGCGTCTCCCAGGATGACATCGTCGTCCGCGCCACCGTAGATCAGATCAACGCCTTCGCCGCCGGACGCCGTGTCGTTGCCGGCTCCACCTTCGAGGTAATCGTCCTGATCGCCACCCGTCAGTGAGTCAGCTCCGTTTTCGCCGCGGATGTCGTCGACTCCTGATCCGCCATCGATCGTGTCGTTCCCGGTCAGCAGCGGATCGGACCCCTCTTCTCCCATCAGGAAGTCCGCACCGTCCTGGCCTGTGATATTGTCATCCCCCGCGCCACCACGAATTGTGTCGTTCCCGTCCGCTCCATCGAGAACATCGTTTCCTTCGTTCCCGCGCAGATCGTCCGCCCCGAGGCCGCCCGAAATCAAATCGTTCCCTTCGTCACCGCGAGCAAAATCATCGCCGTCGTTCCCGGTCAGGGTGTCATCTTCCGAGCCACCCGCCAGCGTGTCGTTGCCGGCATCGCCCACCAGCGAATCCGCTCCCGCGCCGCCGTTCATTGAATCATCGCCCATCTCGCCGAGCAGCGTGTCGGCTCCGTCGCCGCCATTCAGTTCATCGTTGTCGAGGCCACCTGTCAGCGAATCGTTTCCTTCCTCGCCATTAACCGTGTCCGTTCCCGCACCTCCGGTCAACGTGTCGTTACCAGGGCCGCCACGAACGACATCGTTGCCATCGTCGCCGTTCACCAGATCAACACCATCGTCGCCTCGCAAATCGTCATCGCCGCCGCCGCCGCCAATCGTGTCGTCTCCTGTGCCGCCGGAGATAATGTCCGCTCCTGCGTCACCCGACAGACTGTCGTTACCCGCTTCGCCGAGCACCGTGTCGAGGCCCGCCCCAGCCGTGATCACATCATTTCCCGACTCGCCATCGATGTCATCGTCCCCCTCGCCACCATCCAGCGTGTCATCGCCGGTCATCAGTGAGTCAGTTCCCAGTTCACCCCGCAGTCGATCGTTCCCGTCTCCGCCGCTGATCAAATCGTTCCCGGCACCGCCCAACAGATTGTCCGCGCCCAATCCGCCATCCAGCGTGTCGCTTCCTTCCTCGCCCTTGAGCATGTCATCTCCTCCGCCGCCATCCAGAACATCGTTCAGCGACGTCCCTTCCAGCGAGTCGTTGCCGTCACCGCCGTGCAGCGTCACGGACCCGGCAAACGTTGTCACGATGATCGTGTTCGCCGACGCGCCGCCGGTCAGTTCTGCCTCCTCAAACGAGTTGATCGTGTCTGTCACCGCACCAGTCAGCGAACCACTACCCAGCGTGAAGTCGTTGTCGCCCGATTCCACCAGCCGATCGAAGCCATCTCCCGCCAGCAATGCATCCGCGCCGCCGTTCCCGGTAAGTTGATCATCACCCGCTTCGCCATTCAAAGCGTCCGCCGCCGACCCGCCGATCAGTGTGTCATTCCCGTCGCCACCAGACAGTGTCACAACACGACTGCTGGCTGATGCGTCCAGCACGTTGTTCCCAACACCGCCCGTCAGCCAGACCTGTTCAATCGACGTGAACGAGTCGGCTCCCAACCCGGTC
>JAQBWV010000457.1 GCA_027624335.1 Planctomycetota bacterium
TTTGAGCGGCTGTCAGTCTGAATTCGGGAAGTCATTCAGAACACGCCCCTTGGTTGGATAGCGCCCCTTGGTTGGAAAGCGCGACTTTCGAACACATAGTAACCCGATGTGTAAGCGAGGGAAGGAGTTTTGGTAGGTCCCGCATTTACGCTTTGGGTTAGTGTCTCGGGCGTTCCGTCCGGAGGTGACGAGTCGATGAGCAGCTCTTTGCGAAACTCCGCGTCTTTGCGTCAGATCATGATTTCTGACTGAGGATCAATCCGTTATTCGCGGGACCGGTACTATGGGAAATCAGGCCCACCCGCTGGACAGGAGAGGCGAAAAAGGACGAAAGTCCCGGTTTGAGATTGGTTCCTGATGCTGTCACATTCGAGCTGGAGACTGAAGAATGAAATTGACCGTCCGATTTGTTTTTTCGTTGTTGGCAGTTCTGCTGCTGTGCCCGGTTTGCGAGTCAGTCAGTGCCGCCGAACCGGTTCGCGTTGGCATTCTGGGGATCGACAATTACCAGTCTCTGGCGTTTACGCAGGTGTGGCACAAACCACCTGAAGACAATCCGGATGCAGGCGGACTGAAAGTCGTCGCGGCCTGGAGAGGTGGAAGTCCCGACATTGAGGAAACGCTCGTTGATATCGAGCGTTGGGAACCTCACTTGATCAAGCACGGTGTGACGATGGAAGACTCGATCGACGCCGTCCTGCAGAAGTGCGACGCCGTCATGATCATGTCCATCGACGGTCGTGCTCATTTGAAGGTCGCCGAGCAGGCACTCAAAGCTGGCAAGCCAACCTACATCGGACGCCCGATGGCGGCTTCGCTGGAAGATGTCATCGCAATCTTTGATCTGGCGAAGCAGTACGACACGCCGGTGTTCTCGTGCTCGCAGCACCGCTACAGCCCCGGCTTCATCGGAATGCGGAATCATCCGGAAGTCGGCGAGGTCATTGGCTGCAATGTCTTCGGTGGATGCCCGACTGTTGATCATCATCCTGACCTGTTCTGGCATGCCGTTCACAGCTTTGACACGCTGTACACGATCATGGGCCCTGGAGCCGTGTCAGTCACGCGAGCACGGACAGACGATGCCGAACTGATTACCGGAATCTGGAAAGACGGTCGCATCGGTTCTTACCGAGGCATTCGACGCGGAGCACTCAAATACAGTGCCACCGTTTTCGGAGACAAAGGCGTCGCCCCAGCCGGCATCTATGGTTATGCCGCCCCTGTCAAAGGCGTCGTCCCCAAGGGCCGATACATGGGTTACGAAGCGCTCGCGACGGAGATCGCGAAGTTCTACAAGACTCGCCAGCTTCCCATCGAACTGTCAGAAACAATCGAACTGTTCGGTTTCATGGAAGCCGCCCACGAAAGCCACCGCCGAGGCGGCATCCCCATTCGAATCGACGAGGTCATCACAAAAGCCCGAAACAACCTCGCCGCCCGATAGAGATGCAGCTTCGTCAATTGGCAAGAAGTTACGACGCTGTCGGTCTTGGCTGTTGGTGCATGATTGAGCGATCACGCTCGACAACCACTGAAGGTCTCTACGCGGCAACGCATCCAACCCATCGCATTTTCGCTGCGTGTGAAATCGTACACGAAGGCCATGCAAAGTGTTGAGTTAGCAGAAAGTATCTGCACAGCGAAGTATCACTACGCGTCTGCTCCGCACGTCACATTACACCCGCAAGATGAACAGTAATCGAATCGTGTTGTTGGTCAGGCAAGGATTTCGGGGCTCGTTCGCGTGTCCCGCGGCGTATCCGACCCCAGTAGCAGGTCGCAGGCGATCGATTTCCAGCCATGGTCGTAGCGTCCGTAGCGTCCGGCGAAGACCTCTCTGAGGATGATCGGTAGTCGCGGTTGACCCTCGCGAATTCTTCGTCGGGCGGTCGCATGTTCGACTTTCGCATCCATCTCTGCGTGAACTAAGTCCGACACTTCAAAAAATGTCTGATCGCGAAGTCGCCGTGCTGCTGCCGCGTAGTTTTCGTGGACTCGCCGAAACTCTTCCGGCGGAATTCGGCGAGCATAGCGATACTGCTCGATGATACCGCGTTTGCACGCACCAATCTGCTGATTTGAATGCTGCCGGTACTCGATCAGTTTCTCATCGATCATTCGACACGGTGCAACGGCCCGCAGCAACAGTGCGATCCAGGTATCATGCACCCACGACCGAGGAATCGGTGAAATCAGCGATCGATATTGGCTTCGAAAAGCGAGCGTCGCTCCGGTGACGGCATAACGCCGCAGCAGATACTGGAATCCGTCCGAGGCCATGAGTTCCTGCTGCTCGTGTGCCCGAAACGCAACCGAGTCCCACAGCGAGTATCCAATTGGCCGGCGTTCGTTATCAACCACTTCTGCGTTGCTGAACACGAACGCGGCTTCGGGCGCAATGGCCAGTTCTTCTTCCAGTCGACTCAGCTTATTGGGGCACCACCAGTCATCCTGATCGGCAAGGACGATGATGTCGCCAGTACAGTCTGAGAGGCAACGATCGAAATTTGCCGTCGAGCCCAGGTTCTGAGAATTCACTTTAACCCGCACCGGAAAACGTACGGTGGCCGCGAACTCTTGAAGAATGGAAACCGTTCGATCTGTAGAGCCGTCGTCACGCACCACCAGCTCATCCGGCAACCGCGACTGCGCAGCAATCGATTCAAGCTGTTCGCCAAGGAACTGCCTGCCGTTGTACGTGCATAGAGCAATAGAAATGCGAACGTTTGACATCAAGCGGGCTGATCTCTCTGAGCGGGTTCACTTCGGTTTGTGCCGGCAACAGAATTGATCAAGTTTAGAATCTGTGCTGCGCAAACATCATCGATACATTCCCGGAAGACCTTGTCGCGGGCGGTTCGTGCAATTCGTTTCCGACGATCATTGTTGTCGGTCAGCGAGCTGACCGCTGCGGCCATCGCTGCGGTATCGAGATATGGGACAGCGATCCCGGCTC
>JAQBWV010000458.1 GCA_027624335.1 Planctomycetota bacterium
TTCAGCATGTCGTTTTCGAAGGAGGCCACGAATTCAATGACACATCCGCCTGGGCCTTCGTGGAAAAGCACCTGTAGACGCCGAGGTGACCGGCTCCGGCCTGGATCGAATACCCACCGGACCCGGTAGGTTCTGTAGCGTTCTTGAAATCAACTGGGTGGCCCGGACAATCTCTTTGAATTCGTCTGGGTGCTGAACGCAAAAGAGGCGCTCAGTGTTGATTCTCGAACTGGCCATGACGTCTTGTGGCCAGCCACTCAGACAACTCAGAAGGAGTTGTTTGAGCCACCCGCGGTCGAGTCGTTCGATGGCTCCTCCCCGTACTTCATTGTTCGGTCCTTCCCGCCGTCAGTGGAATGTGACGACCGGTACTACGACCTCGGCTGACTTCTGCACCGCACGAAGCTCGCTTGCACGAGCCCGCTCCGGCCGGTCGGACAAGTCCGCCAACCGGAGCAATGCAGATCTCCCCGGATAAGAACGTGAACTGTCCCTGCGCAAGCTCGCCATTTGCTTGATCAGCTCTCTGGGAACGGCTTTGTATGATTGGCTCACTCGCCTGACCGAACCGGCCTTATATAGCGTTTCTGTTCGTAGCCTCGCAGGTCTCGGCGAAGTTGCGATCGGCGGCGACAAATCAGGCCGACACTTACGCAACGCATCCGCACGCTGCATCCCCACGAGCGGTCGCCCGTCTCGCAGTTGCCCTGGCCTCGTGCCTACTCGATCGGAGACAATCATTTGGTATACTGACCGCTCCTTAGATTCCCAGAGTCACACAGGGCACGTGCACCCCATAAGTTCACGCCCATGACGGGCGTACCAAGTCGGTCAACTTGACCCGCAGCCGCTGGGTCGTTCAAACTGTTGTTGTGTTGATCGGAAGCCCCTCCTTCATCGCGGGCAAGTTACCTTGAACGTTCGCCGTCGAAACAGAGGAGACCTCATTGATGCTCAGAACATTTGCCATCTGCGTGTTTCTCTTCGGCTTCCCGCTGATCGCCTGCACCCAGGATGATGACGCTGTTCTGTCTCAGTTTAATCACGAAATGATGCGAGCCGATGCTTCTCGCCAAGACTCGCTCTCCGCTGTCGTCAAGTGGTTTGACAGCCAAGAAAAAGATGCCCGAAGGCGAGGCATGAAGGGCGAGATCGACGCACTGGGCACATTGTGGAAACTCTACGAAAAGCATGGGATCATTCCGCCTGACGCACCGCCTGCATTGTCACGGCAGCAGAAGGCGTATCGCGAGAAAACACTTACGGCGTACGAAAACGCTATTTCCGGGTACACACGAAACGGAAATGACAAACTTGCGGCACAGATGCAGGCCCAACGTGACAAGTTCCGCGCGACCATCAAACAGCTTCCGTATGGGATATGGGAACTGCGGTATTTCCCTGGAAATGTGAGGGCAACAACTACGATCTCAGGGGATCTAACCACCTATCATGTCGATACTGTCGGCAGAAAAGAGCACGGACGTGTCGAACTGGAACCCGACAAGATCGTTATTCACTATTCAAAGTTCGTAGAGGTCTGGGCATCGCCTGACGGAAAAGAACTCCACGTTGCACACTATTTTCCCGCATCTGACTACCCGGCTGGCCACCCCAGTCACCAGGCAGTCGGCACACGGAAGCGTGGGCAGTAACCCGGCGAAATCGTGTAAGGGCGGCCATTGCATTGCTGACTGCCCTCCCCACACCGCCTGGCATGCGGGTCTGCACCAGGCGGTTTAACGAAGCGGAGCAAGTGCAGCCCAGAGACTTTTCAGGCTCACCAGTCCCTGCTCCTGCAGCCACGCGTTCGTCATTCCAATACCACTGGCAATGGTCTTTGCCATGTGCCAGTGGCCCTGGCGGCTCTTCCAGTGACGGATCGACTGACGACGCGAGACGCCTAACCGAATCAGTTCCCGGCTGCGTGTGCGCGGGTAGCACCAGCGCTTCCAGTAACACATGCGAATGCGGCGTCGAATCCACTGATCGAGTTTGTCGAACAGTTTCAGTTGCGCGGCCAGACCGAAGTAAGCTGCAAAGCTACGGTCGGTGAGCATCCTTGATGCGACGCTTGAAATTCGACACGTTCAACACTGATTGCTCGTTAACCAGTGCGGCGGAACCGCGAGAGGATTCATGCCGGTTCTCGACGCATTCTGGTCGCGAGCAACCGGTGATACTCAGCGGTCGGGACGACCGGCTGCCAGACGTGGTGGGACACGTTGCGAAGGACTTCGTGGCTTGATGCTGTGGAACAGTCTGTTGAGAATTGCCGTGTAGGGAATTCTCGAAAACACCTTTCAGAGGTCTGGCTTTCTCATGAGTATCACGACTGTCGAGCAACTCGACGACGCGTTGAGCTGCCCGCCGGCTATGCTGGTCGATTCGTTCGCGAAGATCGAGGGCGACATTCTGGTGCTCGGCGTCGCCGGTAAGATGGGGCCGACGCTTGCGCGCATGGCGAAACGGGCTTCGGATCTGGCAGGAGTTTCGCGTCGAGTAATCGGGGTAGCTCGCTTCTCGGACGACTTTCAGAAACAGAAGCTCGACGCCTGGGGCATCGAGTCAATCAAAGCGGATCTGCTCGATCAGGACGCCGTTGCGGCGCTGCCAGACGCTCCGAACGTCATCTTCATGGCCGGCATGAAATTCGGCTCGACCGGCAGTGAAGCTCGAACATGGGCGATGAACGCCGTCGTCCCGTCCATTGTCGCGCGACGTTACCGCGATAGCAGAATCGTCGTATTCTCCACGGGTAATGTGTACGGACTGGTTCCGGTGACGGGTGGTGGCTCTGTCGAATCGGACGCGCTGAATCCAGCGGGTGAATACGCCATGAGCTGCCTGGGTCGTGAACGGATCTTCGAGCATTTCAGTCGAACAAATGGCACGTCCACGTCGGTCATCCGGCTGAATTACGCCTGCGAGTTGCGTTACGGAGTCCTCATTGACCTG
>JAQBWV010000459.1 GCA_027624335.1 Planctomycetota bacterium
ACATCCAACGGCAGAGGAAGTTGTGCGTCAAAAAGCCGCCATCATGCTGGTTCTGCTAGGGACAACCGTCTGTTCAAGCGGTTGCTTCAGGACGATCTATGTGCCGAAACTTCACATTGACCACATCGCGGTGCGTCCTCACTTTGCTGATCCAGTCTTCGCAGGTCCGGGCAGTATTGGACCGATTTTTTCGTTGCCGAGGATCACGACACCGTGCCAGACCTGCGGACCCTGCGTCAACTCGTGTAACCCTTGTGGCGATTGTGGACCGTGTGGCGGTGTCGGTTCGCCGCTCCAGCCGATTGACCCGTTCGGATGGTTGCGAGGCGGCTCGATGGGCACTCAGGAAATCGATCCAGTCGGTTGGGTATTCGGGCTTTAGTCCTGACGTCGGCTGTTTCGACAAACGCAGACGCTCGCTATTTTTTTGCAGGTCAGGCTCTGCCTGACGGAGTACGAGCCAACGAATCAGCACGTAACCACCATGTGGCTCCAGAGGTCGGCAGGATTTCGTCAGATCGAGCCTGACCTTCTCAAATTCCTGCATCCACGGCTCATCATATGAGGAGTTATTGATCAGTCAGCGACAACCTGATAGCGTGACTGCTTGATTCCCACCCAGGTTTGGCCCGTCCAGCATCCGTCTGGAGCGCGGGTTCTAGCCTTGCCGGTCTCACTCCCTTTGGTTCGACTGCCTCCATGTTCCGAATCCTGAACAGTATTGCGATGATCGGCGTGTATGCCGGGCTGACGGTCCAGGCGGCGGACTTGCGCCCATCCGAGCAATCGATTGAGACTGTCATTGACCATTACATTGATGGACTCTTGAAGCGCGAAAACGTCCAGGCTGCGGCGCAGGTCGACGAGCACATCCTCGTTCGCAGACTGATGCTCGATCTGGCCGGACGCATCCCGACGACCGCCGAATTGCACGCCTTCCTGGCTGCCGGTCCGGACACTCGCCGGGCTGAACTTGTCGATCACCTCCTGGCAAGCCCGGACTTTGCGTCTCATCACCGCAACGAAATCCAGCTGCTGCTGGAATATCCGGATCGCCGCAACGATGGCGACTTCCGCAAGTATCTGCAGTGGGCGGTCGAGCAGAATCGACCGTGGAATCTGATGTTCCGGGACATGCTTGCCGGTGACGAAAACGACGAGTATCAAAAGGCGGCTTTGCAGTTTGTCAAGCACCGGGCTCGCAATCTCGACGACCTGACAAACGATACCGCCGTCCTGTTTTTCGGAGTCAACGTCAGCTGCGCCAAATGCCATGACCATCCGCTGGTCGAGGACTGGAAGCAGGACCATTACTTCGGGATGCAATCGTTCTTCAGTCGCACGTATCTGACAAAGAAGAATGATCTTGCCGAAAAGTTTTATGGCGAGGTGAAATTCACGACGACCGCTGGTGTCGAAAAACAGGCCCGTTTCATGTTTCTGAATGGAGCCGTCGTCGCCGACGGGACTCCTGAGATGACTGACGAATCCCGCAAGAAGTTCGACGAGATCGTCCGGACCCTTCAGAAAGACGAAAAAGCCGCAGCAAATTTGCCGGAATTTCGCCCGAGGGAACGACTGGTTGAAACCGCATCGCAAACGGAAAATGCAGAATTCCTCGCACGCAATATCGTCAATCGAATCTGGCACCGACTGACAGGTCGCGGCATCGTTCATCCACCGGATCAGATGCATTCCGGAAACGCACCAAGCCATCCGGAGCTGCTGGACTGGCTGGCTCGTGACATCGTGGCACATGGATACGACCTCAAGCGACTCATTCGCGGCATCGTTCTCAGCTCAACCTACTCACGATCCAGCGAGTGGGCGTCCGCCGCCGAGCCGCCATCTGGAGAGTACTATGCGGTCGCCATTTCACGACCAATGTCGCCTCGTCAGTACGCGATGTCATTGCTTGTCGCAACACGAAATCCGCCTCACTGGGAACAGTGGCTCACGAAGCCGGTTGAAGACTGGAAGCGCGAACGCGAAGGCCTGGAGAATTCCGCCAACGGTTGGGCCGGGCAGTTTGAAATCCCTGGCGAGAACTTTCAGATCGCCGTCGATGAGGCTCTCTTCTTCAGTAACAACGACCGAATCCAGAACGACCTGGTACGAGACTCCGGCGACCGACTGGTCGGACATCTCAAGCAAATCGAAAACACCGGCGAAGCGGTAATCGCTGCCTTCGAGGCAATCAGTTCCCGCAAACCAACGGACGACGAACTGGCCGCGATTCTGGATTATCTTGAATCTCGATCAGAAGACCGGAACGCGGCCATGAAGCAAGTCGTCTGGGCGCTGCTGACAGGGTCCGAGCTTCGCTTCAACTACTAAGGAACGTGTCGAGGGCTACGAATTAGTGAGCCGCAAGGCGCTAGCCGCGGGTAGAACACTGGACGAAACCGGCGGCTAGCGCCTTGCCGCTCACTACAGGGAAATTGACCGCAGAAGCGCAGTGGACTCTGAGAAACAAGCTGACGTCAAACTCTGTGTTTTCTGAGTCTCTGCCGTTAGCGATCGTCATCACGAAATTGAAACATCGCTTCGGACTCGCTCGCAAGCAAACATCAATACCTGATACTCAAACTTCATTACCTGTTACGGAGTTGATCATGGCACGACCGGGCAGCATTTACTGCGGTTCTGCGGATCACGGATTGTCTCGACGAGGATTCCTCGGAGCAGCCGGAGCGGCAACGGCGGGCACATTCGCCGCTGACATGACGCGTCTCGACGCGCTCAAGAATCCTGTTCTCGCTGGCGAAGTTAAACGACAGCAGAAGAGCGTAATCCTGCTCTGGCTGGCCGGAGGCGCCAGCCAGTTTGAGACGTGGGATCCCAAACCCGGTCGTCCCACCGGCGGCCCTTACGCGAAGATCAAAACGAACGCGACCGACGTTCACATCAGCGAGCTGATGCCGAAGATGGCTCAACGCATGAACC
>JAQBWV010000460.1 GCA_027624335.1 Planctomycetota bacterium
CGTCCATCAGCAGCAGCGCGTAATACGCGGACGGCTTCTCGCCGACTTCGGCGCAAATCTTTCCAAGCTGTTTCAGCAATTCGCGACGAGACTGCTCATCCGATTGTTCGGGTAACAGTTCTTCCAGCGGAGTCACCTTCTCATTGGAGATCGCATTTCGCTGAAAGAAGTTGCCGTCGAGATTCAGAAAATCCCCCGTTCGTCGTGCTCCCTTCAAACTAGACAGCTTCGGAATCCGCGTCTGCCGTTCGCCCCGCGAACCCGGCGCGCGTATCAAGACTTGTTCGGCATACGACTGAGCGAGGTCCTGGGTTTTCCCAAACTCCGCGACTTTCACGAGCCACGGAATCGCCGCGATGTAAGCCGTCGACGGCCAGCTTGTGTGTTTCAGATCGCGATCAATGATCTGCTTCGCCACTTTGGGAAACAGCCGCTTGATAATCGCGATCGCGCAGAATCGTTCATCCTTCGTGATCGAGAGTCCCGACGTGCTTCTGATCGCGAAACGCCGTCCAGAATTCATCCTGTTTCTCACGCTGATCTCGCGACACGGAACGAATCCATCCCGACAGTTCCTGTCGGTCACTCATCATGGTGCAGTGGTCGCCGGGTTCGACGGTTGCCGGAGTCGTGCGCCAGCTCTTTCGCGCGGCCAGCGACTGGCTCGAACCTTCGACCGTGCCGACAACCCAACTGATCTCCCAGAAGGCGGCGACTTGCCGGTCCCAGATTCCCTTCGTCCCGGCGCGTTTGTCGGCGTTTCCACGTTGAGCGATATCCGAGACGAACTGCTCCCAAACGATCTTTGCGATCCGCTGCCAGCAGTCGCGTACCGCCAAGTCCGCACTCTTCGCAGCGAATGTTGCCGTTGCCGCATCGGCAAAGTCCGCAACGAACCGATTCGGCACAGTGCCGAAGTCGTGGCCGCTCTGCTCAAGTAGAGAATCCTGATGCGGAAGAATCAGCGTGCCGTCGTGAGCCTTCACCGCTTTGATCGCTACTGCGGCCAGATAAGAAAGCAAGAACGAACTGCTCCACAAGTCCCGCGTCCTTCGCGACTGAGACACGAACCCCTGCACGGGGCCAATGCTGAACTGCAAACGTTGTCTGTTCGACATGAATCACCTTTGTATGACCTGCAAGGTTACTTCCTCACTCACTGTCGCCTTCTCCCTTGTTGCTCACTCATCCGCGATAAACAGGCCCAGGCCGAAGTGGGATCCGTAGCCCAGCGCGATGGGGCCGGGGACGGGGGCTTGGAATGTCAGGCGGAGGCCGTAGCCGTGAGAGGACGACTGGCGGCCGCCGCCTCGGGAGCGGAGGCGGGTGAACTTGAGCCAGCTCGTGAATGTGCCGCCGAGCTGTGTGCCGGGGGCGTCAAGCAGGGGCTCGATCAGCACCTCGTCCGACACCTCTCGGAATCCGGGACGTCGTGAGAGTTCCAGACGGATCAGCGCCACGAGTTCTCGTTCCGTGGCGGAGCGGACCAGTTGCGGGTCGCGCTGGTCGGCTTTTGAGAGACGCAGTTTCAAGTGTCTCGTCGGAATGAACGGCGTGAGGGAGACCCACGTCGTCGATGTCGCGAGCGTCCGTGACTGGCCCTGCTTCTCGTTGTGGCCGCCGAAGTCAGCCGCATCTCCGATCCCCAGCAGCGCGAGCTGCAGGTCGTGGCCGGCGTCACCCCACATGCGCGTGAAGCGGCCCAGCGCGATCTCGTCATCGGGCGAGAAGCCCATCGGTGCGACGACGTTGAGAAAGCCAATGCGACCATCGCTGCGGGCTTCGCACAGGAAGTGGGCGTGAGCGTGGGAGTCGTCGAGTCGTGAGCCGTCGGGGTTCCTGCCCGAGAACACCACTGACGCGTTGGCTTCCGGATTGTCGGAAGCCTGCTGTGCGACTCGTTTTGAACAGCCCATCAGGAAGTGCCGGGCTCGCTCGCCAATGCGCAGAGCATCCGTCAGGCGCGGCAGCACCGGTCCGGCCAGCGCGAAGCGGGCGACCGTGGGTCGGCGGGGGACGTACGACTGCGAGCGCGGTGTCACGGTCGGAAGGAACGACGTGGCCGGACGCGCGTAATGAATCCAGCGGCTGCCGGGCGGCTGGTTCCAGCCATCGCTGCGCAGGTCGGCGGTTTCCGCATGGAGAGCGTCGAACAACGAATCGGGGATGCGGGCCTCGATCGCGGTCTGCTCTTTCTTCGCCAGCTTGTCTTTGGTCGGCTTGCCCGTTTGAGCTGCCTTCTGATTCAGCTCGCCAAGCCGTCGTGCGGTGTGAAGTTGCCGCGTTGAGCCGGCCCATTCCACAAGCTCTTCCGGCGGCTGAGCCACCAGCGTGCGAACCAGCTCGCGATCGGGCGGCGCATCCACACCGGCCTCGACCGGCACGACATCGGCAGCGGCATCAGTATCTGCAGCGGGCGGCCCGTCAGCGATCTCCGCTTCGACCCACGATTCGGCTCGACCGAAGTACGTCATGGATCTCAACAACTCGTCGAGCAGACCACGCTGAGCGTCGTCGAGTTCCACGTCTGGCCAGACGGCATGCACGGCTTCCGTCGGATCGACCACGACGAAGGTGTCGAAGACCTTGGTTTTGTTGCCCTTCACCGGAGGCATGTAGTGCCTGAGGTGAGCCTGCGAAGCGTCGGGCAGGTGAAACGCAGGCGGTGCGGACAGGGCATCGATAAGTGCGCGAATCGCGTCTTCCGGCACGTCGGGAAACTTGTGGTACCAGGTGGCGACGAGTGATCGCAGCAGACGCCACGGAGACGGCGGCCATTCGACCGCACCTTCGTTGACCTGACGTCCCCACGGCGTGGCGTGGAATCGTCGAGCCGGGAATCGAAGTGAGATAGCCAGCATGGATGGTTGCCTCAGCAAAGAGGGGCGGGACTGGTGACGTTCCTCTTCTCCAGCTCGTCGGCGAGCATTCGAAACGAGATCGC
>JAQBWV010000129.1 GCA_027624335.1 Planctomycetota bacterium
GGGCGAAATCGTCATTCCATCAACAGGAACCGTGTCCTGATGCGCGTCGAGCAGGAACGTGTGCGTTGCACCTGGTGATTCAAACTTCGCGAGCACATTGCAGCGATCCGGTGAGACCTCAATGATCTCATAAGGGCAACCAAGCTCGGCGAAGAACTGACCGAGATATTCGGTCACTCTCGTTTCGAAAAAGATTGGACCGGAAAGGCTGCGGCCCATCGGGTTGACGCTGGGAATCGCCACCAGGTCGCACAGCAGATCGACGACGCTATCTGGCATCTCATCCCTCTTTCGGGCGAAAATCTGATCAGATGGAGGACGACTTATAAACGACACCTTCGTCGAACTTCGCGAAGCCAACAGACTCGAAAACTTTCCTGGCCGCGACGTCGTCGTCCGCGAAATTGGCTGTGAGTCTGGTCACCGTTTCCTTGCGAAGCCGCTTGATGACTTCCAGAAGCAGCGCCTGACCGAAGCCCTGTCGACGATGCGTTTCGTCGACCCACAGATCAACCAGGCCGATCGCTTGTTCTCGCCAGGAATTTGCATACGCGTCCAAGCCAACGATCGTCACTCCGGCAACCGGGTCGCCACCAGTCCTGGGAATCAGAACACAGTACACCGCGTCCAGGCGACCGTAGCGACACATCCACCACCAGGAACTCGGGTTCGGACGGTCCACCAGAATGAGTTCCCACTTCCGACGAATCATTGTTGACCGAAAATGGACCGGGTCTCGATCGCTCATCTGGCGACTGGTGATGGCGTATCGCTGAGTCGATTCGTAACCGAGGCTCATGAAAAACGGAGCGGCGGCGACGTCGGACTGAAGAAACCCCGCTGGTCGAGCGCCTCCGTAGAGCCCGAAATAAAACGGGTCCTTAAGACGCGACGGTCCCGCGAAAACCTGCTTCGCGCCTTTGTCCTGCAGATAAGATTCAGCTCGGCTGACGAGTTCGCGGCCGATTCCCTGTCGTCGATGGTCCGGCTGTACGACGACAGCACAGATCACTCCGGTCGATTCATCGAGCGAATTCCCGTCCGGCGTACATCCGAATCCTGCATGAACGAAGCCGACGGGGTTTCCGTCGTCGACGGCCAGGATCAGGCCGTGTCGGTCGAAGTAGGTCTGCGAGTAATTCGTCATGTCGAACGACATGTCGTTCGAAAGATTCAGCGCCGCACCGTGTCCAAGCTCGGCTGTTTCCCAGAGTTTGAGAACCTGCGGCGGGTCGTAATTTCGGAACGACCGATACTCAATCACGTGACACGTTCTCACTGGGCGGCAGCGGAAACACGGCTGGCGAGAACAATTCACAGGCGAGCCGGCGGAATCTGATATGGCTCTGCATCGTACTTACGCAAATTGCCACTCGCAAGGAGCGCCGACAATCACTGGCAGTGCAATTGAGCATCGCCCAACATGGTGGAAGGATTGCACTTCAGCCTTGACTCATTCGACCAGCGCAGTTCACTCTGGGCCGCATGTGCCAAAAGAAAAACGCTGACCGGGGTCGGATCCGGTCAGCGTTCGAGGTGTTGACGTTCGAGTTCTCGGCTCGACGGCGTTGCCGCAGGGGACAGCACGACGAAACTCACCATTCTGCAGCGATTTCGATAACGCGTCACCCTTCAACATTCCACTTATCTGCGGGGTGTGACTCAGTTGGCGTACGATTCTGAAACTTCTTCGAATTATTCTGAAGCTGAGATTTGCCGTTCGACTGAATTCAGGATTTGCTATCCTTTGTCACGCTAATTCGAAACGCGGCAAGCTTTAGTAAGCAGCTGGTTTAAGGGTAATAACATGCGGACTCTAATGCTGACGGCTGTGCTGATCGGTGCTGTATTTCTAAGCTCTGGTGCCGAAGCCAATGCTCAGCTCACCGTGCAGCAACCGGTTTTGCAGTCGACCGGCGGGCAATTCGCTGTTTCCGTCCCGGATCGCGGTGGAATGCTTCTCGGAAGTGTCAGCCGAGCGGGCGAATCACGGTCCTCCTATGGGTTCCCATTCACGCGAGGTTCTTCTGTGGGGCGCTTTACGCAGCACTCCAGCATGTCGTCTCATGTGTGGATTCAGGATCTTCGTGAAATGGACCGAATGATCCTGGATATGGCTGAATCTGGCCCGACCGGTCAGCAAGCTTCGACCTCTGCAGCCGCTCGACGTGCTGGTCTGGCCTGGAGCGACTTTCAGCCTCGACGGGGCGTGTCGGTGGTGGACCGATTTCCGACATCATCGCGAACGAGTGCTGGCAATTATGGGCAGAACCACGAAAGGTCTTCATTCCTGCCGAAAGCGTCGACGACGAGGCAAAGCCGCGCTCTCGATCCCGCACACTCCTACCGGCTGGGAGTGGAAGCGGAGGAATCCGGAAAACTGACGCTCGCGAAACTCCATTATGAAGTCGCCGCTCAGTATGGTTCCGATGCAGCCGTTCGTCGGCTGCGGGACATGACTTCGCCGCCACTCGTCAGCAAGTAGTCGATGCACGATTCAGCAGTAACTGAAGCAGTGTGACCGGTCCTTCTGGCGAGCTCGGCTGCGGCGAACGGGATTTTCGTGTCTTCAAAACACCTCGTCAGTTCCGAACTGAAATGACCATCGACTCCGACTTTACCTCTGACCGCTCAGTCAGCCACAACGTTCCAAAGAACGTTCTGGCAATTGTCGGAGTCGGTCTGCTCGGTGGCTCGGCAGCGCTGGCGGTGAAGCAGCGGGGTCTGGCAGAAAAAGTCATCGGGATCGGCAGAAATCCGGAACGCCTGCAGGCGGCGGTCGACGCGGGTGTCATCGACGAGTTTCTGACGGAACTTCCCACTGGCGATGCGGAATGGACGACTGTGGTGGTTGGCACTCCAGTGGACCGGATTGCTGCAGACGTGTTGCGAATCGCTGCCGTCAGTCGACCGGGAACGCTGATCACTGATGTTGGCAGCGTGAAAACGTCGATCTGCGACGTCGTCGGAAATTCCAACCTGCCGAACGGCGTAACGTTTGTCGGATCCCACCCGCTGGCGGGATCCGAGAAAACGGGATTTGAGGCGGCTCGAGCGGACCTGTTCGTCGGACGAGTGACTGTCGTGACGTCTCGCTCAGCGACGGACGATGCGGCTTGTCTGGCAGTCCGTCGGTTCTGGGAACAGCTGGGCTCGCGAGTGGTCGAAATGTCGCCGGAAGATCACGACATCGCTCTGGCGACGACGAGTCACCTTCCGCACGTGGCCGCTGCGGCGCTGGCCGCAACATTGCCCGAGGCCTTTCAGCCGCTCGCCGCCAGCGGCTTTCGCGATTCGACTCGTATCGCAGCGGGCGATCCCGATCTGTGGGTTGCGATTCTGCTCGAAAACGCCGCGGCTGTGGGCGTGAGTATCGCGGCATTTTCCGAGTCCTTCCGAAAGTTTCAGGAAGCGATCGAGAATCGGGATGCAGTCGAGTTGAAAAAGCTCCTGCAACTCGCGAAAAGAAACCGCGATGCCGTGTGATGCCGTCTGCCTGTAATGTCGGAACACTAATAAACGCTGAGATTCACTAATTGCGGGTCCATTTTCGTAGGGTGCGTCTCGACGCACCAACGTGTCACGCAAATCGATGGTGCGTCAAAACGCACCTTACGAAAGCTGATACCGCCACTACCTCATTAGCAATGATCAGCGTTTGTCAGTGTTCCAACCACGTCGAGATAGAACTGAGTTCTTTGGAGTTGCCCATGCTTTGGGAAGTGGAAATTCGTCCGGCGTCTGGTCAGGTGGACCGCGAAGGCGAGCGAGTCCTCGCCGAGTGTTCCGGGCTGGGGCTGCAGTCTGTGGCGAGTGTCGCCGCCGCTCGGTCGTTCCTTCTGCAGGGTGAGCTGGCCGACAATGTCGTCGCTCGAATCAGTCGGGCGTTGCTGGCTGACGGAGTGGCCGAAACATTTACCATTCATCGGCTCGATGCCGCCTCAGAAAGTTCGAGGGGCGAACCTCAACATGCCCAGCTGCTCAACGTCCTGTTCAAGACTGGCGTTACTGACAATGTTGCCAACAGTGCTCTGAAAGCGCTGAAGGATCAGGACGTGCCCGTCGAGGCGGTAGCAACCTGTCGGAAATACTGGATCAACAGCGAGGCCTCTGGTCAGGAAATCGAACGGCTTTCGGTGAAGGTCCTCTCCAACGATGCGATCGAACACGTGGTCGCAGGCCCGTTGACGATGGAACGAATTTCGCTCGGTGGCGACTACCGGTTTGAATTGACGCGTATTTCCATTCGAGACATGAACGACGCCGCGCTGGAGCAACAGAGTAAGGACGGACAGCTTTACCTTAGCCTCGAAGAAATGCGCACGATCAAACAGCACTTTGTCGAACTGGATCGAGATCCAACCGATGTCGAACTGGAAACCGTCGCACAGACGTGGAGCGAACATTGCTCACACAAGACACTCGCCGGTCGAATTTCGTACGAAGATGAACAAGGTACGCGGCAATTCCAGAACATGCTGAAGGAAACGATCTTCGCGGCGACCGTTTCAATTCGCGAGAAACTGGGAGCCGACGACTGGTGCGTCAGCGTGTTCAAAGACAACGCCGGCATCGTGACATTTGATGACAAACAAAGCGTCTGCATCAAAGTCGAAACCCACAACCATCCGTCCGCGCTGGAACCTTACGGCGGAGCGAACACGGGACTCGGCGGCGTGATCCGCGATCCGCTGGGGACAGGTCTGGGCGGACGCCCCGTCTGCAATACCGACGTCTTCTGTTTCGGCCCGCCCGACTACCCTCACGACAAATTGCCGAAGGGAGTGCTGCATCCCAAAGCGGTGGCTCGCGGCGTCGTCGCTGGCGTACGCGATTATGGAAACCGGATGGGCATTCCGACGGTTAACGGAGCGGTTTATTTCGACGAACGGTATCTCGGAAATCCGCTCGTTTATTGTGGCAATATCGCGATGATCCCGATCGACAAGAGCGAGGGCAGCGTTTCGCCTGGCGATCTGATTGTCGCCGTTGGAGGTCGTACCGGTCGGGACGGAATCCACGGTGCGACTTTTTCTTCCGGCGAGCTCGATGAAGACAGCGAAATGCGTTCAGCCGGTGCGGTGCAGATCGGAAATGCCATTACCGAGAAGATGGTGATGGATGTGATTCTGCAGGCTCGCGATCGAAATCTGTACTCCGCCATCACCGATTGCGGCGCTGGCGGCTTCAGCAGCGCTGTCGGTGAAATGGGCGAGGAAACCGGCGCTGAAGTCTGGCTCGACAAGTGCCCGCTCAAGTATTCCGGTCTGAACTACACGGAAATCTGGATCAGCGAAGCGCAGGAACGCATGGTCCTGGCCGTTCCCGAAGCGAACATTCCGGAGTTTGAAAAACTCTGCAGGTCGGAAGACGTCGAGTCCGCCGTCATCGGTCGGTTTACCGATACTCAGCGGCTGGTTCTGAAGTACGAAAGCAACGAAGTCGCTAACCTGACGATGACATTTCTGCACGACGGGCGACCGCCGGTTATCCGCAAAGCGAGCTATTGGCCCGCAGCGGCCACGGCGTTGTCCATTCCGAAAAAGGAGCGTTTTGACGACGATCTGAAGTCAATCCTCGGCTCGCTGAATGTGTGCAGCAAGGAATGGATCATCCGGCAGTACGATCATGAAGTGCAGGCTGGCAGCGTCGTGAAGCCGCTCGTCGGCATTCACCGCGATGGTCCGTCTGACGCCGCCGTCGTGCGACCGGATCTGAATTCGAACCGCGGTCTCGTTATCAGCTGCGGAATGAATCCGCGACTCGGCGACGAGGACCCCTACTGGATGGCTGCTTCGGCTATCGACGAAGCCGTCCGCAACTGCATTGCCGTCGGTGCGGATCCTTCACGAATCGCAATTCTCGACAACTTCTGCTGGGGCAATTGCGAGCGCGAAGAAACGCTGGGAACACTCGTTCGAGCGGCCATCGGTTGCCAGGACGTTGCAGTCGCCTTTGGAACGCCATTCGTCTCGGGCAAGGATAGTCTCAATAACGAGTTCTCTTACGAAGACGACAACGGTCAGAAACAGACAGTGGTGATTCCGTCGTCGCTGCTGATCACGGCTCTGGGTCAGATACCGAATATTGAGCAGTCGGTCACGATGGATCTCAAGTCCGCTGGTAACCGACTGTTCCTCGTGGGAGCGACTCTGGACGAACTTGGTGGCAGCCACTTTGCTCTCGTGAACAACCTCGCAGGCGGAGCCGTCCCGACGGTTGATCTGGAACGCGCTCCCCGGATTTTCACCGTGATGCATCAGGCAAATGTGAGCGAGCTGATCGAAAGTTGCCACGACCTCAGCGAAGGCGGACTCGCCGTCGCGGCGGCGGAAATGGCGTTTGCCGGCGGACTCGGAGTCTCACTCGACCTGGCCAGTTTGGCGCAGGCTTCGAACATCGACAGCGATGCCGTGCTGCTGTTCTCAGAAAGCAACACGAGATTCCTTGTTGAAGTGTCCGCACAGAACGCTGCCGCTTTTTCCGCAGTATTGAACGGCCTTCCTTGTGTCGAACTCGGCGTTGTCACCGACGGTGACCACTGCACGATCATCGGAGTCAGTGGCCAGACCGTGATCGAATCACTAATTGAGGAACTGCGGACAGTCTGGAAGCAACCGCTTGCCTGGTAGTTCAATGGTTGACGTGGTGTGACGCACGATCAGCAATGCTCATTCACCTGCAGAACGAAGTGAATGACCTGTCGCTTAATTCAGCAGTGCCCATCCCTTCGCCTGTCGTCGGGTCCGGGCTAGAATTTCCGGCTCTCTGTGTCAAAGTGCTGGGAGTCTTTACGGCATGTGTTTGCGAAAAGTATTTGTTTGCCTTTATGTGAGCGTGTTGGGTGGCCTGCCTGGTCTCGAGCCTGCCGCGCGAGCCGATGTCACGATCGAGTCAGTCGAAGTTGGCATCGAGCAGGTCACGCGCCCTGGTGTCTGGACTCAGATTCAGGTGAAGGTTCAGTCGACCGAGGCAACCAGTTGCCGTCTCGAAGCCGTGGCGGCTGATCCAACGGGAAATCCCGCGACCTTTCCGTCTGACGAAATTCGGCTTCAGCCGCAGAAAACGAAGCGGGTATCACTGTTCTTCATGCCGGGTCGGCTGAAAGAGTTGCTGACCGTGAGGGTCGTTTCGAACGAGGGAACCGTCCTTGCTTCGCGACGACTGGTCGGAGCGGAACCGGGCAGCGATTCCGCGGATTTCAGGATCGTCGGGCACTCGGTTCCGATCTGGTTGGTCTCCGGAACGATCGGGGGTGATCGCAAAGACAAGACCGGACCGGACGCCCTGCAGAAGGCATTTGCCGCTCGCGGTATCCATGCCGCACAGATGACTGCGACGAGCGAATTTCCTGATCACCCGCGAGCACTGTCTGCGGTCAGCATGGTCGTCCTGTCAGGAAAGTTCGATCTGACTTCTCAGCAGTCGGCAGCGCTGTGCCACTGGGTTCGTAATGGCGGCAGCGTTGTCGTGGTTGCTGGGACACGCATTGAAGAATTGGAGAGCAGTCCGATCTCAGACTGGGTTCTCGATGGAAGGTCAGTGACGGCTTCGTCATTAAGTGATCTGAGTGGCCTTGAAGCTTTTGCCAGAAGCAGTTTTCGAATCCCGATCGTCGCGAGAATTCGCGGCTCGCTGATCGGGATTAAGGACGGCATTGATCTCGTGACTGGAATCGAAGGTCCGTTGCTGACTCGATCGGCGTACGGGTTTGGCCGCATCACCATTCTGGGAGTGGACCTCGATCGCCCGCCGCTTTCCCGCTGGCGTGCGCTCGACAGTTTTGTAGCTGCAATTGCCGATCTTCCCGCTGCCGATATCAGTCAGGAATCGAAGGACCAGAGGATTTCGCACACGGGGATTACTGAACTGGCCACGCAGTTTCAGATCGGAATGGAGACCGTCCCGCAGGTGGGAGAACGATCAACGTTAACGGTCCTGGCGATGGTCCTGGCATTTCTGCTGGTCATCGGCCCGCTTGACTATCTGTTGGTGCATCGATTGCTGAAGAAGCCCGGCCTGACCTGGCTGACGTTTCCGGCAATCGTCGTAGCAGCAGGCCTGCTGGCGAGTTCCGCAGCCGGAGGTGCGAACGGTCACGAGATTCGGTCAAAGATCTGCGAACTCATTGATCTGGATAATGTCACCGGATTTACCCGACAGACGGTCTGGTCAACAGCCTACAGTCCCGAGCATCGTCGGTACGGGGTGAAGATCAAACATGACCGCGCGGTCCTTCGCGGCGCGGAACCCAGGGCCGCAAAAGGGTCGAAGCTCGCAGCGAAGGACGCACCGAACAGCACTACCGCAGCAAACGGAACTGGATGGTTGAGTTGGGTGGCCGCTCCGGAGTCCAATTTTGGTGGACTGTATCGCGCGTCCGGACTAAATCTGGGCGGCTCGAGTTACAGGTATTCCGAAGGCCTGTCAGGTTTTGAGAACCTGCCGATCGCGGCAGCATCCGATCGAATATTCGCCTCAACGGCAACCTGGACCGAGTCAACAGATCTGTTCGATTCTGCTCTTAAGCAGGCGGGAACCGGGCATCTTTCGCGAGAAAGCAAATTCACTCATCACCTGCCAGCAGCGATCGACGACTGGCTGCTCGTTTATGGAAATCGAGTTTACTTTCACGACTATCGTGGCGGCGACCTGCTGGGCAGCTCGGCCATCGAACCAGGTGTCGTCTGGTCTGCAACCGGAGCAACGACTGGTGGCCGGGAACTCCGCAGCTTTCTGACTGGTTCAACCTTTCAACGTACCGGAAGAAAGAGGCTTCACGGTAGCAAGGGTGACGAAGAGTTCGAATTTTCGCAGGTTGACTGGAATCGCCGGGAAACGGACCTGCAAGTGATTCTTCGGATGATCACATTCTTTGAAATTGCAGGCGGGCAGGAATATACCCGGCTGTCGAACCACGCACTGTCAGGACTTGAGTTGTCCAGCATTCTACCTCTCGATCGTGCCGTTCTGATTGGCAGGCTGAATCTAACGGGAGCGGCTGTCGAACTTGACGGGCAGCCACTGAAGGCCGATCAACAGGAATCGTTTGTGCGAGTCGTCCTGACAGTCGACGATGCTCCGATTGAGCGATCGCTTCCGAAATTTGACAACAATTGAGGCGGAAGCTGAGCGGTCGCATACAGTTTCATTCTCTATGGCACGATTAATTTCTCAGCCGGCCGTTAGCCATAGAGCAGAGATACAGCGGTCACCCACTGCGAAACGACATTGATATCAGGAGCGCACAACAAGTCATGGATGGGTATCAGAAAGAACTGGCAACGGCGATTTCAGCCGTACGAACTGCAGCTCTGGTTACGCAGGCAGTTCAGAAACAGATCACCGATGACGTGCTTGAGAAGAAGGACCGCAGTCCGGTGACGATCGCTGACTATGCCAGCCAGGCGCTGATCTGTCGTGCGCTAAAGGAAGCGTTTCCGGACGATCCGATTGTCGGTGAGGAAGACGCTGCTGAACTTCGTGGTGGTGAAAACGCTGGCTTCGTTGATCGCATTCTGGAGGAGCTGGCGGCCATCAACGTCCCCACGACGGCTGAAGAAGTATGCTCCTGGATTGATCACGGCAACGGTTCGGTTAACTCCCGCTTCTGGACGCTCGACCCGATCGACGGCACTAAAGGATTTCTGCGAGGGCAGCAGTACGCGATCTCACTGGCGCTGATCGTTGACGGTGAATTAACCGTCGCCGCGCTGGGCTGTCCTAATTTGCCGCTTGTCGCTGCTGACGAGTCTTCGCCGGGTTCACTGTTCTTCGCGGTGCGTGGTGAAGGCGCGTTCGTTTTCTCGATCGAAGGCGATGCCATCGCCCTGCAGGAGGCGACACGCGTCCGAACAGGAGCGGCCACCGACTGGGCCGGTGCTCGACTCTGCGAGTCCGTCGAGTCGGGGCACAGTTCGCACAGTCGGTCCGCTCAAATTACAGAGTCGCTCGGAATTACAAAGGCTCCGGTTCGCCTCGACAGTCAGGCCAAGTACGCAGTCGTCGCACGAGGCGAGGCCGATATCTATCTTCGACTGCCAACCCGCTCGGACTACCAGGAAAAGATCTGGGATCACGCTGGAGGGGCGCTGGTCGTTCAGGAAGCTGGCGGAACCGTTTCTGACGTCAACGGAAAACCACTGGACTTCACGCGAGGTCACGAGCTGACTTCAAATCGCGGCGTCGTTGTCTCCAATGGCCCGCTGCATGATGCAATCGTCAACGCGGTGCAGGCAGCGGGAATTTCCTGAAGCCGTGAGTTCCATCAGGAAGCAGTCATAGGCCCGGCGGCTTTTACTTCAGCACTGACTCCGTCTTCGTACGTTTTGAAGTTGTCGATGAAGAGCGTCGCCAGTCTGGATGCGGTGCGGTCGTACTCTTCCTTGTCGTCCCAGGTGTTCCTCGGAACAAGAATCTCTGGTGGGACGTTCGGGCAGGCGGTGATGGTATCAAAGCCGAACGTGGCGTCCTACTGCGCCGGAGCGTCGTTGAGTTTGCCTGAGTAAATCGCGTCCACCATTGACCGCGTATAAACCAGAGAGACTCGCTTACCCGACCCGTAGGCTCCGCCGCTCCAGCCGGTGTTGACCAGCCAGACTTTCGCGTCGTGCTTCCTTAACTTTTCGGAAAGCAACTTTGCATAGTGTCCCGGATGCCAGACCAGAAACGGTCCACCGAAACACGGCGAGAACGTAGCCTGAAGTTCTGTGACGCCCATTTCCGTGCCTGCGACTTTGGCGGTGTAGCCGCTGATGAAGTGGTACTCGGCCTGCTCTGGCGAGAGGCGGCTGACTGGAGGCAGGATTCCGAAGGCATCGCAGGTCAGAAAGATCACGTGAGAGGGATGTCCGGCGACGCACGGAATTCGGGCGTTCTCGATGAAGTCGATCGGGTACGCACCACGAGTGTTTTCGGTGATCGTTGTGTCTTCAAAGTCGACGTGGTGGTGAGCCTCGTCGTAGACCACGTTTTCCAGGACAGCTCCAAAACGAAGCGAGTCGAAAATCTGCGGCTCAGCTTCGCGTGTCAGATAAACTGCCTTGGCGTAACAGCCGCCTTCGATGTTGAAGATGCCGCTGTCAGACCAGCAGTGTTCGTCGTCACCGATCAACTCGCGTTTGGGATCCGCAGACAGCGTTGTCTTACCAGTCCCGGAAAGTCCAAACAGCACGGCTGATTCGTCAGTGCGGGGATCAGCGGTGGCCGAGCAGTGCATCGACAAAACACCGGCTTTCGGCATGGCGTAGTTCATGTATGTGAAGACGGCCTTCTTCATTTCGCCGGCGTATTCAGTGCCGAGAATGATGACTTCACGATGTTCCAGTGACAGGTCGACGCTGGTCTTGGACGTCATGCCGGTGGTGTGACGGTTCGCGGGAAAACCGCCCGCGTTGTAGATCGTCAGATCCGGCTCGCCAAAGGACTGCAGTCCCTCATCGCTTGGCCGGATCAACATGTTATGCATGAACAGAGCGTGGTAGGCACGCGAGCAGATCACTCGAACTTTCAGGCGACGTTCCGGATCCCATCCGGCATAGCCATCCAGGACGTAAACACGGTCACGTGTGTTGAGATAATCGATCGCCCGCTCACGATTCGTCAGAAACGAACGCTCTTCCAGCGGAAAGTTAACAGGTCCCCACCAGATGTCCTTTTCTGAGTTGGGATGCTCGACGACCCGCTTGTCCTTCGGAGAGCGGCCTGTTTTTTCTCCCGACCAGGCGATTAGCGCTCCCGTATCCGAAATCGCCGTACCCGGCTCGTGGCGGATGGCATCCTCATACAATTTCGAGGGATCGAGATTGCGGCGAATGTCAGTGACAGTGATTTCGTTCACTCGCAGGTTGAACTCTTCCATGACGAAAAATTCCAAACAGGTCGCGGCCAGTGGGTTCTCAGACTGTCGACACTTGTGGTGAGACGTCGGGCTTGACGGCATTCGCTGAAGAGCATTCACGGGCGACTCGGATCAGGCCGTCAATGCTCAGGTCGAGAGAATCCAGCAGGTCGCCTCGTTCGCCGTGTTCGATAAAGCGGTCCGGAATACCGAGACGCCGGATACGGGATGTGTTCAGCCCGGCATCGCTGGCAGCTTCCAGTACTGCCGATCCAAAGCCTCCGACAAGCGTCGATTCTTCGACAGTGATGACGAACGGACATTCGCGAATGGCTCTCAGAATAGTCTCTGTGTCGAGCGGTTTGGCGAAGCGCGCGTTGATGACACCTACCTCCAGACCTTCCGCACGGAGCAACTCAGCGGCCGCGACGCAGTCCGCAAACAGCGAACCGAACGCGACGAACATCCCGTCTGTACCCCAGCTGAATACCTCTGATTTACCGATCTCAACCGGCGAAGCAGGACGTTCGATGGTCACTGCTCCTGTCTTTGGATAACGAATCGACGTCGGACCAGCATAGGTCAGTGAGAAGTCCAGCATCGGAACGACATCGCTGGCATCTCCCGGAGCCATCACAACGACGTTCGGGAAAGACCGCATGTAAGTGTTGTCGAAGTTGCCGTGATGAGTTGGTCCGTCTGGTCCGCAAAGTCCGGCCCGGTCGAGCGTGAACGTCACCGGCAGATTCTGCAGCGCGACTTCCTGGAAGATCTGATCGTAACTTCGCTGCAGGAACGTGCTGTAGATATCGACGATCGGTCGCATACCGGTTTTTGCCATACCCGCTGCAAACGCGACGGTGTGGCCTTCGGTGATTCCGGTGTCGAAGAAGCGGTCCGGAAAGTCCGCGCGGATTTTTCCGAGATCGTTGCCGGCACACATCGCCGCTGTGTGAACACAGACGCGATGGTCGCGCTTCATCATCGCGTAAATCGCGTCGCTGACGACGTTGGTGTAGGCTGACGATTTGCTCCCGGTGACCGGGACGATTTCGTTGTCTTCGGTTCTTGTAAACGGTGCCGGAGTGTGAAACTTCACCGGGTCGACGCAGGCTGGTTCAAAACCGTGCCCCTTTTCGGTCAATACGTGCAGCATGACCGGGCCTTTGATGTCGCGGACCATCTGCAAGTGTCGTCTTAGCGCAGACAGGTCGTGACCGTCGACGGGACCAACGTAGCGGAAGCCCATTTCTTCCCACAGCATCCCGCCGTGCAGCATGGTCTTCATCGCTTCCTTGAAGGTGCCCAGTGCGTGCTCGACCGGTTCGCCCACAACCGGCACCTTGTTCAGCAGCCAGGCGACATCTCGCTTCAGACCGTTGTAGAACGGTGCCAGGCGAGCCTTGTCGAGATACTCGGCCAGCCCACCGACACGCGGGCAGATGCCCATGCGATTGTCGTTCAGAATAACGAGCATGTCCTTTTTCAGGCCGACCGCGTTGGTCATCGCTTCCCAGACAATGCCCGACGGAAGCGCGCCATCGCCAATGACAGCGACGGATCGTCGTTCGTTCTGGCCGATCAGATCGTCTCCGGCTTTCAGTCCCAGCGCCGTTGAAACGCTGCAGCCGGCGTGTCCAGTCATGAAGAGGTCGTAATCAGACTCAGCGGGGTTGGGATAACCCATCAGGCCGCCGCGGGTTCGGATCGAATCGAATTCCTTGTACCGGCCCGTCACCAGTTTGTGAGGGTAAATCTGGTGTCCGGTGTCCCAGATCAGTCGATCTTTTGAAAAGTCGTAGACCAGGTGCAGTGCGATGCAGAGTTCCACAACCCCGAGGTTGCTGGCGAAGTGGGCGGCTCGATCTTCCACGACCGAGCACAGCACTTCGCGGATCTCTGCTGCAAGTTGCGTCAACTGTGCAGGCTTGAAGTCCTGCAGATCCCTGGCCGATTCGATTCGAGGAAGCAGTTCGAGGTTTTCAAGATTCATCAATGATCTCTTTCCAGTACGAAACGCGCCAAGGCTTCCAGCCGAAGCCCTCGATCACCCAGTGGCTCGATCGAGCGGCAGGCTTCGTCGATCAATGACTGTGCCCGCCGGCGGCTTTCTTCGAGACCCAGAAGGCCCGGGTAAGTCAGTTTACCGAGTTCGGCGTCTTTTCGAACACCTTTGCCCATTTTGGCCGCGTCGCCGGTGATGTCCAGAAGGTCATCCGCAATCTGGAATGCAAGGCCGACACATCTTCCATAATGATCGAGCATTTCGATCGCTTTTTTGTCTGCCCGGGCAATGCGAGCGCCCATTGTCAGCGCTGAACGTAACAGTCTGCCAGTTTTCCGCAGATGGATCGCTTCGAGCTGGGCGACTTTGCGCTCTTGTTCTGTTCGTCCAGCAGTACCCACGGGAGCACACCCGGACTTATCTGAGGCGGCCGTTTCCTGTGAATCTACCAGCTCCGCTCGCTCGCCCTGCAGATCAGCCATCTGACCGCCGACCATGCCCTCGATGCCGGCTGCTGATGCAAGGTCGATGACACATGCCAGGGCGACGTCTGCAGGCGCGATCTCGCGGGCGATGATCTCAAAGGCCAGCGTCAGCAGGCCGTCGCCAGCCAGGATCGCCGTTGCCTCGTCAAACTGCTTGTGGTTTGTCGGTCGTCCGCGACGGAGATCGTCATTGTCCATCGCCGGAAGGTCGTCATGGATCAGCGAATACGTGTGGACATACTCGATGGCGACCGCCGCCGGGAGCGCGTTCTGAGGATCACCTCCGCATGCTTCGCAGGCCATCAGCACCATGACTGGCCGCAGTCGCTTGCCGCCAGCTTCGACCGAATAGCGCATGGATTCTTCGAGTCGCGCGGGGCAGGCGTCGCTTCTTTCGAGGAATCGTCCAAGCCCGTCCTCAACGATGTTTCGAAACTCGGAGAACACTCGAATTCCCTTCCGAGACGCTTCAGCACAGACGTTCCCTGACCAAGGCTGAAGCTTCGCAAGACATGGCCGAACTGTCAAACACCGACACCGCCAAAGCCGAAACGGGTGCGCTCAGCGATTCAGAATTCCATCAGGCGGAGCCTGACCGGCATGAAAACAATCAGTTCACACCCACTTCACTGACTCGGCACAATGGCGTTGTGGTAGACATCCTGCACATCATCGCAGTCGTTAAGCATGTTGATGAACTTTTCGAACATCGGCAGATCATCCCCGCCAATCTCGATACTTGACTGAGGAACGAACGTAATTTCCTGGACTTCCAGGTCGACTTCGGGAAAGGCTTCCTGCAACGCCTGCGTGGCTTTGTAAAACTCGCTGGCGGGAGCGAACAACGTCAGTTGACCATCCTTACATTCGATGTCATCGACATCAACGTCGGCGTCCAGCATGAGTTCCAGGACTTGATCTTCGTTGTCCCCTTTGAAGGACAGGACGGTCAGGTGATCAAACAAGTGTGCGACCGAACCTGCCGGTCCCAGTTTGGAGCCGGTCTTGGTGAAGCAATTGCGTACATCGGTGATGGTCCGGTTTGGGTTATCGGTTAAACAATCGACGATAACTGAACAGGCACCAGGGCCGAATCCTTCATAGCGCGAGGCGGTATAGTCTTCACCGCCTGTGCCGTTCGCTTTTTCGATCGCCTTTTCAATCACGTGACTGGGCACCTGATCGCGTTTGGCTTTCTCAATCAGACTCCGCAAAGCCGGATTGGCCTCGGGGTCCGCTACGCCGTTTCTGGCAATCACATACAGTTGCTTGCCGTACTTGGAATAGATTTTGGATTTCTGACTTGCCGTCTTCAGTATCGAGTGCTTGCGATTTTCGAAACTTCTTCCCATAGCGATTATCTTTTGTCCTGTTACCGATTGCTTGAGCGACCAACGAACAGCTCGACACGCCTGAACCACATGGCAGAATAAGGCCACACCAACGCAGTTTCAGCGGAGTATTGCCAGGGTCATGAGTCCAGGCGACATCATATGGAATTTCCAGCGGATGGGTACGGTGAGAAAGTGGAGCGGATCGATGTGAGTGGGCACAGGGATTTGACGCAGTCAGGCTTTGCCTGGAAAACACTCAGTCGATGCGACAATAGATCAACCAGAATCCGCCCGGACCCGCGAACGCAGGATGCCTCGATTTATGCACCACCCCTTCAGCGACATTCCGGAATTCGCGAGCCTTGATGCCAATCGAGGCATCATCCGCATTCCGAACGAACAGGATGTTCCGTTCACGCCACGAGTCCGCGCGCTGGTCGACACTGCTGAATTTCAGCGGCTGCGACACATTTCACAACTGGGGCTCGCCACGCAGATTTATCCCGGCGCCAATCACACCCGTTTCGAGCACGCTCTGGGCGTGTTCAACAATGCCATCCGCTACGTCTGGCAACTGGGCCGCGATCCTCGATTCTGCGCGGTGATCGACCATCACCGTGCGGAGGTGCTGCTCGTTTCATCGCTGCTTCACGATCTGGGGCACTGGCCGTTCTGTCATCCGATCGAAGACCTGTCACTGCCGAATCTCCCGCCTCACGAAGCGTACGCCGCCGAGTACCTCCGCCCCGAACGCGAACTTGCACAGGTACTGAAATCGGAATGGAACATCGAGGCGGACGAAGTGCTCGACGTGCTCGTCGCGAAGACAGATTCGCCGGAACTGCGACTGATGAGGTCCATCCTGTCTGGCCCGATCGACATCGACAAGATGGACTATCTGGAACGTGACAGCCTCCACTGCGGAGTTCCCTACGGTCGGCACTTCGACAAAAGTCGCTTGATTCAGTCGCTCGTCCTGAACGAATCCGGCGACGGCCTGGCGATCACTCAAAAAGGAAAGACTGCGGCCGAACTGATGGTCTTTGCCAGGTACGTGATGTTCAGCGAGGTCTACTGGCACCACGCCGTTCGTTCGGCGACAAGCATGTTCGCTCGATCGTTCTTCGAGCTGCACAACCAGTTCGATCTGGGAACGCTGTTCGAATCTTCCGAAACGGAAACGATTCGCCTGCTTCGCCAGCAGGCCACCGGCACTGACTCTCAACAGCTTGTCGAGGGTGTGTTCGGGCCGAAACGGCAACTCTACAAACGCTCGGGCGAGTACTCGCATTACCAGCAGAACGATCTGTACGAACTGCTCGCCGGTCGCCCGTACGATTTTCTGGTTCGCTGCAGTCGACGCCTGACGGAAGAGCTGAATCGTCGACGCATCGTGAACCGGAAACTCTCGTCGGTTGATATCCTGATCGACGCTCCGCCTCCGCATCGCGAAGTGGAATTCAAAGTGCCGATCTACTTCCCGAAGGACGGAGTTTACCGCCTGCTCAGTGACGTCTCGCCGGTGATTGAATCTCTGGCAAAGAGACAATTCGACGACTACGTTAAACGAGTCCGGATTTTCGCGAGTCCAGACATCCGCCATCAGCTGTTGGACTCACCCGAATTTGAATCCGCCCTCCGCGAAGCCGCAGAGACCACCGCTCCATAGGTCAGGCACCGCCTGACGAAGTCAACGTGAAAAATCTTCAAACGCGAGACAGACGTGACGAATCAAGCGAGCCACGGATCGACACAGAAGACTATCGTCTTGTTCCGAGTATCCCGTGGTTCATTCCTATCGCCGCAAGTCCCCGCATGAACGCGACCACTCCCGTGACAAAAATGAGCAGGAACTCCGAACGACTCCGGCAGGCGACTCAACATCTTCGTAAGGTCGATCCTGTCATGCGGCGCGTGATTGATCACGTCGGCCCGTGCGACCTGAAAAGCGATCGCGATCGCTTCTGGATGCTGGTCCGCTCGATTATTTCTCAGCAGATTTCGACAGCGGCCGCTCGAACAGTGCGCGACCGGGTTGTTGCCCTCGTTGAAGCCCGCAGCGGATCCCGGCGAGTCACTTCGGCCAGTCTGCTCACCCTGAGTGTCGATCAGTTGCGAACGGCCGGCGTGTCGCAGCGAAAGGCCGAGTACATGCTTGACCTTGCGGCAAAGGTCGATCAGGGCGAGGTGCAGCTGGCGACGATCGGTCGGCTCTCGAACGAAAGCGTGATCGGAAAGCTGATCCTGGTACGCGGAATCGGTCGCTGGACGGCGGAGATGTTTCTCATGTTCTCTCTCGGTCGGCTGGACGTATTTCCGGTCGATGACCTGGGCGTTCGCAACGCGATGCTGCGTCTTTACGACATGGATCCGTCGGCTTCGCATAGCGATTTCCGATCGATCGCCGAGCTGTGGCAACCGTACGCGTCGATCGCCAGCTGGTACTGCTGGCGAAGCCTCGAAACAGAAAGTCCGACTGATTAGATGACGCGACGTGTGGGCGGCTCTAACAAGGGAATCGTCGATGAGAATTCACAGCAGGCAGCGACCGACACTGATGTTCGCAGCTGGCCGTGGCTTGACGGGATGGACAGGCCTGGTCAAATTGGCTGAGAGTTGAACTGACGTGTGTCAGCACTTCAGCAGCCGTCGGTTCGATGTCCTATGAAGTATGAGGGCCGATAATGACTCGCCAACGTCGTGCATTTACGCTGATTGAGCTGCTGGTTGTAATTGCAATCATTGCCATTCTGGTAGCCCTTTTGCTGCCCGCAGTTCAGCAGGCTCGCGAGGCGGCGAGACGTTCCCAGTGTCGCAATCACCTGAAACAGATAGGTGTTTCGCTGCACAACTATCATTCGACGTTTGGACTGTTTCCGCCGGGTGCTGTGATGCGCGTACCGACGGTGAATGTTGAGGAAGAGTGGGGCTGGGCTGCTTTCATCTTGCCGGACATGGATCAGCCAGCACTGTCAGTCAGCCTGGGTGTCAATGACAGCCGGTTGATGGAAGCACTGGCGGACTCGTCCCGGCACGTCTATTTGCAGACCATGCTTAGTGTCTACCACTGCCCGAGCGACCCTGGCGATGAGCAGCTGCTGAGGAGTGTGACTGCCCATCCGGTCGTTGGTTTGGGTGGCTTATCGGTGTGAATGGGAAATTGGGAGTTCT
>JAQBWV010000461.1 GCA_027624335.1 Planctomycetota bacterium
TCGAGTCCGACGAAACGCTCGTCAACGCCAGTCCGGCCATCAGCGGAGACCAGATCCTGCTGCGCACCGACGCCTACCTGTACTGCATCGGGAAGTGATGCGACTTCTCATGTCGCGGCACCTGCGCTCTTTGTGAAGGCTGAGCTCGGTCACGAAGTCTCAAAATCAGAAGAGCCAGGCGCCCGTCGGAGCGACTGGACGTTGCGTTGCGCGAGTTGCGTCGAACGCTTCGTTTCGATCGGGTTGCTTGACCGTGTGCGACATGGCTTCAATGGCGGGAATTGTTGTGTGAGGGGCGTGGTGTTCCCCTGTCGTGACTGTCGGCCTGCCGGTTGGCAATCGCGAGTTGTTCAGAGAACCAGTATCCGAGGTGATTGATTCGTCAGACGGATCCTGAACAGGAAAGACCGTAGACTGACTTGAGGTAGAACCGTACGAATTGAGCGGGATATCGATGGCATTGACCTGGGGAAGACCTGTTTCCGGAGGGGCAGGGCGGAATCCGTCAGTTCGTCTCTGCATGAGGAATGCCGCTGGCGCACCAAGTGAGTTGACGTCGGCCCAGCCGCGTGTGAAACCATTTTCATGTCGCAGCTGGCAACCGGTCAGGAGAATTCCAGAGAACACCAGCAGAGGCAGGCCGACCAGGCATCGCCATGGCGAGCAGACAATCGTTGGTGCTGACGCAGGCCTTGTTGAATCGCTCATCGAAAACCTGAACTATAGAGATTGTGCGGGTTCTTCCGACTTCTATGTCGTCCTGCGCGGCAATCGACGATCAGCCAGGTTGTGCGAAGGAGGGGACCGCCTCAGCCTGTGAGGTAAACCTCGCGAAGAGTTGGAAGGATATCTCGATAACTCGTTGTGCGCGTCGACCGTTATTACGGAACGTTGCTCAGGATGATGCCTCGCGTCAGACTCTCACTGCGATCTGGAAGTGCCAGTCCCTGTGCGACATGTATCACGGTCCTGCGAGGAGCAGTCATCGAGCCGTGACCATCAAAAAGGTAAATCATGCCGGTAAGTATTCCTCGAACGTTGAGCTGGATCGGCGATCTGCCTGGAAAGCTGCGGATGATCGATCAGACTCGATTGCCCGCAGAGTTCCTCGAAATCGATTGCGAAACCGTCGAGGATGTCTGGGAAGCCATTAAGTCGCTGCGAGTTCGCGGCGCGCCGGCGATCGGCGTCTCGGCGGCCTATGGCACTGTGATCGGTGTGCAGGGCGAGATTGCTTCGAGCCGTGAGCAGTTCGATCAAAAGCTCAGCGCTGTAACGGACTACCTGGCGAGCAGCCGACCGACTGCCGTGAATCTGTTCTGGGCCCTCGAACGCATGAAGCAGGTGGCCAGCTCTTTCGCCGACGCGGCCCCGGAAGTTGTCGCGGCGCGATTGCTTGCTGAGGCTCGATCGATTGATCAGGAAGATCGAAACATGTGTACGGCCATCGGCCAGCACGGTCTGTCGTTGATGCCGGACGAGGGCGGAGTGCTCACTCATTGCAATGCGGGCGGACTGGCGACCGCCGGCGACGGCACAGCCTTGTCTGTATTGTTTGCCGCGGCCGCAGCGGGGAAAAAGCTGCACGTCTTCGCCGACGAGACTCGTCCGCTGTTACAGGGGGCTCGGCTGACTTCGTGGGAGCTGCAACAGCGTGGAGTTCCCGTTACCGTGATCTGTGATTCGATGGCTGCTCTGGTCATGCGCCAGAAGAAAGTTCAGGCCGTCATCACCGGGGCTGACCGGATCGCCGCGAATGGCGACGCCGCAAACAAGGTCGGGACCTACTCGATTGCCGTTCTCGCGAAGGCTCACGGAATCCCGTTCTACGTCGCGGCGCCGTCGAGCACGTTTGACAGAAGTCTTCCCACCGGAGACGGAATTCCGATTGAAGAACGAAGTCGGGACGAGATCAGCCACGGTTTCGGTCGACAGACTGTTCCTGACGGAGTCGATGTCTGGAACCCGGCCTTTGATGTGACGCCTGCCGAACTGATCAACGCGATCATCACCGAACGAGGTGTCATCGAGCCGGTGACTGCGGAAGCTGTCGCGGCGATGATTGGTTCATGACCGGGGCTGCGGTGACACGACACGCAGGTTGAGTACCTCGAAAGACTCAGAACCGTCAGCTCTAGTCCCTCGACCATTCGGTTGCAGTCGAAACGCTGCGGTAGGAACGTCGAAAGGCTGCGGTAGGAACAGAGCCTGGTTGAATGGACCCTTTGTCGGAAACGGTTGAGCATGCGGAAGAATGTGTTTTCTGACAGGTGTTGCGGTACCATGCTGCAGTGTATGAGTTAGTCGACTACGTCAATAGCGGTCGCGCACAGACTTGGATGTGACGGCTTGGTATGCTGCGCGGCATAAATTGGGCCGCACTTGTCACCGATTCGAAAAGTGGAGTTCAGTGCATGCCAGAACTGCAATGCCAATGAGATGACGATGATTCAACCACGTCCTGAGAATTGCTGGAACCGGCAAGTCCGGATCGCACTGAGGCCCGATCGTGGGTTTCAATGTCGATTATGTGTCAGCAGTGTGACGGTGTTTTGGTTTTGTCTGGTGACCGGCTGCGATTCGACGAATCCGGCCACGCCGGCACCTCATGAAGACGAGACCGCTGCCAGCGTGGAAGTGATCCCTGAGCCACTCTACATTCGGCTCACGGGGACCGAGCATCGCTGGAGTTCCAGGTATCCGGCAATGACGGGCAGCACTTCTCACAACGACCGACTGCAAGGCGGCCGCGACTTGCATGTGCCTGTTGACACGACCGTGGTGCTCGTTCTGTCGAGTACTGATTACATCTATACGCTGGCGATTCCAGAATATGGCGTGAAAGAGATTGCAGTGCCGAATTTGGAATTTCGCATGGAGTTTCGTCCGATGCAATGCGGACAATTCGAGTTGATTGGCG
>JAQBWV010000462.1 GCA_027624335.1 Planctomycetota bacterium
CAATCAATGTCAAAGACGGAACCGACGTGTGGCTGCAGAAACTGCCCGCCACTGCGGTCAAAGGCGGAGTCGCCGTCGATACCTCCGGCCGAATTCTTGTGTCTCTCGAAAATGGCCAACTGCACTGCTTCGTCAGCGACAGGTAACGCCACCATCCAGAAGAACGTACGGCAACCTGGTCACTTTAATCTCGCCAAACCAAAACAGTGATCTCCTGAAAGATTGTCTCCTTCCCTTTTGCAAAGTCCATCAGCCGTGAGCAAGTCGCTTCAGCTTCGACCAGCTGGAGCGGTCAGGAAGGTCGTACGGCAGGTCACACACAGGGTATTCCCGCTCGGTCTGGCGGTCGTATTTCCGTTCGATCGTCCGGTTACACCGTACAGTGCAACATACCCTCAATCTTATGGATTGCTCATCGCGTCTCAATCGCTCTGACTCGTGAAGCTTGAGAATCTGTGTTTGAGGCGCGGTTCTCCCAGTTTGTGTCGCAGGCTTGCTCGACAGTACAGCCGCGAGTCACTAACTTCGCAGCACCATGCTTCTGCAGGCATTCGGCAGGCGATTCGCACATATATGGTCACTTATCAACCGAGCGAACGTATGTTGTTACTGACATCCGAAATCGATGGCATCACCGCCAATACTGGTCTGGCAATCGCCATCACGGGCATGTCCATCGTCTTTGCGGCTCTGGTTCTGATCAGCCTGGCGTTGGTGGGTCTGCCGAAAGTGCTGGCGGTCCTCAACAGGTATTACCCGGAAAAGCCTGATCACTCTGGTTCTCTGCCGCGAGCCGCCACCGGAGTTTCTGACCAGGACATCGCAGCCGCCGCCGCTTTTGCCATGCACATTCATCGTGGTGGGGCGATGTGAACGCCTGACGCCGAAACGAGACTCCGCCTTAACCACGCTCAGACGCGTGCGGTCCGCTGAGGCTGGAAATACGAAAATCCGACTCCGCTCTTCGAACTGAACCATGCAGATATTCTTCGACTTTCTCAACTCAACTGGTTTCGCGTGGATGACGTTTCCGCACGCTCTGATGATCGTCATCGGGATCGTGTTCATCACGCTGGCCATTACGAAGCATTACGAACCGTTGCTGCTGATTCCTATCGGTATGGGAATCATTGTAGGCAACATCCCGTATGAACCTGGCAGGATGATGCTGTCTGTCTACGACCAGGGCAGCGTGCTGAGTTATCTCTACTTCGGCGTCTCGCACGGCGTCTTTCCGCCGCTCATCTTTCTGGGCATCGGAGCGATGACCGACTTTTCCACATTGCTGTCGAATCCGAAGCTCGTGCTGCTGGGAGCGGCCGCGCAGATCGGCGTGTTCCTGACATTCTTCGGAGCTATTGTGCTCGGGTTTACCGGCCCGCAAGCCGGTTCCATCGGAATCATCGGTGGTGCCGACGGTCCAACAGCGATCTTTCTGGCGACACAGCTCGCTCCTGAACTGCTGGGGGCAATTGCCATCGCGGCGTACTCCTACATGGCACTTGTGCCGGTGATCCAGCCGCCGATCATGAAGCTGTTGACGACCCGGGAAGAGCGACTGATCCGCATGGCGCCTCCACGCGAAGTCTCTCGCCGGGAGCGGATCATCTTTCCGGTACTGGCGTTCCTCATCTGTGCTCTGATCGCGCCCGCGTCGATTGTTCTGATCGGCATGCTCTTCTTTGGCAACCTGATGAAGGAAAGTACCGTCACAGAGCGACTGGCCAACAATGCTCGCAATGCATTGATCGACATTGTGACAATTCTGCTGGGCTTCTGCGTGGGAGCCAGCACCAAGGCCGACCAGTTTCTGAATGCAGATTCACTGAAGATCTTCAGTCTGGGAGCTCTTTCATTCGCCATCGCCACTGCTGGTGGAGTGCTGTTTGCAAAGCTGATGAATCTGTTTCTGACAGAGAAGATCAACCCGCTGATCGGAGCAGCTGGCGTCTCGGCTGTGCCTGATTCCGCGCGAGTTGTGCAGGTGGTTGGCCAGGCAGAAGACCCGAGCAATCATCTGCTGATGCACGCGATGGCGCCGAACGTTGCCGGTGTGATTGGTTCGGCAGTCGCTGCCGGAGTCCTCTGGTCGGTGCTGGGTAAGTAGCAACCAGGTTACACAACAGTCAGTAGGGTCCGTTGTGCGGACCACAACAGGTTTCGGTCCGCACAGCGGACCTTACAGATGAGTCAGGGTACCAATCGTGAAAAAAGTCACGTTCATGAATACGGCGTTCCGCGACGGCTTTCAGTCCGTATACGGAGCTCGCGTAAATACTAAGGATTTTCTTCCGGCGCTGGAGGCTGCTCGCGATGCCGGAATGACCTATTTCGAAGCCGGCGGCGGAGCTCGTTTTCAGTCGCTGTATTTTTACTGCAATGAATGCGCCTTCGACATGATGGACGCGTTTCGGGCAACCGCCGGACCGGACGCAAACCTGCAGACGCTTGCTCGCGGCGTGAATGTCGTCGGTCTGGAATCGCAGTCGTCGGACATCGTCAAACTGCATGCCGACCTGTTTAAGAAACATGGCATCACGACGATCCGAAATTTCGACGCGCTCAACGACGTCAACAACCTGATCTACAGCGGCCAGTGCATCGTCGACGCCGGGCTGAAACATCAGGTCGTCGTCACCCTGATGGAACTTCCACCGGGTTGTAAAGGTGCTCACGACGCCGACTTCTACGAGATGACATTGCGAGCGATCCTCGACGCCGGCATTCCGTACGACTCAGTCTGCTTCAAAGATGCGTCCGGCACCGCCGTTCCCTCGAAGGTTCACGAGACGATCAAACGCGCTCGGAAGATGCTGCCCGAAGGCACGTTCATCCATTATCACACACACGAGACCGCAGGCATCTCAGTGCAGGGGAACATGGCGGCACTGGACGCCGGTGCG
>JAQBWV010000463.1 GCA_027624335.1 Planctomycetota bacterium
GGGAGTCACTCAATTCGGCATTTCCTCCGGAGTTGTCGCGTTTTGTCGATTTCACTGCCGTCGCGGCGGTGAACGATCGAGTCTGGGTGACCGGAAATCCAGGCAGCTGCGTGTGGCACTCGCGAGACGGTGGAGCCAGCTGGACGCGTCAGGCGACCGGACATACGGCACCGATTCACGCCTTGAATTTCAGTTCAGAAGAAACCGGCGTCGCTGTCGGAGCATTCGGCACCATCCTGCGTACCAGTGATGGAGGCAGAAGTTGGGACGTCTGCCGAGCCGGTCAGCGTCGCGCGGCTATCCTGGCGATTCACACGCGACCGGAACGGATTCCGTTTGGAATGCTGGCAAAGCAGGCTGGTGACGAGGGCTTTCGGTCGGTGGCTCTGGTCGTGCCGCGCCGCAATACCGGTGCCGAATCGGACCTCAGTCTGGAACGGCAGATGTACGACGCTGTCACGACGGTCGGCGGGGCGGGAGCTGGTCTTGGCTGGCGATTGCCGATCGCACTTCCCGAAGTCGATACCAGCGTTGATCTGCTGACGGCGGAATGGCAAAAGCACACGGAAGGCCGACTGGTGGAAGTCGTCGTCTCCAATCTGGTCGCTGCGATTCGAAGCTGGCGTCCGAGTGTCATTGTCGTCGAAGAAGCTGGGGAGAACGATGCGTCGGCGAAGTTGATTCTCGATGCCGTCAAGCGAGCGGTCGCGGAAGCAGCGGACTCGACCAGCTTCATCGAGCATCAGGAATTTGCGAGGCTGGATGCCTGGAAGGTGGAGCGGATTTTTGCGCGCTGCGCTCCACAAACACGAGCGGGGATGACGATCGATCCGTACGACGTGTTGCCTCGACTGGGAACCACCGTCGAAGCCGCAGCGTCCGCCGGGCGGGCGAAGCTGATGACGGCGATTGAGCATGCTCCGCAGCCGGAACCGTTCATCCCGCTGGAAACCGACGACAGCCGCTTCACGCTGGTTTCGCAGCGTGACTTCTGGACAGGGATCGCGATTTCTCCCGGTTCAGAGGCGCGCAGAATGCAGCTGCCGATGATCGAAGGGGAACTGGAGCGGCAGCAGGAACTCGCCATTCGACAACGCAACTTCCGCGGCATCTCTGAGAAATATGTGGACGATCCGCGCAAGGCTTCGCAGTTGGTTGCCGAATTGCGCAGCGTCGTTCGCGGCATGCCCGATCGACAAGCGGCGCTGCAGATTGCTCACCTCGCCAGCGACTACCGACGACGTGCTCAATGGGATCTCGCCGAAGCGACGTTCATCGAGCTGATCGATCTGTATCCCAACGAGCCGGTTGCGGCCGAGGCCATGTTGTGGCTGTTGCACCTGTGGAGCAGCAGCGAAATGGCGTGGCATCGCAGTCGCTCGGTTGAGATGACCGCTCAGGTGCAACAGACGAGCAGGAATCTGGTTACTGGTCGCATTCAAAAGTTGCTCGACGCGGCACGGAAAGAACAGGACGATCCGCTGAAGACAGCTCGTGAGCTGGCTTCGGATCCGCTGGCCGATCTGGAAACTGTTCAGCAGACGCCGTCTCAGAACTCGCAGAACTGGCAGGCCGCGACGCATTCCTACTGGCGGCAGCAGGCCATTCAGATGGGGCAGGTCATTCGGCAGCGGCTTCCAGAAGTCTACCCCGCTCCGGCAGTGACCTGGCCGCTGGCGTCAGTCCTGCGTCGGGAAGGACACGCTCGTATTTCGGAGTCGCTTTATCGCAAACTCGTCTGCGCAGACCCGAGTGATCCGATCGGTCAGCTGGCATCCGGCGAGCTGTGGGTGACTGAGCCGGTTGACGAGATGCCGCGGAACTTTTCGTACTGCACGTGGACCACGGTTCGTCCGAACCTGGACGGAGTTCTCGGCGATGAATGCTGGCTGGAGTCTCGCGAAATCCTGCTGGTGCCTGAAGATGGTCAGACCCGCCTTTCAACGTCAGATCCCCTCATCGAGGATCGATCAGCGTACCCATCCGTGATGCTGTCTCACGACGACCAGTTTCTGTATGTCGCGGCAACGTTGCCTCGAGCGATTGCGGAGCTGAAACAAACTCGCCCTGTGGGTCGGGGAAGTCTTCAGGGCGTCACCATCGATCGAGCGTCGACTGAATCGCCACCGCCGGTTCAGTTCGAAGGACGCACTCACGATGAGAATCTTTCCGGCTTCGACCGGCTGAAGATTTCACTCGACACCGACCGTGATTACTCGACGGCTTACGAAATCGAAATCGACGAACGCGGACGCGTGCGGGAGTCCTGCTGGGAAGACTCCACCTGGAATCCGAAGATGTGGGTCCATGTTGATTCTGAACCGACGCGCTGGCGTATCGAAATGGCCATTCCCTTCAGCGAGCTTAGTTCGGAGCATCCCCAACGCCACTCGGCCTGGGCGGTGTCGATCGTCCGAACGATTCCAGGTTCCGAGTGGCAGGTCTGGCCAAATTCCGGAGCTGATCAGGCGCGACATGAATCTCATGGCCTGATGCAGTTCCGGTAGGTCGATGGCCGTGACCCGCCCTCGATTGTCGCTCAACGCTTGCCGCACTGAAGTTTCCAGCACCGTTACCCTGGATTCTTCAGTATGAGTCACCGATGATGCTGATGAAGAATGAACGGGATCGCGCCAGTGATCGCGACAAGTGAGATTTCTCAGCCAGGCAGCGAGGAGAATCAGTCATGCTGCAGTTCGAAGGCAAAGGCACTGCCCATACGTGTGACGGAGTCAATCGACGCGATTTTCTTCAGGTCGGGACGCTGGGAGCGGCGGGCTATTCGCTGGCTCAGCATGCTCAGGCGAAAGAGCAGGGACTGATTGCTGACGGCAACGATAACCGCTCCGTAATCATGATCTTCAATCTTGGAGCACCGTCGCAGCTCGATACGTGGGATA
>JAQBWV010000130.1 GCA_027624335.1 Planctomycetota bacterium
CTGCTGCTGAACCATCAGAACGCCTTTCCGATGGTGCTCCGACCGCATCTGCAGGACGGTGGCGGACCCGTCACCGATACCAGTGTCGAAAAGCAGGTGGAGCGGCTCGCTCTCTGGGATGATCGCAGCGAGAAGCTGATTCAGCAGAATCATCCGGATATGGGCTGGCTCTACCGCGACAAAGATGGCAACGGAGAACCCGACGACGGTCATCCGGGGATCATGCCTCACATCGATGTCGTTGAGATTCACCCTGTGCCGGACATTCTGACGCTCGATCCGTTCCTGACGGTTTCGACGTACCAGGGCAACAACCGAATCTTCAACTGGCTGCAGTTGTTGAATCAGGGATATCGGCTGGCCGGAGTGGTCAACACCGACGCGCACTTCAACTATCACGAATCCGGCTTCCTGCGAAACTGGATTCGCTCTCCGACGGATGATCCTGCGCAGATCAAACCGCTCGATATCGTGCGGGCTGCGGAAGCCGGAGCCCTCATCATGTCCAACGGTCCGTTTCTGGAAGTTGAAGTCCGCGAAGCCGGACAGCGTCAGGGTGTGTTCGCTGGTCAGGAGCTGGAAGCGAAGTCGAGAAAACTCGAGATCGACGTCCGAGTGCAATGTCCTAACTGGATCGACATTGATCGAGTGTTCGTGCTGGTCAATGGGCGAATTCATCCCGACCAACACTACCGGAAAGCGACGCATCCTCATTTGTTTCGTTCCGGTGTTGTGAAATTCGATCAGAAACTGTCACTGGATCTCGACCAAGATGCGCACATCATCGTGGTAGCGGGATCAGACAATTCAACTCTGGGTGTCGTGCATGGACCAACGTGGGGGCAGCACCGCCCGGCGGCTTTCATCAATCCTGTTTTCGTCGATATCGACGGAAACGGTTTCGAGCCAAACCATGACACACTGGATCATCCATTGCCGGTGAAGTATGGCGTGAAGAAGTAGCAGATCAGTCGATCACATGACCGAAAGCCGTCATCCTCCCTCGGAGTACTCTGTGCTTAAAGCCAGCCTGCTCGGAACCCGAGTCGACCGGAGTTGAATGCTCAGCTCAATCTGCGACACTGCCTTGAGTCCGGTAATTCATCCACAAAAATGCTGCTTTGAGCCGACAGTTTTCCTATGACAGACTCCGGAAACGGTACAGGCAGCACTTCGTCGACCGGCCCTCAAATGCCAGAACCGGTCGATCGTCGTTCACTCAATCTGCCCAATCTGATCACGCTGAGCCGGCTCGGCCTTGCCGTTATCCTGTTCTGGCTGATCTATGTGGAGGGCTTCTGGATCTCTGCTGCGATCCTGTTTGTCGTCGCCGCTGCCACAGACGCCATCGACGGATACATCGCTCGCAAGTACGGGCAAGTGACGACGCTCGGGCGAATCCTCGACCCATTTGTCGACAAGATCATCATCTGCGGTGCCTTCGTGTTTCTGCTGGAAAAGAAGGCTGATTCGGGAGTCAATTCCTGGATGGTCATGTCCGTGATCGGGCGAGAGATGTTTGTGACCGGTCTGCGTTCATTTCTCGAACAGAGCGGCAACGACTTCTCAGCAGCACTCATCGGCAAGATCAAAATGGCTCTGCAGTGCGTCGCTGTAACAGCGAGCCTGCTCTCGTTGAGCCCGGAAGTCGGCGGTCCAGGCTTCAACCTGTTTCGAGACATCGTCCTGTGGGCGGCTGTTGTCGTGACGCTGTACAGCGGCCTGACCTACGCCATCCGCGGCTTCCAGATGCTCCGCCCACCGAAGCCGCATTGACGGAATTAGCAGAAACGTGCCCGACGATCAAAGTTGGCAGTTTCCGCAAAGTTGGCAGTGTTCTACTTCGCCAAGGATTGGATCCTTCATGGGAGTGGCGTCGTATCGAATTTCGATGACCTTCTTCAAGGTTGTTGCTCGCACCGCTCGCCTTCAATAATTGACTCGTGAAGGTCAGCAGAATCAGTTTTCTTTGCTGCGGGACCATTCGTTGTCAGCAGCAATACTTCCCGCTAAAACTAATTCGTGCGGCGTAGCAGCCTGAACCAGTTGTGTCGGGCAACGCAGCAAAGACATTCTGTAAGAATCGGACCGAAAATGGCAGAAGGCACGATCAAGAAGCTGACGGACAAAGGCTTCGGTTTCATCGCGACACCGACAGGCGAGGACATGTTTTTCCATCATTCGAACCTTGAAGGCGTGAGCTTCGAGGAACTTGATGAGGGACAAAAAGTGTCGTTCAACAAGGGGCAAGGTCCAAAGGGACCACGAGCGGAGAATGTCAGGCCAATCTAATGGCCGGAACATTGTGACGCACAGGGAAGCCGACGAACTTCGTCGGCTTTTTTGTCGACTCCACGACCGCCGGATTCGCACATTCCATCAAGCACGCGATCAAGTTTCGAAATGCGACAGTGAAAGCAAACAGGCGAGTGATGCGCTTGCGGAAAGTTGTCAGAGCTATGGAGTCCAACTCCGACTTTCCGATGGTCGCGAAGACTTCGAGTTGACCGATATAGTTGGAGCAGTGTTTTTGTCTCACGGACTTCAAAGGAGCGTCTCATGACAATCAGGTTGTCTTACATTCTGTGCCTCGTGGCAGTTGCCAGTGTTGCTCAGGCCGCCGACAAGCCAGTACATCTCTTCATTCTGTCGGGTCAGTCGAACATGGCTGGAATGAATCCAAAACTGGGCTTCGAACCGGAAACCGCGAAGCTATTCCCTGACGCCGAAATCCCCTACATCAAGATTGCTAGTGGCGGAAAGCCAATCCGTCTGTGGGTGACTGAGTGGAATGACATCGCAAAGCGACACGCCCTGGAATCGACGTCGCCAGGAACGAAGTTTTACGAACCGATCCTGACTCAGTTCCAGGAAGTGCTGAAGAAATTTCCCGCTCCAACGTCAGTCACGTTCTGCTGGATGCAGGGCGAGCGGGATGCCAAAGAGAATCTCAGCAAGGCTTATCAGGAAGCGCTGGCGAAACTGATCGAGAATCTACGACGCGACCTGAAACAACCTGAGATGAACTTCGTAGTCGGACGACTCAGTGACTTTGGTACGACAGCAGAGTGGGACGCTGTCCGAAAAGCCCAGGTAGCGTCGGCGGAAAGTGACAAACGAGGTGCCTGGGTCGACTGCGATGACCTGAACGACAAAGAGAAGAACGGCGTCAAGCACGACGATCTGCACTACACGAAAGAGGGCTACGAGCTACTGGGGCGTCGGTTTGCCCGGCAGGCAAAGTTGCTGATCGACGGTAAGCCGCCTGCTGCCAACGGACAGCCCGAGTAACTGAATGCCACTTGAGCATTGCACACTCACCTCGCTCTACTCGGCGATGGGACGATGAGCTTCAGGCTGGCGATTGTTTCGTGGTGTGCGGATCGTATGAACGTTGGCATGCTGGTGCTCTGGTACGGTGCGTTCGCTCTTACAGGCGGCGGAATTTGCTGTCCCCCGACGGCGGCATGGCAGCCTGGAAACGTGTCCAGGTCAAATTGCCAAATTTTGTGAGCGTCACGAATTACGTCATTCCTGCCCAGTTCATCGTAGTGCCGTTGTTCACTCTGTTTTTAAGCTTACAGAGGTTGCGGTCGAGCAGAGTATCGAACAGACGTCGACGGGTCTCGGTCATCTCAGATGGTTCGCGCCGCATCAGATCAGACGCCGCAGTCACCAGTTTGTTAACGAATCTCATGTGAAGCGTTGGGGGGACCCTTCGGTGCATCAGCAATGACAGTCTCAATCCACCAGGAACAACAGCACGACCGGAAAGCCGTCTGGAAGCTGAATCGAATCTCGTTTGGTTCGGAAACCGAAGCCAACCTTGTCAATGATCTGCGAACGGACGGGTTCGTCTCTGTCTCCCACGTTGCAGAATGCGATGGCCGCATTGTGGGGCACATCCTGTTCAGCCGACTGCAGATCATGACGGCGGTCGAGACCGTCGAAGCGGTTTCGCTTGCACCAATGTGTGTCCATCCTGATTTTCAGCGGCAAGGCATTGGCAGCCAGTTGGTCAATGCAGGACTTGAGGCCTGCAGGAAACAAGGACACAAAGTCGTTGTCGTTCTCGGGCATTCTGACTTCTATCCCCGTTTCGGATTCTCTGCGGAACTCGCAAAGCGACTTGAATCGCCGTTCGGCGGTGGTGATGTGTGGATGGCTCTGGAGCTTGTGCCGGGTTCACTGGATGGTATCAAAGGAAGAGTTGAATACCCGCCGCCGTTCGACGCCTTCAAATAACTGACCATCAGTACCGGAAATCACTTATCACTTAAGCGTCGATGGATCACACAACTTCGTGTTTAAATTGTCCATCGAATGAGCGACGTGATCACTGCAAGCTCGCTGACAGAACGCGTTTCTGAAAGAAATCCTTCTTGATCATTCCGGTGTCCGCCATTCATGAGCCGTTGCAGTGTGCTCGTTCGACTTTCAAGGGCTCTCAACCGTCTGCGTCTTTGTTCGATCAACGACAACGGAAGGCCGGTATTGCCGACCTCCCGATGACGAGTTCAGATTGCACCGACCGAAAGACTTCATGGGAGTTGATCGATGACTTCGCGGAAGCTCAGGAAGATGCGATCGCGATCGACACCGGTAGAGTCACCGAAATACCAGTCGTTTCCGCGATCACCGATCAGATAGTCTGTTACGCCGTCGTCAAGCACCGTCGTGCCAGCTTCAAGTTTGATATTTCCCAGGCTCCCGCCTCCAGTTTGAATCGTGTTGATACGACTGCGGTAACCGGTTCGCTGAGTCCACTCGTTTCGGATTGCTGACAGTGCATCGTCGTCGTTGTCGTAGACAGTCGATCCGCCGATTAGAATGTCATCAGCGTTGCCGCCTTCCAGCCAGTCAGAGCCGCCTCCACCGATCAGAATGTCGCGACCGTTGCCGCCGTTCAGGTAATCGTAGTTGTCGCCTCCGATCAGGATGTCGTGGCCATTGTCGCCATACGACCAGTTGCTGCCATTTCCGCCGCGAATAATGTCGTTGCCATTTCCGCCGCGGATGTAGTCGTCTCCGTCGCCACCATCGATGTTGTCATCTCCGTTGTTACCGTAGATAGCGTCGTTGCCAGCACCGCCAAGGATGACATCGTTTCCGCGACCCGACGATGCGACGTCGTCACCGGCTCCGAGGTCGATCGTCGCCGACTGGTTGATCCGGCCAGTGAAATAAACCTGATCGTTTCCGTCACCGGTATTCACGGAAATGGTCACGACGTCAGACTGACGGAAGACGTTCCAGGTGTAGGTTCCGTTAGTAAACGAATAAGTGTAGACGCTGATCGTCTTGCCCTTGCCTTGAGCCCACACGTAATCGTCCCCACCGTCACCGGTGATCATCAGAACGCCATTAACGAGCGACACTCCGCTGCCACTGGCGTCGTCGTTAATAATCGTCCCATTTGCTGAGGGACTGCCAGCGGTGTCCAGCGAAACGGTAAATGATTCGTTGGCCTCGACATCCGCGTCGTCTGAAACGTTGACTGTTACCGTGGCTGACGTTGCACCTGCAGCGAAGGTGACCGTTCCTGACGGGAACGAGCCGCCAAAATCGTCCGCGTTCGCTGCGTTCGATCCGCTGCCGGAAACGGTGTAGCTGACCGATCCGGCTGCACTGACATTACCTGACCTTGTAACGGTAAACGTGAACGCTCCAGCGCCTTCGTTGCGTGACGCGCTATCCGCAGTGATGTCGAATGTTTCCGGCTCGACATCGTCATTGCGGATCGTTCCGTTTGCTGTTGCACCAACGATCTCTGCACCAACAGCGTTGGAAAGTATCACGGTGAAGCCTTCGTCGGCTTCAAATTCCGAGTCTCCGGAAACGGTAATCGTGATGGTCTGCTGAGTTTCCCCGGCAGCGAATGTCACAGTACCTGCTGGCAGCAAACCTCCAAAGTCGTTTGCGTTTGCGGAGTTCGCTCCACTTCCCGCAACTGAGTAGGAGACCGACGAAGTCCCAGTCGTCATTCCCATTCGAGTTACCAGGAACGTGAACGACGTCGTTCCGGTGTTTCCTTCCGCTTTATCGGTACTCTCGGCGACCAGCGAGATGTCAATTCGAGCGTCGTCATTGATGATGGTGCCGGTCGCGGATGCCGTTCCGATCTGCAGGCCAGCTGACGGGTTAACCAGCGTCACAGAGAATGCTTCCAGAACTTCTAAATCAACGTCGCCGCTCACTCCGACTGTGAAGGTTTGTGTAAGCACACCAGGATCAAACGTGACCGTGCCGGATGGAAGAATGCCTCCGAAATCTGCGGCGTTGGCGGGATCTGTTCCAATGCCAGCTGTCACATAATCGATCGTCGCGAGCGCGCTGACATCACCAGTGCGAGTCACTGTGTAGGTGAAGCTGGTGATGCCGGAGTCTCCTTCAGCAAGGGCACCATCGTTCGCCGAAATGCTGACCGTGGACGTTGGAGCTTCGACCGTCACCGAAACATCCAATTGATACATTTGCACGGCGTTGTTGGCGCCGGTAATTCGCACAAAGTATGTGCCTGCGGTGTTCAGGTCGAAGGCCGCCAGCGATTCAGAACTGCCGATGCCGTTCGCGGCAGCTGCTGTCAGAACCGTTGTGCCGTCGGTCCCGAGAATCTCGAATGCGAGATTGCTTTGACTGCTGGCGTTGTATGATGACTGACTACCTCCCTGTTGACCCTGATTATAGGTTGGTCCCTGCGGTGTGAGGATCACGCCGATCGATGAGTTCGCACTGACCGTAAAACTGAAGACGTCGATATCACTGTCGTCATCAATGCTGACGAAGTCGGTGTCTGCTGCTTCAACTCTCGTGTCGTTGGCCTGTGTCCCGATTGAAACGGTGATGCCATTACCGATCGACCCAAGATTCGTCGCCGAACTGACACTGTCGTTGCCGCCTCCTTTTTCGTTGGCGTCGCCGAAGTTGCGGTGTGCGGCCAGGATATCGTCGAGCTGAGGCCCGTCGAACGAGGTGCTGACAAACGGCTCCATCAGAAACGCGGCGTTATTTGATTCAACATGGTTGAATCCGATGCCGTGCCCGGCTTCGTGAGCGATCACGTTGCGAAGACGAAGCGAATTGCTGCCGAGGTTTCCATAGAAGCTGTCCGCGGTATCAATGACCATCTCGCTGTTGTCAGGGAAGAAATTGTAGGCCAGAACTCCGCCGTTTCCGTCGATCAGGTGCCCACCGATCCGAACGTCGCCGCGAATGCCCAGCACACCAGGTGCGGACGATGAGGAACTACTGAACGCTGCTCCGTCGTCGTTGGCTTCGTAGATGTACGTGATGCCGGACAGGTCACTCCATTCGTTGAGAGCCGCCTCAATCTGAACGAACCACGCCTCGCCCAAGTAGTCGGTGTCCGACGGGTCAGCAGTGTCTCCGTAAATGCTGCGAAATCGAGACACAAGATCGCTGGACGCTGCGGCTTCACCGTTGAAGCCGGGGATGTTCGTGCCATCCGGAGCGATACTCCACGTCAGCGTGATCGCGTCGCCAAGAGCAATTCCGCTTCCGTTAGTAGCGGTCGTGAACCAGCGGTCGTCGGCATTGAACGCCGCGAAACCGACCAGATCAGCACCAGCATGAGCATGAGCAGCTTCGTACTCATCCACGATGGACTGCGGAGTATCTGGAGCAAACACCGCGTGAAAATTCTGCTGATCGTCGCCCATACCGGCGACATGAGTCAGCAGCAGGCGGCTCTCGAGTCCTTCTGACTGGCGAGGAGTTGCGATCACCCGTTGCCGCTTGCGGCGACCTATAAGCATGCCGACTCGCAACTTTCTCGTCGACAGAAACAGTCGAACCAGTCCCAAGCATTGTGGCCCAAAGAAAGACATGTCTGATTCTCCTGAAGTACAAGAAGAGCGGCGATACACAACAGATGGATACAGCGACTTTTCTGGCAAATTTCCGACAATGGCAAAATTTGGCTAAAGTCTAGACTCTGTTTAACGCATTCGACGTGCCGACTTGACTGGAAATTCAGGTCTGGCAGTAAATAATGCGTTCACAAACGATTTCTCCTGTGGAATCGTTATCCGGCGAAGCGCGAGCAAGTTGAGCCCGCCCCATTTTTGTGCAGTTTGCCGCACTTCGCTTCAGGGTTGCGGCAAAATGCGTCAGTTACCGTCATTACATCTCTCACGCCCACGATCAGGGGTGCGCGCGTTCCCGATGTCGACCGCTGCGGAGAATCACAGACTCGGAGCGCTGGAACGAGACAAATCCGGTTGAGTGGCATTCCGGATGACTCGCGGAGACGATTCGCGGCTAGAGCGAGTTCTCGTTTCGACGAACTGCACTCGACGTTCCTCGAAACAATTTCCCGCAACCTGTTCTTACTCCGCACGAAAGCCCGCGCCACGATGGCCAGTTCGAAGGACGCCGCAAAGCTCACGCCGATGATGGAACGGTACATGGAGGTCAAGAGCCAGAATCCTGGTTCGCTCCTGCTGTTCCGGATGGGCGATTTCTATGAACTGTTCCACGAAGACGCCGAGATCGCTTCGAAGGTCCTCGGCCTGACGCTGACCAGTCGCGATAAGAATTCAGCTAACCCGACGGCAATGGCCGGCTTTCCGTACCACGCGCTGGAGAATTATCTACACAAACTGATCCGAGCTGGACACCGGGCCGCGATCTGCGATCAGGTCGAAGATCCAAAAACCGCCAAGGGGCTCGTTCGACGCGAAGTCACTCAGGTTGTTACGCCAGGCACGCTGACTGATGAAGCACTGCTGGACCCGCGAACGAGCAACTACCTGGCGAGCGTTTTCGTCGGCAAAAAGCAGGTTGGCCTGTCGTGGCTGGAACTATCGACAGGACGCTTCTTCACGGCGGACATCGAACTCGCCGGGCTGGCGGATGAACTGGCTCGGCTTCGCCCCGCTGAGCTGCTGGTATCGGAAAGCCCGGCGCACGAGGACGAACTCTGGCCGAAGTTGCAACTGCGAGACATGCTTGTCACCAGACGACCGCCCTGGAGCTTCGCCGCTGACAACTGCCAGAAGACTCTGCTCAAACATTTTGGCCTGAAAACTCTGGAAGGTTTCGATCTGGAGCCGGACACGCCAGGGATCGTCGCCGCCGGTGCGCTGCTGGAATACGTCCACGAAACTCAGAAAAGTTCGCTGACGCACATTGTCCGGCTGGAACCCTGGCGGCAGGGACGGAACCTGATCATCGACGAGGCGACTCGAGCGAGTCTCGAACTGACACGCACGCTCCGTGGTGGTGGCCGCGAAGGCAGCCTGCTGGACATTATCGACGAAACCGTTTCGCCGATGGGAGCCCGGCTGCTGGCCGAGTGGCTGTCCAACCCGCTCATCGACATCGGTTTGATCAACGCGCGGCTGGACGCTGTCGAGGAACTGACGGGCAATACCGGTCTGTGTCGAGACCTGCGGGAAGAACTCGGCAAGGTCTACGACCTGCAGCGTTTGACCGCGAAAGTCGCGACGTTGCGAGCTTCGCCGCGAGACCTGGGCTGTCTGGCTCGGACACTGGCTCTGCTGCCAAAGCTGAAAGCAAAACTCGCGGGACGAGCTTCGAACCTGCTGCAACTTCTTGAAACCGACCTGGATCTCTGCGCCGAAGTGCGAGCGGACATCGACACCGCTCTCGCCGATGATCCGCCGTTACTGACGACCGACGGCGGCATGATCCGCCAAGGCTACAACGGGAAGCTCGACGAGTTGCGGGAACTGGCCAAAGGCGGCAAGGCATGGATTGCGAAGTATCAGGCGGAAGAAATTCAGCGGACCGGCATCACGAATCTGAAGGTCGGTTTTAATCGCGTATTCGGATACTACCTCGAAGTCTCAGGGGCGAACCGCGACAAAGTTCCGGACGACTACATTCGCAAGCAGACGCTGAAGAACCAGGAACGTTTCATCACTCCGCAGCTCAAGGAGTACGAAGAGAAAGTTCTGCGAGCGGAAGACGAATCGAAAAGTCTGGAGCAGGAGCTGTTCTCGTCGTTGCGGGATCGAGTGGCGAAACACGTCACACGACTGAAGAACTCGGCCGAAGTCATCGCCGAGATCGACGTACTGGCCGCGCTGGCGACGCTCGCCGTCACGCAGGGTTACTCGCGACCGCAGATGACGGAAGAGCCGATTCTGGACATTCGAGAAGGCCGACACCCGGTTCTCGACAAGCTGCAGCCGACCGGCGAATTCGTTCCCAACGACGCGTTGCTCGGCGGCGAGCACCACGGCCGAGTTCAGATCATCACTGGTCCGAACATGGCCGGTAAGAGCACCTATATCCGACAGGCGGCGTTGCTGACGCTGATGGCTCAGATGGGTTCATTCGTGCCGGCCAGCGAAGCTCGCATCGGCATTGCCGACCGAGTCTTCGCGCGAGTCGGTGCCAGCGACGAACTCGGCAAAGGCCAGAGCACATTCATGGTCGAGATGACCGAGACCGCACGAATCCTCAATACCGCAACCGCTCGCAGCCTGGTGATCCTTGATGAAATCGGTCGCGGCACCAGTACCTACGACGGCATTTCGCTGGCGTGGGCGGTAACCGAATATCTGCACGACGTGCTGAAGTCTCGTACGCTGTTCGCGACGCATTACCACGAGCTGACCGATCTGACATCGACACTCAAGCATGCCTCGAATTGGAATGTCGCGGTGCATGAACAGGGCGATGGCATCATCTTCCTGCACCGCATCGTGGAAGGCGCGGCCGATAAAAGCTACGGCATCCATGTGGCACGCCTGGCTGGCGTCCCACGCGACGTCGTCGACCGCGCCGCCGTCATCCTGAAAACGCTGGAAGACGACCACCTGGACGAGTCCGGAAAACCAACCGTTCCGACTCGCCCCACAAAGAAAAGCAAGGACCGTCAGCTGTCCCTGTTCGTCGTCGAGGAACATCCCGTCTTCGATGAGATTCGCCAACTCAAGATTGAAGAGATGACCCCTCTGGCCGCTCTGGCCGAACTGAACCGTCTTCGCGACAAGCTCAATCAGTAGGTCAGGCTCTGCCTGACGAAGTACAGCCAAACATTCGCGATGAACCGCGGATCAAGCAGGATGATCGAAATCCTGCGGGTACTATTTTGCGGCCTTCATTTCCATCCGGGAAATCCGAACGTGGCCGTCCCAATGCGCGGTCGCCACCTGTAGTCCGTCCGGGTGGAGCGACATATCGCGAGCCGTGTCCTTCAGTTTCAACTTGTGGACAGGTTTCTCGTCGGACGGGTTGAAAAAGAGCAGATGTCCGCCACCACTGCCGCCGGAAACACACACTTCCGAACCGTCGGGTAGAAACTCAATCTGCCAGCCAGTTCCCTGAACGCCCTCCGCCGGTTGATTACGAACGGCCTCGCCCTTCTCCCAGTCAAACAGCATGATCAGAGGTTCGTTGACCGCTCCCAGAGGGTTCGTCGCTTTGTGCAATCCGATGCACGCCAGAATCGCTCCGTCCGGACTGAGAGCGATATCGCGAACGCCGCCGTAATGAACCTGCTGACCACCATTGTACGTGTGCAGGTTTTTGGCATCGAAAGTGCGCATCAGCTTACCAGTAGGGATCTCCCACTGATGAACTTTCCCTTCGAGATCTCCTGACAACAGCAGCTCGCCATTCGGATGAAACAGGACCGAGTAAACATGGCTCGCGTGCCCGGACAATTCTCGCACGAGCTTGCCATTCGGATCCCATAGCCTGACCAGATTGTCATTGCCGCCGGTTGCCACCAGCGTGCCATCCTTGCTGGCATCGATACAGCGAACCCATCCCTTGTGAGCGACGACTTCGACTCGAGCTTCTGGTTTCTCGCCGATCACTGGCCAGAAGATAATGCGGTCGTCGCAGCCAGCAGTGATGACCGTTTCTCCGTCGGGGAGAAACGTAATGTCGCGGATCCAGCTATCGTGTGCTTCCCAGGCGACCTTCAAACCGTCCTCAAGACTCCACCGTTGCAGCGTATAGTCTTCCGAACTCGTAAACAGAAATCGCCCCGTCGGATCGAAACAGCAGGCAATCAATGGCTTGCCATGCTTCCACTCATGCACAACGTGAGTCTGTTTAACGTCAAGGCTCATGCAGCCGTACTTTCAGGAGACACGTCGTTCACAAAGTCGAAACCTGTGCAACAGTCATCATCAGGGACTACGAGATCAGCTCGCTGATCGATGTGCGAGACGGATCCGCCATTGGCTGTTCACGACCGCCGATATCGAACGATTCGGACGACTCCAACCCAAGCGCCGACAGGTAAGTGTGGAACAGATGACCGTGGTCGACCTCTCGATCCACAACCTTCGTTCCGTTTTCATTGGTCTTCCCGACGACTGCTCCCGGCTGGACTTTCGCGCCGCCCAAACAAACAGACCACGCCGAGCCCCAATGATCACGGCCAAAGCGAGCGTTGATCTTCGGCGTCCGGCCAAACTCAGACATCACCACAACGAGTGTCGTCTCCAGCATGCCGCGTTCGTGCAGATCGTTGACCAGCGTCGAGAACGCCTGGTCGAACTCGCCGAGCTGTTCGAGGTGGAAATTAAAATTCTCGTTGTGAGTGTCGTAGTTCGAGTGTGACACCTGCACGAACGGGATGTCGTTTTCGAGGAGTCGCCTGGCCATGAGGCAGTGCTTGCCCAGATCGAACTTGCCGTACTTTTCATGCTCGGTCGCCGGCTCTTTGTCGACGTCGAACACATCCCGCTTCTCCATCAGCTGCAACGCCTGTTCGTAGCTCTGAGTGTAGACGTCGGTTTCTGCCGTGCGACGCTGCAGTGAAAACCGATCATTCACTTTGCGACGAAACGAGTTCCGCAACGCATCGGTGGTCTCGGTCAGGTTACTCGCACGCTCCGAGTTTGCTGGCGGTTTGCCCGTCATCCCGACACTGGCGTACTTCGGACCGAGATAAGCGGCATCGCTGCCACGCGATCCACCTGGGACTTTGATGTGGCCAGGCAGCGGGTTGTCTGATCGCTCCAAAGCTTTCGCACAGACAGCACCAAGATGCGGGTAGTCCGTTCCGGGCATCTGATTTCGCCCGTACGTCATCTGGTAATTTCCCTTGCCGTGGTCGTTGTTCTTCGTGTTGATGCTGCGAATCAGCGACAGCTTGTCCATATGCAAAGCGGTCTTTGGCAGCAGTTCGCAGATTTGCGTCCCGGGCACGGCAGTCTGGATCGCTCGGAACGGGCCGCCGGTGTCGGTTTTTGGCTTCGGATCCCAGCTCTCAAGCTGACTGAGTCCTCCGGACATATAAACGACCAGAACCCGCATGTTCTTCTGCTTGAGTTGTTCGGCTGCGGCGGAAGTGGTCAACGCGCCGAGCCCTCCGACGACGAATCCGCCACCGACCGTGCTCAGAAACTGACGTCGGGCGATCTGGTGGTCAGTCGACTGGCATGCATAGTCACACTTCATGATTCTGTCCTCAGGAATGCTTTGTCCGGTATCGTTGGTCAGGCAGATTGTCTGACCGTATGGAAGAACTCAGTGATTGAATCGAAATTCGACGGACGTCAGCAGTGCCCAGGCAATTTCCTGGACGGCCGCTGATCGATCTTCTTTTCTCTGTTCCAGATAACTTGAGATATCGGCGATCTCTTCGGCACTCGGTCGTCGCGTAAAGACGCTCAAGTAAAGTTCTTCAGCCAGTGCTGCGGAATCTTCCAGTTTGAGCAGACGTCCGGCCAGATTCTCACCCGACGGAGCCAGCCAACCTCGAACTTCCCCACCGTTCGCGAAGAACAATGCCTGATCCACTGTCGCAAAAAATGCGTCCTGGGGCTGACCTTTGTCACCACCAAACAGCGAAACAAACCGAACAACCGTCTTACTCAACGAGGCATACGTCGCGGTATCCGCCTCCTGATCCCGTACTGCCAGCTTCCCGGTATCGGCCAGTTCTTCTGGCTTAAGTGGTTTCTCTTTGTTGAGCTTTGCCAGTTCAGCAGCACGTTGACGATCGACCTGACCTGTCGCTTCCAGAATGCTCCATCCAAGCTGCTCGGGAGTCAGTGATTCAACGACGGCGATGTTGAAGTGCGACGACGCTTCCTGAATCACCAGCTCGGTCGAATCATCGATCGTCAGCCGGGATGCTTCTGCCTGTGACCGAGCCGTCGACACCTTTGCAGCCAGTTCCGTCGATCGCGTCTTCAGATCGGCAGCGAGTTTCGTTGCTTTGTCAAACGCTGCTTGCGATGCCGAGAGCTGTTCCTGCAGAGTTGTCGTCGCCTTCTGCTGTGAGTCCACCTGCTGCTGTACTCCAGCCAGGTCGCTGCCAACTCGCTTCTGAGTTGCATCGAGCACAGCGACCGCCTGCGACAGGTCAGCGTCAGTACTTATCAGTGCGAGCGACGCTTTCGCTGCGGCCAGCGAACTCTCGACCGCACTGGCACCCACCTCAAGACTCGACCGTCGTGTCTGTAATTGCGTCAACGTCGCTTCGCTTGTGGCGGTTGCCTGTTGAATCGATTTCAGCTGAGTTTCAGTTGACTGGCGCGTGTTTTCTGCGGCCGCGTAATCGGCCTCGGCGGTTTTGATTGCTGGCTCCAGGCTGGCCAGCTCTGCAGCAGCACTGGCCAATTGCTTCTCGGCACCGTCCAGTTTTGCAACGCTCTCCAGAAATCGAATCTGTCGCTGAGCGCGTTGCGCGATCGACCGCGCGGTCCGAACTTCTTCACGTAGAGCGACATGCCGTGCGCGTCGTTCGCGAATCTTCTGCTCGACAGGATCGAGCGCTGCACGATGAGGCACGACTGCTGTATTCGCATCGGCAAGCGTCTGTACAGAGGCGGCGGCCGCTTTTACTGAAGCATCCCATGTCGCCTTCAGTTTCGCCGCTTCAGCCTCGATAGCTGCGGCTTTTGCTGCCAGCGTCGTTGCCGCTGCCGTCAATTCATTGTCGTCACTCAGAGACGCCAGAACCAATTTCGCACTGTCCGCGGCAGATCGAACCGCCACAGCCACAGACTGCTTCTGATCGAACTTCGTCTGATTCCCTCTCGCCGCTGCCGCTGTCTCGTCCCGTTTTGTCGCTGCTGCTTCGGCGGCGGTTAATACTTTCTGCAAAGCGACTCGAAGCGGTTTCGCTTCCGCCAATGCTTCGTCCAGAACAGTGAGTGCCGCTTCGGCTTCGCCTTGTTTTGCGACAAGTTGCCCGTCAGCAGTCGTGACCGCTGCGTTCAGCTGTGCAAGTTTCTGCGGGGCTGCGTCGGCAGCAGGAGCAAGATCAGCCGGCAATTGCCACGACCGCTGATACGTCGTCGACAAAGCGATCTCCCGTAGTAGCGTGCTGATGTCGTAGCTCGATTGAGCGAATTCATTTCCGAGCAGTTCAAGGATCTCTGGATTGGTCGCTGGATTTTCCGAGTGATGATGATCGACCGGGTGAACCAGTCCTCGCCCCATCATTAACGCCCAGAGCCGGTTCGCGATGTTGCGCCGAAACAGCGGGTTATCCCCCGACGAAACAAGATCCGCGAGCTTCTCGCGCCGACTGAATTTCGGCAGCGAGCGAACATTTTTAGCGGGCCGAATCTGGTACTCGTCACCGACTGCGAAAACAGGCTCCACGATTTCGACCTCGTCTGGCAGCCGCGGCATTGTTACCGCTTCGCGCGAGGTGAACACCGATTTGAATTCGGACTGACCGTTGACGGTCTCAGCAATCAGAGCCGGCTTCTTCGGGTCGGGCTGAAAGACAGTCGACTGACCGACGAATGCGAAGAGTCCGAAGTAATCACTCTGATGATAATCGTCGATCAGCGGATGGTTGTGGCACTGCGCGCACTGCACATCGATACCCAGAAACATCCGTCCGATTTCCCGCGTCAACAGATTCGGTTCCACCTCCCGCTCAAGATAAAACGCTGCGGCCGCTCGCTGTTTCTCAGCAGTTCCGTCTGCCGCCAGCAGGTCATGCACCATCTCGTTGTAAGGTCGCTTCTTCTGAAATGATTCCTGCAACCAGGCACGGAATTCATCACTCTTGACGTGCTTGTCGCCTCGACGCTCCATGAGCATGACATCGAAGATGACTGCCATGTGCCGATAAAAATCCGGACTGGCAATCAATCGGTCGACGACACGCGTTCGCTTATCCGGCGAGCTGTCCGCGAGAAATTCTCGAGCGACAACCACCGAAGGGATGCGACCGGTCAGATCAAGGGAGACTCGTCGCAGAAAAGCAAGGTCGTCAACGACAGCGCCACGAGGTCCGACAACGGCCTGGTCAGCAAGCTGATCAATCCGCACATGTAACGGTTCGGCGGCTTTGAGTGAGGCAGCGCATACCGATGCGAGCCAGACAGACACCACGATCATCCATGCGACAGTCGCAACGGCGCGTGTAAGAATCCCGGCGATACTGTGCATAACGCAGGCTCAAGCGTAGGAAGAACAAGGCGGGCGCAGGAAACCGCGGCTCCTGCGGGACTTCGGAAGGACGCACACTGATCGATATCGGTTTATATGTTACCGCGAAATGTTCCCGAGGGTCAATTTGCCTTCGATATTTTGTGACCGTTACTGGTTCCTGTGAGTCCGTTTGTATCGATATTCGCGACATTGCTCCGGCAGATGCACCAATCACCATTGAACGACACCATCAGACCGCATGATCCGGGAACTGATCAACTCCCAGCTTCTGCGACCAGACGGTGCCACTACCAAAGTGGCGTCGTCCAACTAGAATTCCCGCCTCGTGACAAAATCACCTGGTGAAGAACATTTGCAAGGTGGTAACCCTCTACTCAGTCGACGTCAGGAAATCGCCGTGCGCTGGAGCAAGACTCTTATCCCGACCCTCAAGGAAGTTCCCTCGGACGCCGAAGTTCCGTCACACCAACTGATGCTGCGAGCCGGGCTGATCAAGCAGTTGATGGCTGGAGCGTACACCTACCTGCCGCTGGGATATCGGGCGCTGCGAAAGGCTGAAGCCATTGTCCGGGAGGAAATGGAACGCGCGGGAGCCATCGAGATCCACATGCCGGCCCTGCAACCGATCGATCTGTTCGAACGAACTGGCCGCAAGGAAGCGTTCGGCAATGTGCTGATCAACTTCGAACTGAAACGCGGAGACCGCCGCATCCACATGGCCCTGGGGCCGACCCACGAGGAAGTCGTCACCGATCTGGTCTCGAAGATCGTGACGACGTATCGCCAGCTGCCGTTCACGCTGTACCAGATTCAGACGAAGTTCCGTAACGAGGAACGACCTCGATTCGGCGTCCTGCGAACCAGCGAATTTCTGATGAAGGATGCCTACAGCTTCAGCACGAGCGTCGAACAGCTCGACGAAGCCTACGACGCGATGTACGCCGCATACTGCCGCATCTTTGCCCGCTGCGGACTCGAGTATCTCCCGGTCGAAGCCGAAAGCGGGCCGATCGGCGGCGACGCGTCACACGAGTTCATGGTTCCAGCCGGCAATGGCGAAGATCAGATTGTGCGGTGCGGCAAATGCACTTACGCGGCAAATCTCGAACGAGCAGACACGGGACGCACTGCGGTCCCCATCGCACTAACGGAATCGTGCGGCGATCTGAAAAAGGTTGATACTCCCGGCGCCACCACAATCGATCAGGTCAGCCGAATGCTGGGTTGTACGCCGCAGCAGATGATCAAAACGCTGATCTACAAGGTCGATGACAAGCCGGTGGCAGTGCTCGTCCGAGGTGATCACGAAGGCAACGACGGCAAGATTCGCAGAGCACTGAAAGCGACGTCCGTCGAAATGGCGGACGATGCGACCGTCCAGGAAGTTACCGGTGCACCGACCGGTTTTGCCGGCCCGGTCGGAATCAGGTGTGACATGATCGCCGACCACGACGTCGCTCAGATTGTTGACGCGGTCACCGGCGGCAACGCAGGCGACACGCACTACACCGGCGTGAATATCGGTCGTGATTACCAGCTGGCGACGACATTTGACCTGCGGAACGCGGACAGCGGTGACGCGTGTCCGAAGTGCGACGGCACTCTCGAAATGGTGCATGGCATCGAAGTGGGACACGTATTCAAACTCGGGACGAAATATTCAGAGTCGCTCGATGCGAACTACATCGACGAAAACGAAATGAAGCACCCGATCATCATGGGCTGTTACGGTATCGGCGTGAATCGGATTGTCGCGTCACTCTGTGAAACCCGGTTCGATGAAAACGGACTTGTCTGGCCACTGTCGATTGCTCCCTACGAGCTACTCATTGTCCCGCTGAACGTTGATGATCAGGAAGTCATGAACGTTGCCAATCGCTGCTATGAGGAATTGCAGGCTGCTGGAGTTGACGTGTTGATCGACGACCGAGCTGCACGGCCTGGCTTCAAGTTCAAAGATGCGGATCTGATTGGCATCCCGCTGCGGATGGTGATCGGCGGCAAGGGTCTGAAGGAAGGCAACGTCGAGGTGAAATGGCGCACGGGCGACGGACCGGAAATGCTGCCCGTCGAGAGTGCCGTTGCGGGAATTCTCGAACGTCTTGACGAACGACGTAAAGCCGAAGCAGTGAACGTGCCCGAGTGACACAGCGTTCTGATTCTCACTTGGGTGGCACGCGGCATGAAGCAAACATCCGGCAATCAGCCTGTTGGATTCTTCGCGAGTCGCTGTGAGAGTTTTC
>JAQBWV010000464.1 GCA_027624335.1 Planctomycetota bacterium
TCGAGCACTTCTCAGATTTCATTCAAGAACGGCTCAACCGGACGCAGGACATGGTTCTTAACTCATCGATCGCCAGTTCAACAATCGCTGGACTCCGGAAAGATGTTGAGTGGCGGGTTCTCAGATTCCAACCAGATGTCGTCCTCATTATGCCATCGCAAGAGGAATGCGAAGCTGACGGCGATCGGAATGAGTTCAGAGACGCCCTCTGCGAACTTGTTGACTATCTGCACGAGGAAGGCTGCACGGTCGTACTCGGCACACCTCCCTGCCCCGCCCCTGCCCACTCCATTGAGACAACGAATCACTCGTTGAAGACGGCGGTTTCACGAATCCGGTCGGTGGCGACTCAATGTGACGCCGTGCTCGCGGACAACTACTCCCACTGGCAGGCGACACTCCAGCGGGAGGGAGCAAACGCAAATCTACACGACGATTCCGGCCGACAACCATCTGCCAAAGGCCATCGCGAACTCGCCCGACGGCTCCTGAAGTCGCTCAACGTTCGCGCGTCATGATGCTTCAGTTTCGGCACAGCCGCGAAGCGTTACCGTCAATTTCGTGAATCAGCAGTTAATCGGCAGGGCGAGCTGCGGTCAGTATTGCGTTACTTCCTCGTTCTCGAAGAGCGCAATCCATGAAGTCTTTCCGACGACCGACCAGCAATGCGGTACTTGACTGGCTCGAAATGCTGCGAACAGCACATCCGACGTATGACATGAGATCATCGGATGTCCTTCCCGGATTCTACGAAGACCACTCGAGAATCAAACTCGGAACTGGTCGGGAGATCTACGAATCCGCCTGCCAGGCCATTCGAACATGGCGAATGTTCCCGGCACCCATGACACGATTGGTGCCAGCCCTGCCACCAATCGTCGACGGCATTGTCGTTTCCGTCCTGTTTCGTGCGGGGCCTCTGTGGACAGTGAACCCTTGCCGGATCGTCGACGTGATTGATCAACGTCTCTCTGGCAGCGACTCGTTTGGGTTCTCATACGTCACCCTGCCCGGCCATATCGAATGCGGACACGAGCTGTTTCTGGTCGAGCGGGACCATGCGGACGACTCGGTCTATTACTCGATCCGTGCCTGCTCGCGCCCCCGATGGTGGCCGGTGTGGCTCGTCCTGCCCTACGCCCGGCAGCAGCAGCGGAAGTTCCGACGCCTTTCAGGAGAATCAATGCTCGCTGCAATCAAGGAATCGGGGTCTCAATGAAAAACTCAGGAAACACCGTCTGGTATCGGCCAGCGTCTGCGGTTCTGGCCGGAGTTGCGGTTCTGGTTGCAACATCAGTTCATTCATTCCTGCTTCCCGAAATGATCTTTCTCGGCGGCCTCTTGATCTGGCTTCCGTTGGCCCTCCATCTGTCAGCGAAAGACCGTTTCAGAAGCGTCCGGCACGCGCCGTCGCTGGTCGACGAGATTCTGCGAACCGCCTTCTGGCCGTGCGTCGCAGCGGCTGCCGCATCAACATTCGTACCTCGTGGTTCGATCTCCGGCATGATCGCTGCCGGCTGGTGCGGATGGACGACGACTGCTGCTGTCGTTTCGATGACTCGCCTTGTCAGAACTTCGACGCGAAGCCTGACGCAGGTTATGGAGACGGTATCGTCAAACTATCTGGTGGTGAGTTCGATCTGGTTCGCATGCTGGCGCAGCAGAGTTAATCCTTTGGATTTCCCCGACGGAATCACATTGCTGACCAGCGTCCATTTTCTGTATGCCGGTTCCCTGCTGCCAACAGTCTCGATCGGTCTGCTACCAGATTCGCTCGCCATTCGGCATCGAGGAATGCTGCTGGGAATGGCAGTCCTCATGCCAGTCGTTGCCGTCGGAATCACCAGCTCGCCGACCGTCGAGATCATTGGCGTGTTACTGGCCGTGCTCGTTGTCCTGCTGTTCTGTGCTGAACTTGTCGTCATGTCCAATAGTCGGCAACGTTCCAGAACGTCACGACTTTTGCTGGCTCTGGCCAGTGCCAGCGGTGTTTTCGCGATCGGACTCGCCGCGTATTACGGCTTGTCTGAGTACACCAGAAACACCTGGATTCTCATCCCGACAATGATCCGCTGGCATGGCGTGCTCAACAGCGTGGGTCTGATCGGCGGCTCGATACTGGCTTGGGCTTTCACTTCTTCGGGCGAGGCTCGATCGGCACTTCCGTAAGCCACTGCAGCAGAACCCGTCCGACCTTCGCCAGACTCGTCGCCGAACAACTTCGTGCCGTGTCGCGAGTCGTGTGCCAGTAGGGATAATCAAAGTCGATCAGGTCGCACGTCGGGATGCCGGCAATCTGATTCAGAGCAAGATGGTCATCCCGTACCTCGTACTTCTGCTCGTAGACAAATTCCTTGACCTGCATACGCCTGGCTGTTGCCCAGATACTTTGAGTCACCTGGGGAGCCATCTTCCAGCTGTTTCGCTCGATGTAGATCTTCAGATCTTTGTCGGCAATCATGTCCGCCACGACTCCGCAGACGTACTGATAGTCCGGTGAGTTATCACGATACCATCTGGCAAAATACTCGGATCCCAGGAAGTACTTGTCGCGACTGGAGTAGACCAGTTCTTCGCCATCAAACATCACAAAGTCGACGCCGTATCGGGGGCGAATCGTCTTCATGTGATGTGCCATTTCCATGAACAGAGCAACGCCACTGGCTCCATCGTTAGCTCCAATGAAGGGACCTTGAGGACGAACTCGATCACGATCCGGAAACGGCCTGGTGTCGTAGTGACACCCCAGCACGACTCGTTCCTTTGCCGTTGGGTCGAACGAGATCACAAGATTCGTCATCCTCACCGGCTGCCCCGATTGCGGATGCGCCACGTCGAATGTCTGAGCACGAATTTCGCAGCCGAACTGTCGGAAATGATCGATAATCAGCTG
>JAQBWV010000465.1 GCA_027624335.1 Planctomycetota bacterium
CAAGCAACACAGTCATCAACCGGAACTTCTAATTGTCGCCAGCCGGGAAAACTAATTGTCGCTACACAATCCAGTACCTGGACATGGTTGGAAGAATTCACACGACAACGGCTGGCAACAGCGAAATCAGCGTACCACTGATCCAGATGAACGCGCTGATGGGTCTGTTGTCCGACGTGTTGGCTGACGCTCTGATCGAATCCCCGTTCGACTCCACCACGACTCCGAAAACGATTCGAGCTTTCAACAAGCTGATGTGGATCCAGAACGACTTCGTCAACCGCCACGACGTCGACGAGGGTCAGCAGTGATAGTGCAGACTTTCTGCGAGATACGGATCGTTCGCAGGCACGGGGGGAGCAGCGGCGAACGCTCTGACAAACAGCAGGACGGACACGCTGCATACCACTGCCATCGTGGCGACTTCGGGCAGTCCGAACACGGGAACATGGCCGTTCACGGGCGGAAAGATCATGACATACACGTCGACCCAGCGGCCGATGAGCACGACGATGGCGACCTTCAGCATCACGCTTTCGCTGCGTTTGCACGGTCTTGGTAGCAGCACGAAGAATGGGATCACCCAGTTCAGCACGATGCTGCCGACCATGACTGGCCCCCAGGCCCCCTGTGTTCGCGGGATGAAATACGACGTCTCTTCCGGGATGTTGGAGTACCAGATCAGCATGTACTGGCTGAACCAGATATACATCCAGAAGCAGCTGAACCCGAGGAGAAGTTTGCCAAGATCGTGCAGGTGCTCCTCGCGAAAAACACCGGCCAGTGGCCCGAACTTCCGCAGTGTCACGCAGGCGATGATCATGCTGGCCAGCGTCCCCATGATCAGTCCGGAAAACTGATAGACGCCCCACATCGTGCTGAACCACAGCGGCTCGAGCGCCATGATCCAGTCGACTCCGGCCAGTGAAATTGTGAATGCAAAGACGAAGAGGAACAGAATCGACGTCGTCGTGTTGATGGGTCGGTTCGAGGCGTTGGCCTGTTCATCCTGACGACGTGATTTCCCGACCAGCAGCTTTGCAAACGCGATCCACAACAGCACGTACCCGACGGCGCGAACCGCGAGAAATGTCGGCTGCAGCCAGAGTTCCTTGAACCAGAAGGTTCCTGCGTCACCGGCGCCGTGATGATGCCAGCCGTACTGCGGCAACCGGACGGCGATGACACCCAGCAGAATCAGTCCAGCGACTGGCAGCAATCCGGTCATCGCTTCAGGAACACGACGAAACGCAGCACACCAGCCTGCGCCGCAGACGGTCGTCAGTGCAATGAATAATGCGCCGCCGAGTCCCAGCGTGATCAGGTAGTAAGCCACGAGCAGCAGATTTGCCCAGGCTCGATCCGGAGAGATGACGGCAGTCGCCCCCAGAACGACGGCACCAGCGACGGCCGCGGACAGGAACTTGCGGTTGAAACTTTGCGGGATTGTCAGTTGCCTGGAATTCACGGCTGCGGATCCTTTTCGCTGGAAGGAGCGTCTGAGGTCTCTGGCATTCCAGCTGCGCGCTCGGAAGGCGGCCCGGCTTCGATTTCACCTGGTGGTGCGGTCGTCTGGAGGCCGCGGACGTAGTTGATGACATCCCACCGGCGATCGCGCGTGAGCTGTGCCGCCATGGGAGCCATGCTGCCCTGACCGTACGTGAGAATGTGAAACAACTGACCGTCTTTCATCTTCGCCGACTTGCCTGCCGGCAATGGGGGAGGTGGCGGAAATCCTCGTTTCGCCACGGGCCCGTCGCCAGCGCCGCTCGGTCCGTGACAGGACACACAGAACACACCGTAGACCGCAGCTCCGCGCTGAATCGACGCGTTCAGTTTCGCTTTGGGATCAGATTTCGACGCAGCCTGACCCGCCTGCGCATCCTGCTGCTCCTGGCCGTCTGCCGGCGCCCTGTTTGCGCCTGGTGAATCACCTGGTTGACCGCCATCAGAGTTCACGCCGGGATCCGCCGCATCGCTGATCGTGTACGGATTATCGAGTTCCTCGCCGGCCCGTACTGCGTCTTCCTTGCTGGGCGAGTAGTACAACGGCAGGTCACCGCGGGAAATCGTTCCGCGAACGGGTGCCTGCAGAGTGCGGCCGTCGGGCAGGTTTGCGTTTTCGGCATAGGCGTCAGATGCTGCCGAACGTTTCATATCCGGCAGAAACTCGACGTTGGGCTGCGTGTAGTCGACGTCCATCGCGACGGAGAAAAGCGACGTCATCAGCAACAACACTCCGAGCACGATATTGGTGCGTGTCAGATTCACGAGTTGCGGCCTCCCTCTTCGACGCGTTCTTTCACACCAACCGCATTCAGGTCGATCAGCATCTGCTGCACGGTCGCCACGTTAAACGAGGCGCCTGCTTCTTCGATGACCAGGACAAACTGATCATCCGTTGTTCTCGCCACTTCTGGGCGAGGTTGCTTGCCCGGAAACAGTCGACTCACGGCGAACAGTGCAAAGACCGATCCGAATCCAGCCAGCAATACGGCGGCTTCAAAAGCGACCGGGACATCCGACGGCAGCGAATTCCACGGCTTGCCGCCGACATCGATCGGCCACCACACGGAAGCCGTCCAGTGTTCGAACCACAACATGCCCAGCGCTCCGGTCATTCCGCAGACGAAACACACCCAGGTCAGTCGAGACGGACGCAGCCCCATCGCGCTGTCGAGTCCATGCACGGCGTACGGCGTGAACGCGTCGACGATACGCAGTCCCTTTCCGCGAACCGCCCTGGTGGCGACCAGCAGATCGTCCTCATGCGAGAACGTGGCCATTAAAACTCGTGCACCCATTGCGGGCTCTCCTCAACAAACCTCTTAGGAATACGTCCGAAGTAACTTCCCGAAATCATGAGACGAAGTTAACCACAGAGACTC
>JAQBWV010000131.1 GCA_027624335.1 Planctomycetota bacterium
AAGATTTCCGGAAGCGGCTGAGCCGCCGGAATCTTCTTCGGCAACAGATCGAGCATGTCACCGAGTCGGCCCGGCAGCGCCCTTCGAAACACGCTCGCCATACCGCCAAACTTCGCGGCCATCCGAAAGCGGCCTGGGTATGGCAGCGTTTCGAGAATAAATCGCCGCAGCGTCTTGTCGATGACCGACCGTTCGCGTTTTCCCTCACTCGTCGCACGGTACGCGGTGATTAACTCGCCGTACGGCACTCCTGATGGACAGGCGGTTTCGCAACCAACGCATCCCAGACAACGATCGATGTACGGTTCAGCGTCGGCCGCATCGACGTTGCCTTCCAGGACTTCCTTCATCAGAAAGATGCGACCGCGCGGCGAATCCATTTCCTCGCCATGCACCTGATACGTCGGACAGGCCGGCAGGCAAAAGCCGCAATGCACGCACTTCTGCACGGCTTCCGCCATGGGCAGGCCTAATGGTCCGATCTGCTCAACTGGTATGTGGTGCTGCATGGGAAGTTATCGTCACGATCAATGCAATTTTCGGGAGAAGGAATCAAGCCGTGGGCGACATGAGGAATCGCGAGCCCGGATCAAAGACTGACAACAGCCGACCGGCAAACACATGGCCGTGTCGAGCCCCACGTTGAGGATCGCTCCAGCTTCCGGTAAGAGCCAAAGCTGGCCGACCGAGTTGCTGGCACAATTGATCGATCGCCTCACCGGTGACGGTCCTGGGAACTGCCAGCCATAAGACATTTCCGCCGACGCTGTATCGCCGGGTACTTTCGAAATCCGACTGACCGATCAACTTCTCGACCAGCGTGACCTGCGTTGGCGAGATCGGCATTTTCATCAGACTCTGGTTATCGGACACCCAGCGAAACTCGCGGGCGTAGCTCCACAGTTTTACGTCATCTTCGTCGCTGAATGTCTCGACGTTTACGCTGGAATCGCCGTTCTGAAGTAGCGTACGCACACGCTCTGTCCGCACGGCGACCGCACCAGACAGGCCGCCGATCCTCAACCAGACGCGACCCGGTGGTTCGAGGTCGAGACACTGTAACTCCTGCTGGGACATCGCCAGTCGAATCATCGCGGCGCTGGCTTGTCCGATGTCAGAGAAATCCGCACGGATGGTCGTCCATGTTTCCGGGATGGGAAACACTTTGAACGTCAGCTCGACCAGAACTCCCATTCGCCCGAGCGACCCCGTCACGAGTTTCGGGATATCAAACCCGGCTGCGTTCTTGACAACCTTACCGCCTCCGAAAACAACACGACCTTCGCCAGTTACCATCTTCACGCCAAGGATAAAATCACGGATCCCGCCGTACCGAAAACGCCCTGGGCCGGACAGGCCGCTGGCCGTTGTGCCGCCGATCGTTGCTCCTGCCTCGACGAATGGAGGGTCAAACGGAAACAGTTGTCCGTTCTTCGCCAGAGCGTCGCGAATCTCAGACAGCGGCGTGCCGGCCAGCGCCGTGAAGGTGTACTCGCTCGGCTCGTACTCAAGGATGCCGGTCAAGCCCGTTGTCGTCAGCGTCGCGTCGCGGGAAAGCGCGGGCTTCGTTCCCGCACCGCACGCGCGAACCTTCTCCGCTGACCGGATGATGTCCTGAAGTTCGTCGATGGAAACTGGCTTGTGCATGCGGAATGTCGTGCCGTTGGGAAAATGTTGCGGGTCGTTGCTGAATCACTGCGGGTCAGTCGCGGAAAATGACTCCCGCCGTCTCAAGCGGGTGAGCACCTCGCGTCAGCAAGGCCGGAGGCACGGCACTGGGTAGCTTCTTGCCCCGGTTAGAAAGTTCCAGCGGATCGATCGATCGCGCCAGTTGGTGCATGAATTCGATGTCGTCTTCGCCGTACATTTCTCCGAGGTACATTTTCTTCTCAAGTCCGACGCCGTGTTCGCCGGTGATCGACCCACCCAGGCGAATGCACAACCGAATGATCTCACCAGAGAGTTCTTCCGCCTTGTGAAGAGCCCCCTCTTCACGACCGTCGAACATGACCAGCGGATGCAGGTTGCCGTCGCCAGCGTGAAAGACGTTGGCCACTCGAATTTTATACTTCTCACTCAGTCGGTCGATCTCGGCGAGAGCTTCCGCCAGCTTTGTTCGCGGCACCACGCCGTCCTGCACGATAAAATCAGGACTTAAACGACCGACCGCCGAGAACGCACTTTTACGGCCCTTCCAGATTTTCAGACGGTGTTCTTCGTCTCTGGCCGCTTCCACGATGTAAGCGCCGGACTCCTCGATCACTCGATGGAGCAGCGGTTTCTCGGCTTCGACTTCGTCTGTAGTGCCTTCCAGTTCGACGATCAGAATCGCTTTGGCATCTTTGGGATAACCGGCGGCACTGGCCGCCTCGGCCGCGTCCATCGAGAGGCGGTCCATGATCTCCATCGCGCCCGGAAGCAGTCTCGAAGCGATAACCATCGCGACGGCGTTGCCAGCTTTCTCCAGCGAATCGTACGCTGCCTGCAGCGTGTAATATTTTTCCGGTTTGGGCAGCAGTCTCAACGTGACTTCCAGAGCCACTCCGAACAGGCCTTCGCTGCCGATGAACATTCCGGTCAGGTCGGGACCGACAGACTCCAGGCTGTCTCCGCCGAGTTCGACAATTTCGCCATCCGGCAGCACGACCTTGATGCCGAGTACATGGTTGGAAGTCATGCCGTACTTCAAACAGTGAGCACCACCGGAATTAAAGGCGACGTTGCCGCCGATCGTACAGACCGGGCCGCTGGAAGGATCAGGCGCGTAGTACAACGAGTCAGCCGCCACGTGCTGAGAGACTTTGAGGTTGATCACGCCCGGTTCGACAACGGCGACTCGCTGCTGGGCATCGTACCGCAGAATCCGGTTCAGTCGGTTCATGGCGATGACGAGGCCATCTTCGATCGGAACGGACCCGCCACTGAGACTCGTTCCACTGCCCCGCGCGATGAAGGGCATTTCAAAGCGGTGGCACAGTTTGACGGTGTCGATCACTTCCTGCTGAGTTTCAGGCAGGACGACGCCGCATGGCCTGGCTCGAAAGGACGTCAGCCCGTCGGACTCGTAGGGCGCGAGCTGAGCATTGTTCGTCAGAATTTGATCCGCAGAATAGATACGTCTCAATTCTGTGAAAAACGCGGCGACGTTTCGTGCTACGGCACTTTCGGGTTTGGCACTCATCGGTGCGACAATTCCTCAATTGAGCGATGCTGTTAAATACAGTGAGTATGATAGTCGAGCTATGGCTTTGTGTCCCGTCGCGAGTCGCTTGGATTCGAGACGTCCGATCGCGATGATTCCACGATTCCATGGTCTCACCCGAATCAACGATCTTCCGATGCACTGTCACGATTCGCGGAAGAATGCTCGAGTCAGCAACACGAAACCGTTTGATTCCCGGTTCCTTCACCTCAGAAAGTCCCCCATGTTGAAAGCTGCCGTTTTTTCACTTAATGGAGAAGAGGGGCCGCATCTTGCGACGCTTCAGGACGCAGGATTCGAACTCGCCTTCCGGCCGCAAGGCAGCAACCTGTGGAAGGAAGATGACCTGATTGCAGCAATGGAAGGCTGCTCAGCAGTGATTGCCGGTTCGGAACCTTACACACGTCGCGTCATCGAGAACTGCCCGGATCTGCGAATCGTTGCGCGCAGCGGAGTCGGATTCGACGCCGTCGACCTGGCAGCGTGCAATGAGAAAAGCATCGTCGTCACAACGACCCCCGGCGTGAACCATCACGCGGTTGCCGAACATACCATCAGTCTGCTCATGGGAATTGCTCGCGACTTTCCGAAGCAGGATCAGCATGTCCGCGCCGGCAGCTGGATTCGGCGAGCATTTCCGCGTGTTATGGGCACGACGCTGGGAATCGTCGGACTGGGAAGGATCGGACAGGCAGTCGCAACGCGCGCTCGCGGACTCGGTATGAACGTCATCGCGTTCGACCCGTACGCCAATAAAGAATTCGCTGACCAGTGGCAAATCGCGTTAGTCAGTCTTGACGATCTTTATGCGCGATCGGAATACGTATCGCTGCATTCGCCCTCGACACCCGAAACATTCCAGATGATCAACAAGGAGTCGCTGGCGAAAATGAGACCGGGCGCCGTGCTGATCAATACGGCTCGTGGTTCGCTCATCAAGGAAGCTGACCTGATCGAATCGTTGCAGAGCGGACATCTGCGTGGAGCGGGTCTTGACGTGTTTGAAGTCGAACCTCTCCCAACCAGCAGCCCGCTGCTGGAACTCGACAACGTACTTCTGAGCGGCCACGTCGCTGGCTTGGACATCGAGTCTCACAACGGCATGTTCGGAATGTGCGGCGAAATCATCGTCGCTCTTCACAACGGTCAATGGCCAGCCGCCGAGTGCGTTCAGAATCTTCCTGGCGTCACCGACTGGAAATGGTAGCCGCTGTGCGAGGCCTTGCGTGACGGAGTACGTTCTTACCGGGACGCGGCAGAGTGAACAGCCCGCCCTGTCGTACCTCAATAAATCAGGAATCCGATGGCGAAGCGAACCGGCGCAGTTCCGATTGACGATCCGACCGCCCTGGCCAAATTCGGGCGGCTGGAGGTCGTTGCGAAACTGCTCGTCGAAGGCTGTATCATCGGTCAGCACAAGAGCCCGTTTAAGGGAGCCAGTGTCGAGTTCGTCGAGCATCGCAAGTATTACCCCGGCGACGAAATTCGGCACATCGACTGGCGAGCGTACGGCAAGACGGGTCGTTACTACATCAAGGAGTTTGAGGACGAAACCAATCTGCGATGCTACCTGTTCGTGGACTGCTCCGGCAGCATGGCCTATGGAGACAGCACACTCAGCAAGTTTGATTACGCCCGACAGCTGGCATCAGCACTGGGATACCTGCTGCTGGCTCAGCAGGATGCCGTTGGCCTGGTGGCATTCGACACGAAGGTTCGAGAGCGGTTTGAACCAGGAACCAATCCGCAACGATTCCGGCAACTGACGTCGGCTCTGGAGAAGTGCCAACCTGGCGAGGAGACGAGCCTGGGTGAAGTCATCAACCAGGTTCTTCCCACAATCCCTCGCCGCAGCCTGATCATGGTGATCAGCGACTGCTTCGACAAAATCGAGGCGTTAACGGCCGCCCTGAAAAGAATGCGGCACGCTCGGCACGAGGTCATTCTGTTGCAGGTTGTCGCCCCCGAAGAGGAGACGTTTCCGTTCCGAAGTCCGACACAGTTTCGCAGTCTGGAAAAGAGCGGACACCGGATGCTGGTCGATCCTCATCGACTGCGAAAACTCTACGTCGAGCAGTACCAGCAGTTCGGCGAAGCATTGCAGAAGCAGTGTACGGGGATGGGTATCGACCGCTTGAAAATGACCACGGCCGATCCCTACCGGAAAGTGCTGGGAGCGTTTCTCGATGGAAGGTCGCGCGGTCGGTAACTGAGCTGACTCTGCGAGATGCGTCCGAGACCGTTCGCGGGATTACTCCGTCTTGTCGCGTTCTGGCGGCCATCGACGGATCAACGTGCGAGCAAGCTCATAGCGGGAGTTGTCGGCATCGACGTTGCGAAGAAATGCGGTTGCCCGGCGAGTGTTGCCAGCCATCGCCAACGAGATTCCGGCCAGATAGTTGGCCTCGATCCGATATCGCCCCGGGTGAACCCGCGTTGATAGCTGACGAAGATATCGTTCCAGATCTGTCGCTGCTCCCTCGTAGTTCTTTTTCTGCATCTGACAGGTTGCGCGCCAGATGAGTGCCTCTTCAGCAGCGAGCAGATGTCGCGCTCGCATATCAGCTGGCAAGTGCTGAATTACCAATGGTTGCAGTGCTGGCGGAACCTGAGCCGTGTCATCCGGCGAAGGCGGCAGCTCACGCCAGGACTGTACCTTCAGATAGGCTGGAATCGCGTTTTCCGGACGACCAAGAATTTGGTCGATACGGGCCGTCTGATGTACACCCCAGGATGCCCCGATTTCGATCGTTGGAGTTGGCGACTGCTGCGGTGTTGCCGCCCCTGGATCGACTTTCGGAAACGTGACCGTGATTGGCTGAGGTACTTTGAATGTATCGTTGAATGCTGCAAGCAGAGCAGACTGATCTCGATCACCAGCGACTGTCTCGCGAGCTTCTCTCTGCTGCTCGGGATAGTCCCAGACTCCGACTGTTGCGGACGGCAACAGGTCAGTCAGATGGCTGGACACCAGCTCGATCGATCCAATGAAATCTCCCTGCGACACCAGTGGCTCAAAGACGCTGGCAGTGATCTCTCCCGCCATTCCGTTCTGGAGTCCTTCCATCCGTCGAGACCAGAGCGTCGAATCGCCGATGATCAGCGGTCGAGAGTTTTTCAGACGGTCGACAGTTACGGAGTAAGGTTCGGTGTCAGACTGGCTCAACTTCTGCAGGAGTGACGGGTCTGCAAGTATCTGTGCCAATGTCGCGGGCATGCGAATCAGTCCGGCTGCTGCGACGTCATCGGGTCCTGGAATCGGAAGTCCTAATCCAGCGTCGAACAGATAAAGACCGTCATTCAGCAGAACGCCGACAATCACGCTGCGAGGCTGACTGTCGGTTGCTGCGTCTCCGGGTTTTGTCTGTCCCGTATCCTGTTCGGTGACCACGCGCGGTGACTCATCGTCACCAGCAGGTGTTTCGTTCACGAGCACAACTGACGGAATCCGTAACTGTTTGAGCAGGCAAGCAAAGGCCCACGCTCGATCTTCTTCCGTACCCTGTCCGTAGAACACTGTCTCAAACGGCCCGAAGGGAAGCAGACTCTGCACGGGAACAATCTGAACTGTGTTCACGACAAAGTAAAACAGATCGACAACCTGATCGATCTCCGAAGCAGAGCCCTCAATCGCAGACCGCACCAATTCCCGAGCCCAGAGCATGTCCCGCACGTGTGTCGAATCGCGCAGAACGTATTGTGACCTGAGCACTCGCTGGACTGTTTCGTCCGGAAGATACTTCGATAGAGAAGTGGCCAGCTGCTTCTCATCAACGTCCTGGTCGATCATGTCAGCGAGCATGGACTTACCCCACTCACTTAGGTCGGCGGTCGGCAGGTCACGCGGAACGTTGATTTCGTACTCTTCCGGTAACAAACCGTGAAGAGTTGTCTCGAGCGAGATCACGACGGTCGTTTTGGAAGAGGTTTCCAAACCGAGTGGCTTTGGTTTCTCGCCGTTGCAGCCGGACAGAATCGCGGCGAGCAGGACACACGAAGCGAAGCCCGGGATCGTCAATCGAAATAGACTGGCACGTTGAAACACTTTCGGAGTTACTGAATTCATCTGTCTGCTGTTTCTCATTTCGAAAATCGATGATGGTCAATGAAGAACTCGATCGGGTAACTGAGTCATTCCGCGGGCGCGTGAGGCGGAGCGAAACGCACCATTTCCAGAATTGCTGCAACTGCTATTCGGTGCGCTCCGCTTCACGCACCCTACACTTCTCTGCAATGGGATTCCCTGAGATCCGTCGCTCTCGCGATTCATTTCAGTCTGAACGATTGCCAGGATCGAACTCAAGAACGACCTGCCTCAATTTCGTGAGTTGCTGAAACAGAGTTCCAATCTGATCCAGTGGCACCATGTTGGGACCATCACTCATCGCTGCATCCGGATTGGGGTGCGTCTCGATGAATACGCCGTGACAACCAGCGGCCACGGCTGCTCGACCAACGATCGGGACCATTTCTCGTTGCCCGCTTGTCGTCGCTCCACCCGGCAGCTGCACACTGTGAGTCGCATCAAAGATCACTGGAACACCGGTGGCGTGCATGATTGGAATGGCTCGCATGTCATTGACAAGTCGACCATATCCGAATGTCGTCCCCCTCTCGGTCAGAAGAATGTTGGAGTTTCCTGATTCCTCGCACTTATTCACGATGTGAATGGTGTCTTCCGGTGCGATGAACTGAGGCTTCTTGACGTTGACGACTCCACCGTGTTTTGCCGTCTCTTCCGAGACCGCAATAATCAGATCGGTCTGCCGAGCGAGAAACGCAGGAATCTGAAGAATCCGGCATACCTTCGCCGCCGCTGCCGCCTGGGACGGTTCGTGAATGTCCGTGGTGACCTGCAGGCCGGTCTGTTCCGTCACTTTTGCGAGAATCTCCAGCCCGCGCTCCAGACCGGGACCACGACAACTGTGGATGCTTGTGCGGTTGGCTTTATCGAAACTCGATTTGAAGACCAGCGCCAGTCCGATTTCCGCAGCCAGGTCGGCGAGCCGTTTCGCGACATCGAGAATCAATTCTTCACTCTCGATAACGCACGGTCCGGCGATGAACAACAGCGGCTGACCGGTGCCGCACTGAAACTCTCCCACGGAAACCGGATCAGCAGGCATTGGGGCATCCTTTCCCGTTAAACAACCAGTCAGTAGCTGATTGAACATCGCCACTTCGTGGCGCGGAACTAACCCGAAGCGTAAGCGAGGGAGTGAGTTGCGGCAGATCCCTCGCTTACGCATCGGGTTAGTTTTTCGAGCATTCCGCCCGAAAGTGGCGCTGTCCAACTATGAAATCGAAAAGAACCGAATGATCCCGTCGACGAAAATCACAACGCGATCACTTACTCAGCAATCACCGCACCGGAAACAGGCACAACCACTGCCTGCAGAACAGTGTGAGTTTCTGTGTCCTGCACAAAGGCGACTATCGAGAGATTCTTCAGTTCAAGCGGCATCGAAGTAAACTCAACACCTTGATTCTGCTCGAACTTCGTCAGGTAGCTGTGTAGTCGGTCACGTAGTTCTTCGACGTTAACGGTGCCCTGAAAATTCAGCTCGCCGTCTTTCGGGCTGATCCCGCGATCTCCACCGATGAGATGCCTGACGACCATATCGTGGTGACGGATCCCGTTGAAGGCTCCGAAGTGGATGTCGGACTCAGCCAACGCCAGGTTCAGACGAACGTTGGTGCTTTCTGGAGTCAACCCGGTAACAGAAGCCGAAACCTGAATGCTGTCCTGCTGCCGTGAGGCTTTCAGATCGATCGCGACTTCTGCCTTCTTTTCTCTCAATTCGCCAATCACCGTTTGCAAACCCTTGTAAACGCCCGGCGCGTTCATCATCAGTCCGGCGACGCCGTCAAGAGATTTTCCGTTGGCCAAAAGGGTGGGCGTCCCATTCGCCTTGTAGTAATTGTAAAAGCGAGCCTCGCAGTCATCGTTTGTCAGGGGATCGTGACCCGGAACATGCACGTGATACCTCAACGTGATGACTTGTGACTGCGGGTAAGTCTTTTCGACTCCCTCCAGAGCAACATCTGCAGCAACACAAGGCGGGCATCGAGTCCCGGTAAACAGCTCACAGAGAACCGTCTGCTTGCTGGAATCTTCTGGAGTGGCTTCGATCGTTGACGCAGCGAAACTTAAGAGCTCTGTGCGGTAAATCGTTTCGATGTATTCGTCGAGACCGTCAGTACCACCGTTCTTATCTTTCCAGAGTTTCGCCAGTCGCTCAGTTGGCAGAACTTTCTGGATAGCTTCATTCGCCCACATCTGCTGCAGGATCCGCTCCTGCATCGGAAACGCCGCCAGCTCGGCGTAACGTTTGATTGCTTCGTCAACTCGTTTGCTGTTTCTGGCGTCATCGGCCAGCAGAACCGAAATCGTCGGCTCGTACGGGGCTTCCTTAAGAAACCCTTCGGCCAGTTCACGAGCTTTCGCCCGATCGGCTTCGTCGGCGGATTGCAGCAGTTCTGTGGTCTGGCGGTATTGAACTCTTCGACGAAGCCCCGCGATCTGCTCGACGACTCCTTTGAAAACCTCGTTTCCATTGAGTTTTTCTTCGAGCTCGTCCGCTTTCGCGAGACACCAGCCGATGTCATACCCAGCCATCGTCACCGCGTTGAACGCTTCAAACTCAGAATACAGAGCAGCCGTGTCACCCCATTCCTGCATGGTTGTCGTGTATTCGTTAATGATCCGTTCGAGTTCCTCAACCGACGCCTTGTTTCCCGCCGACACGTTGACAAGTCGCAAATAAGCAATGCGTCCCAGCGGGCTGACCGGGATCATCTCGACAAACGCTCGCGTGTCTTCATCGGGTACTGGCGACGACGCAAGCTGCAGGAAAACGTGAGCTTCCGGAAGCGGGATCATTGCCGGAATTCGAGCAAATGTCCGTTCCTGAGTGGCGAGCAATCGGGCCGTCACGATGGAGCCGTCAGCAAAAACAGTTGTCCCAATCACGATGCCCATTTTCAAAACGCCGGAGTATTCGAAAATCTTTTCTCCGTCGGGGCTGCTGACTTCGAAACTCACCGCTCCGTCAGATACGGTCGTTTTCGTGATGGTGGCTTCTTCCAGTCCCTGCTTCCCGACGACTGCCGTCGCCGTCGCCACGTCGCCGTCTGCCCCTGCGATCTTCAGCAGAAAAATGGCCCGTTCCCCCACCTGCATCTCCTGCCCCTGCTGCTGCGGAGGCACGATCTGAGGAAAAGTCAGCAACCAGTTGCCGTTAAGATTCTCCCGCACAGGTACTTCAGGCTGCGTCGGTGGGTGAGTATGAGGTTTCGAGCCTTGGTCCTTCGGCGACGTCGAATCGTCCGTGGCAACCGCTGTGCCTCCGCCATCGGTCGAATCAGACAATTGCTCTCCGGTTACTGTCGGATCAGGCGTCTTATCATTACCGCAGCCAGACATTGTCAGAAGCATGCACAGTGGCGCGAGGCCCAGGAGAAGTCGACGCATGAAAAAGTACCTTTGAAGAAAACGGCAGCCGAAAGTTTGTTGGGCTTTTGTCGGGCTGAACGAGGTCAGAAACTGAGAGCGAAGGGCCGGAAGCAAACGATGCCAATGCGAGAAATATCCTGAATGCTGCTCTTCTGGAATACAGTGGAATACAGCAAAACTGTCAGCAATGTGCAAACGGGCATTCTCAGGCGATGTTCACGCGTGGGCCCGCAATGCCGCAGGTACGCACGAGATCGCCAATTCGCGGGATTCTATCGGGTCTTTCCCCAGGGAACGAGTTCGCTGGGGTTAAGATCGAGTGAACGAATCGTAAGAATTCCGCTGGCAGTGAGCAGAGAAAATTGAATAAGACGGGAATTAACTCGTCGCGGTCGAGCATCTCAGATTTCAGGATTCAGAATCTGACGAGCCCATAGCCACGCGATAACATTCAGGACAACTGCGAAACTCAGCATCACCTGGCCAGCAAATGTAGTAAATAATCGCTCGGTGTTGACCTGATCGATCACGAAATAATAGACCGCCAGTACGAAAACCGGTGCCAATGCCATGTAGAGAGCGGAAGTTCTTGCTTGAGCGGTCTCAGCGCCGATCTTCCTTTCGAGCCGCTGCAGTTCTCGGACTGAGTGCGCGATCCGGTCCACGGTTTCGTTCAGTCGTCCTCCACTTTCTCGACTGGCTTCCATCGCCGCTGCGAAGAGTGCGAAATTCTCACTCCGAAGTTTTTGCCGAGCCTCCGCCAGACATCGCTCCATGGGCTTGCCAAGCTGATACTCACCGATGATCTGTTGAAATTCCTGGCAGATCGGCCGAGGTGTCTGCTGAGCCAGAATATCCAGTGCCTGCGCCAGTGACAGCCCGGCCTTAATTGCACTGGATAGCGAAACCATCGCGTCGGCCAGTTGGTCCTCGATCATCTGCCTCCGCCGTTCGGACTTGAGCCGAACTACGTACCAGGGAAGACACACCAGCACGCAGGATACGGTCAGTGCCAGCGGCAGTGACGCGAAGGCCACGCTCAGGATGAGGAGTGTCGCGACAACGAAAATCGTCCACGCATGGAGCCATCGCCGCAGGTTTTTTGCGGGAACTCGAAGATGTCGCAGCTTGTCGCGAATGTCGGCTTCCACAAAGTCGACACCGCGCCCATAGTAGCTCTCGGCACCAAACGGAAGAACTCCACAGGCAAGCCCGACCAGTACGCTTCCGATTGCTGCTTCCACGTTGTTGGTCTCCGAGTTATCTCTGCACGCGAACGGTGGGCAGTTGTCCCTGCCGCCAGCGAGCATTCACGTCGCTGTCGGCAGGAGTCGACAGAACATGCACGTTAAATCCGCGCCCTCGGATAATCTTTGGTTCCAGTTGCTGGAACTCGCTCATCTTCATGCGAGGAAGATACCATTCTGCAACGCTCCCGGAGTCCGACACCACCACCACATAAAAAGCCATTTCGCGAAGTGGAGAAAGATTCCGCAACTGAGCCTCGACCTTCATCACGATTCCGTTCGACTCGCCGTACGCATCAACACCCGCCAGATTCGAAATTCGACTGATGACTCCCGGTCGCTCTTCGAGACTCTTTGGCAGCTTGAACCGTTTCATCGCCTCTTCAAATGCCGAGTCGAACTCCCGCTGAATTTCGTTTGGCGACTTCGCGAAGATCTCCACAAACTTCGCTGAACGAACCCGCTGAGACTCCTCACCCAGCGGTTCAAGGGTCGACAGGTACTTCAGATACTCCGAATACTGCTTTCGATACTCACTGACCAGCAGCCAGTGCATACTCCAGGCGTGAACATAGGCCGCCCCCGCGAAGACATCACCACGAAAGACCTGGTCGGTCGTCACAACGTCCTCCCACGACATTGCTCGTGGAAGACCACCTCCCTGTGAAATCAATTTCGCATACATCGCGTTCAAATCCAGCGGATCACTTCGAACCGTATCCCCGTTGCCTTCAAAACCGGTCGCGATCCCTTCACTGAACCAGACGGGCACTGCAGCCAGTCTCGATAAAACCTGCGTGTTGAAACACTGCTGATGAATGGCCTCGTGCAGCGGCGTTGCGAATGTGTAGCACTCACTCATTCGCACGTAGAGGTAGTTGGTCTGAGCGGAATAAAATCCCGCGATATTCTCAGCCGACAATCCGCGGCCCCCAGTGTGTTTTGTGGTGTATTCGTTGAAGTCGTCGTCTGTTTCAAAGATCAGCACGACCAGTGGGAACTTCGGATCGGTCTGAGGAATTCGCATCGACGTGCAGAACCGACCGAACATGGACTCGATCCCCGCCATGTAGCGAGCGGCCTTCTGCAGATTGGCCGCGACCCGGCGTTCTGAAGTTTTCGGCAAGGGCGCCGTCAGTACCACTCCGACCACGTACTGCTTCTGCACTCGACCACGAAACAGCTCTGCGCCAAATTCAGACTCCAGTCGAGCCAGCATCTGCTGCGGAGTCATCGGCACCGGATCATCCCCCGGCGTTCGCGTTTTCAACGCTTCCTGAGGAATGATCGAAAGCGACCCGTCAGCGAGTTCCAGTGCGATCGCCCCTTGTCCTTCTCCGTATAGACGAGCATCCACCACCTGCAGCGTGCCCTGCTCATTGATGTATTCAAACCTGTCGGCAAGAACTGAGCTGGACGTCAGCGACGCCACACTCGCTGCGAACCAGAAAACTGATCGCAGAATTCGAGAACTCACAGGTGATGTCATAACCGCCTCATTGATGCACGACGAACTGCACTGGCAGACTGCAAACCGTATGTTCGATGAAGAGTCTGAACACCTCGCCCGAACCTGCCGACATGCTAGCACCAGTGTCGAGCAATCTCACCTTATGAGAGCCGAATGATGATCAGATAATTACGACACCGAGGCCTGATCTACGTTGCAACGACCGAACAGAGTCTGCGACACTCAACGCAGGACGACTCCGACAATCAACGCACGTATTGAAACGAATCGATCAACTGCCAGGTTCGGCTGCCACGGCCTCAGTCGAAGAGTGTTGCAGATTCAGCACGTCAGGACACAGGAATCCATGATCCTCTGGTTCTTCGCGGTGCTGCTGACCGTTCTGACTGGCGGCGCAGTGCTGTTCGCTGTGGCCTACGGGTTTGGCACGATCGCTGATATCGAAGGGCACAACGCAACAATGACCTGCTTTCACTGCGGGCGTGAAACTCAGGTCGGTCGCAAGACCTGCGAATGCTGCAACAAGGAACTTCAATAATGAGCAGCGGATTTATGATCGGGCTTCCAGAACTTGTAATCATGCTGCTGATCATTGTGGGATTTTTCGTGGTAACGAGTCGCGGTCGCACGTCGACTGGCGACAGCACAGCCACGCCACTGGCAGCACGCGGCATGACAGTGAACTGCCCACATTGCGGAGCGGCAACTGACGCCACACAACCTCAGTGCAGCGATTGCGGTAACGAACTGTGATCACCTGAGCGGCAACGCATCACACACCGTTAAGAGTTTCACATTCGTAGTCCGACAATGTCGTCGTAAAGGCGAGGAGACAAATGAGAATGGGTGTCAGCTTCATGGGAATTGCTGTTCTACTGGTGGCCGTTCTGGGAGGCGGAGCGATCGTCGTTTCGATTATCAGCCGGCTCTTTCGACGAGGAGGCGACAACGCAAGCGAGAGTTCCAGCATCCAGGTCGCGCGCGGCGTCACGCTGAACTGCCCTCATTGCGGAGCGGAAACAGACGCCTCGCAGCACGAATGTCAGCACTGCCGACAGGATATGTGACCACCGCATGCCAGCTGTTCGACGTCAACCGAGCCACGCCACCGCTCCGTAGACCTCGTGCCGCTCCGTAGACCTCGTGCCGCTCACCTGTCAGGAAATAATGCCAAGCTCACGACCGGTCTGCTCGAAACAGTCGACCGCGAACTGCAGATCTTCCTGCGTGTGAACTGCCGACATCTGAGTGCGAATGCGAGCTTTCCCGACAGGCACGACCGGGTACGAAAAGCCGACGACGTACACGCCTTTCTGAAGCATCGATTCTGAAAACTGCGTGGCCAGCGCGGCATCTCCCAGGATGACCGGGATAATCGGATGTTCTCCATCCTGCACAGTGAAACCACGCCACGACAGTTCCTTCCGCATGAATTCCGTGTTGGCTCGAAGTCGCTCACGAAGTTGTGTTGATTGCGAGACCAGTTGCAAAGCCTTAATCGTCCCTTGCGCGATCGGCGGTGCCAGCGAATTGGAAAACAGGTACGGTCGAGAGCGCTGGCGCAGGTAGTCAACAATTTCCTGACGACCACTGGTGTACCCGCCGCTGGCGCCTCCCAACGCCTTTCCCATCGTTCCCGTCAGAATGTCAACTCGATCGGAAACTCCGAAATGTTCTGGAGTCCCGCGTCCGTTCGCGCCGACGAAACCGACGGCGTGCGAGTCGTCGACCATCACCATCGCGGCGTACTTGTCGGCGAGTTCACAGATGCCCGCCAGATCGGCAAGGTAGCCATCCATCGAGAACACGCCGTCAGTGGCGATCAGACGAAACCTCGCGGACTTCGCGGCTTGAAGCTGCGTTTCCAGATCGGCCAGGTCGTTGTTCCGGTATCTGAATCTCGCCGCTTTACAGAGTCGTACTCCGTCGATGATGCTGGCATGGTTCAACTCGTCAGAGATGACGGCGTCTTCTGCCCCGAGCAGTGTTTCGAACAAGCCACCGTTCGCGTCAAAACACGACGAGTAAAGAATGGTGTCATCGGTCCCGAGAAAATCGCTTAGCCGCGACTCCAGATCGCGATGGAGTGTCTGCGTTCCGCAGATGAATCGAACCGACGCCATCCCATAGCCCCAGCGGTCCAGCCCCTCATGTGCCGCAGCAAGTATTTCCGGATGGTCCGCCAGCCCGAGATAGTTGTTCGAGCACAGATTGAGCAGCGCTCGCGAACTGTCCACCTTAACGTGAGAGTTCTGTGGAGACGCGATCGCTCGTTCAGACTTCCATAACCCTTGAGACCGCACTTCTTCCAGTTGCTGGGCGAGGTGCTCTCGAAAGTTGCCGTACATGACTCTGTCCTCATTAAGATCTGTTTTCGCCGATCGCGAGCACTCCTCGATCGAAAACTCACTGGTGTTCCACTCGGACTCGCAGAATCACTGATCCGTCCAGTTCAGGATGACTTTTCCGGACTCACCACTCAGCATGGCATCAAAGCCTTTCTGAAACTCTGAGTAGTGAAATCGGTGCGTGATGACCGGACTGATATCAAGTCCGCTCTGCAGCATTACGGTCATCTTGTACCAGGTTTCGTACATCTCGCGACCGTAGATGCCCTTGATCGTGAGCATGTTGAACACCACGGTGTTCCAGTCAATGGCCATCTCGCTTTCCGGAATTCCCAGCATGGCGACCTTACCGCCATGACACATGTTTTCCAGCATGCCCTGAAACGCGGACGGGTTACCGGACATCTCCAGCCCCACATCAAATCCTTCCGACATGCCCAGTTCCTTCTGAACGTCAGTCAGAGTCTGTTCGCGCACGTTGACAGCTCGAGTCACTCCCAGCTTGTTCGCCAGTTCCAGCCGCCACGGATTCACGTCGGTGACGACGACGTATCTCGCTCCCGCATGCCGCACGACGGCGGCGGCCATCAATCCGATCGGACCCGCTCCGGTAATCAGCACGTCTTCACCGAGTACGGGAAACGACAGTGCGGTGTGAACCGCGTTTCCAAACGGATCGAAAATCGACGCGATATCCCAGTCAATTCCGTCGTGATGGTGCCAGACGTTGGTCATCGGCAGCGAGATGTACTCGGCAAAGGCTCCCTCACGATTCACTCCGACTCCGACCGTGTGAGCACACAGGTGCCGGCGGCCAGCTAGGCAGTTACGGCAACTTCCGCAGACAACATGCCCTTCACCACTGACAACCTCGCCATCGTGAAAGTCGGTCACGTTCGAACCAACGTCGACGACTTCGCCGACGAATTCGTGACCAACCGTCATCGGAACCGGAATCGTCTTCTGCGCCCACTTATCCCACTTGTAAATATGTACGTCGGTCCCACAAATCCCAGTTCGATGTACCTTGATGAGGACATCGTTGATCCCGATCTTCGGCTCCGGGACATCCTCCAGCCAAAGCCCCGTTGCTGCCTCTTTCTTGACTAGCGCCTTCACAGTGAACTCTCCCGTCGCGGAACTATCGTATTTCCATGGCCATGTCCGTTTTATCAGATGGCATGCCCAATACTAACGGAACGACCGGCCAAGGATGAAGGACGCGAGTTTTCCGGCATTCGCCGTCGGAAGATGGGCAAACTGAGACCCTCGGCAACGATTGAATGGTTGCACAAGACGCCGTGAAACCGCTCCAGCCGGAAAATCCGTCAATCGCGTTGAATCCGGGACCGATACCTGAAACCAGTGACTCCGCGCAAACTGTACGCGAGGAGTGTCACGCAGGTCTCGTTCTGAGAGTACTCCATGCGATTTCCCCTGTGGCTGCTGGCTGCGACAGCACTGACGACCGGAGGCTGCGTGCTTCCGTGTTGGAACAGTGCATGCAGCAGTTCCGGCGAGCCACGTTTCGTGACGCCAATGGCACGATTCATGGGGACCGAGAAGCTGCTGAGTCGTGAATGCGCGACTGGCGGATGTGCGACCGGTCGATGTCAGCCTAAAGCGTATCTGACATTCTCGAAATACTGGCCTGGCATGGACGCGTGGACGTCGTCGTCGATGGCAACTCGCTGCGCGAACAGGCATCTGCTCAAGCAGCAGGTTCAGGACTGGACGCTTATCTCAAAGCATTACAAAGACGGATTTCGGCAGTCATTCGTTGACATTGCGAATGGAGAAAGCGGCGAAGTGCCGCCCGTTCCGCCACCGAAATACTGGAACACTCACTACCGGACGGAGAAGGGCAAGCGGTCCGTTGAACTCTGGTTTGACGGATACCGTGCAGGAACCGTTCTGGCGGCGGCGGAATTCGGACCGATGAAGACGATCGGTGCTTCGTACGACTGGAGCATTCAGAAGCCCAACAGTTCGCGTGTCAAAACGACAGCCATTCTGCCAGGCGTCAGCATCTCGCCCGGTACGGACCAGAACATGTCACCTGCTATGGGGATGCCTGGGTCCGATTGTCAGTCTTGCCAGACCGGGCAACCGTATCAGGGCGGGATGATGCCGACTCAACAGCCTTCAGCGTTTCCGATGCAACAGCAACCGCAGACGTATCATCAACCGCCGAATTATCCGACACCACCGGGTTTTCCGATTGGTCAGCCCAACGGTTTTGCGCCACCACAGAACTACGCTCCCGGACTGAGTCCGGATCCCGGTTTCAATCCTTACCAGGATTCTCCCGGACAATTTGGCGCGTCGCCTGGCAACCTTGGCCTGCCGAGTCCGCAGTCCTCGCTACCGTCTCCCGGGTATTCATCGCCGGATTACTCGTCACCAGGTGGAAGTGGAAACGGACAGTTTTCGCCTCCGTCACAGTTTCCGATTCCGATTCCGCATGCGAGGCAGTCGGAACAAGGGGATCAACATCAGAACGGACCGCTGACTCCCGGTTTCAGTGGACCACCTCGTGGGCAGGTGATTCCAGGCAGGCTCGGGCCGCCGGACGAATTCAAAACTGATCCACCGGTCTTTCGAAGACTGCCACCGGGTCGGTGAGTACGGGCATTAGAAATACGATCAGCAAATAACGAAGTGACACGCTACAGAGAAGACTTCATCAGCAGCAAAGCCTTATCACGTTCTTCGATCAATTCCTGAATCAGCACACAGACTGAGCCATGCACGGACCGTCATCGCACAATCTGGAACTGTCGACTTCCG
>JAQBWV010000132.1 GCA_027624335.1 Planctomycetota bacterium
TTGATTCCAAGGACTGCTAAACTGAAAAGTGCGAATCGACGCATGTATGAGGGCCTCCGTGATGGCAATAGTTTGATACGGGAAGAACAGATGAGCCCGGTTGCTGGAATGCAACCGGGCTTTCTCGCCGGAGTTTTCGAGATCTAGAAATCGCCGATCTGATTTTCATCGTCGCGCTGGCCTAGCTTTCGGTAATTGACGAGGTCGATATCCTCAGAAATGAATCGGACTGCTCCGTCGGCGATCAGAAAGTGCGCACCGCCCACGTGCCGACTGCTGAATGCATCTTCAACATCGGCAATGTTGCTGGCAGGATTCATGACGAGCGTCGATGTAGCACCTCCTCCTGTGGAGCCCAGAACCATCGACAACGCTCGGCTACCTGTTGCCCCAATGGCGTTGTTGTCGGGGCCAGCCCACACAGCACCACCATTTATGGTTGACCGTTCACCGACAAAGATTGTCTGGCTGGTACCGTCGATAATGTCGCGGAATTTGATCTTGCTTCGGCCATAAAAGCAACCACGACGGTCTACGTTGTGCTCAGGGTCAACATTTCCGGAGCATGCCGCATAATTCGACTTGGCCAGTTTGTAGGAAGTGGTGGTGTCGTGACGTCGCAGGCAGGCCCATTTGCAGGCACGGTCGTCGTCCTCCGGTGCAAGATCGTCTCCAGCGTCTGAAGGACATCGGTAGCCTGAAATTTGCGTCCGCAGCAATGTCCGTTTGCCGGGCGTACCTGATGTGTCCAGGCGAACGGCCAGTAGTCGACGACCAGCAACGTTCAGATTCTCGCACAGGCCGACCTGGTCCATAAATGGAAGGATGTACGCTCCCCACCCCCAACCTTCCTGATTGTTGTTGTCATATGTTAGAGACCCCATTGGTAGCACGGTATGAGTGTCGTGGTAGTTGTGCAGCGCAAGTCCAATCTGTTTGAGATTGTTCTTGCACTGAGAGCGACGGGCAGCTTCGCGAGCCTGCTGGACGGCCGGCAACAGCAGGGCGACGAGAATCGCGATGATCGCGATCACAACTAAGAGTTCAATCAGCGTAAAACCTCGACGACGATGTGACATCAGAATCTCCCCCTGAGAACTGTTTGACCGGGAAGATAGAAACAAATCGCCGAGCAAAGGCAAAAAAACTCCATCTCTCATCCCGGAAGAAGAACAATCCAAGCAGCCGCAGCATGAAGGCTGCGCTTCACAATCAAGCTTATGCCGCAACTTTCCGCAATTCAATCTTCCAAAACCAATTTTGTCGCGTTGTGGCAACTGCATCCCGATTCAAACAACGTCACACACTTACCTGCGGAGTAGTCCTGATATAAGTTCTGGATACAAGCACGCCAGCCACTCAGACAATTCCTTTTGAGTTGTCTGAGTGGCTGGCCACAAGACGTCGTCGCCAGTTCGAGAATCAACGCTTAACACCTCGGGTACCTTCGGCACCCAAGCAGACTAATAGAGATTGTCTGGACCATCACGCGACACAAACGGAGGCTGACGATGCGGTCCGGTGCGTTTCGCTCCGCTGCACGCACCCTACATCCAGGCGGGTCTGATCTTACTGAGGAATCTCAAACAGCGGCTGTTCGGGAAGCGATGTAAAATCGGTTTCGCCAATAAACAGCGAGCCGGCGTTCGTATGTTGAGCCTGCTGCTGGGGCGTCATGCCTTCGTCGGCGGTTGTCAGAACGAGTTGAATTCGACCATTGCGTTCGACGAGTTGCGGACACGTGACACGTGGTGATCGGGCGGTTCGCCACACCGCTTCCGCCTGCCCGGTCGACAGCGAATATTGCCTGGCCTCGCCGAACTCCGCGTCCGCAGGATTGTAAAAGGCGATGATGACTCCGTTGCCGTCCGGAGTTGCGATCATTCCATCAGGAAACACATCTCTGTCGCGCAGGTCTACGACGATCTCCGGTGGCGAGAGTCTGCCGTCCGTGACGTCGAATTCGTACCGCATCACGGTTTTCGCAGGCGTGTCGATGTCGAGCAGTGTGACTCGTTCGCCATCGCCGAACACAACTTTGCCATTCGAGCAGGTCTGATCATTCCGCAGACGGATCGTCCGCCAGTCCGAACGCCGCCACAGGTAGAGACCTGCCTTGGCCTCAGCAAACTTCAGATCCTTACAACCAAAGATCAGCCCTCCGGAAAATACAACCGCGTCGTTGATGACGGTTCCCCGGACGTCGCTTTCGACCGGATCTCCCAGCGGTTTGAACGACGACGTCTTCATGTCGAACAACCCGATCCGCCGCTCCATCCCGGTGACGAACACACCCTCGCGATTGGTTGGAAACGCAAAGCCCGGTCGGCCAGGTACGTCGAACGACTGATTCGTCCCTGATTCGAAATCGAACAGGTTAAGCGACCCGGATGTCGCAGAGGCTCCGTGCTGAATGGCGACCCAGCTCAGACGATCCGGTCCGTATGGATACGGACCTTCGGGCAGAAATCGAAGCTGCTCCGTTTCCGGTCGGAACAGCAGTTCGGTCGAAAATTCGCGCATCAAAACCGCCTCAGAGTGTCAGAGGAATAGATGTTCTGTCGTAAAATTCGCCGAGCGCGCTGAGTTTCAATTCGTTGAGCTCGCGGAGCATAAAGAGAACTCTCTCGCCTCGCTGCGTTTTTATCCTCTGCGACTGTTGCGATTAAGCTTTCACCTGGACGGTCAATTCTCCGGGCGCAGCAACGGGAAGTAGATGACGTCTCGAATACTCCGGCTGTTTGTCATAAGCATGATCATGCGGTCGATGCCGATTCCCAGACCGCCGGCCGGAGGCATGCCGACTTTCAGTGCCTGGACGAAATCGTGATCCATGGTTGCCATCGAGTCCTCTTCTGACATGCCATCCAGCTGCGTCAGGAACAGGTCTTCCTGCAGTCGCGGATCGTTCAGTTCGGTATAGGCGTTGGCCAGTTCCATTCCGTGAATGAATAACTCGAACCGCTCGGCAATGTCAGGGTTATCACGTTTTCTCTTGGTCAACGGGCAGATCGATGCCGGATAGTCAATCACGAAGACCGGCCCCACCAGCGAGTCTTCCACCTTCTCCTCGAAGATTCCGTTGACCAGTACGTCGTGATGGACGCCTGCGGTTTCCAGACCAAGCGACTTCGCCAGCTCGACGACACCAGTCTGATCAGACATCTCGATACCGGCGTGTTCCTTGAACAGGTCGCCATATTTCCGCCGCGGCCATGGGGCGGTGAAATCGATTTGTTTGTCATCCCAGGGGAGCACCATTGAGTCGCTGACGGATTTCACACAGTTGCAGAAAATCTGCTCGGTCAGATCCATCATCGACTCGTAGTTACCGTATGCCTGGTAGATTTCGATCATCGTGAATTCCGGGTTATGAGTGGCGTCAATGCCCTCGTTCCGGAACACGCGACCGATCTCGTAGACGCGCTCGACTCCTCCAACCATCAGGCGTTTGAGATGCAGTTCCAACGCGATGCGCAGGTAAAGATTGATGTCCAGGGCGTTGTGATGCGTTGTAAACGGTCGCGCGGCTGCTCCGCCGGCGATCGCGTGTAACACCGGCGTTTCCGCTTCAACGAAGCCGTTGGAACGCAGCGTGCTGCGAACCGTGGCGATGATCTCAGTACGCTTGAGCATTCGTTCCAGCACGCCTTCGCTGTAAATGAGGTCGATGTAACGCTGCCGCAGCAGCAGTTCGATATCTTTGGCACCGTGAAATTTCTCCGGCGGCGGAGCGAGCGACTTACAGAGCACCGTCAGAGTCTCGACGAAGATCGAAATTTCGCCGCTGTCGGTTCGCTTCATGAATCCATCGATGCCAACGATGTCGCCGAGATCGAGAGCACCCATCAGCGACCATTGCTCTTCGGCAAGATCACCGCGACTGAATAGAAGCTGGATTTCACCGCTCCAGTCCTTCACATTGAAAAACCGCAGTTTGCCTTGCTTGCGGCGCGTCATCACCCGACCCGCGATTCGGACTTTCTCGCCCAGGGCCCCGTTTTCATCCGGAGACTTGTCGCGCGCATCTTTGATGCTGATATGGTCGTCGAACCGCTGTCCCCAGGGATCGTGTCCGAGTGCTTCGATCTGTTCGAGTTTGACCAGCCGGGCGACTTCAAAACGGTCGGGCTTTTTCCTTTGTGGTGCAGTGTCGGGAGTGCTGTTCTGATCGGGAGTATCGGACATTCGTTTTTCGTTCATTGAGAGGTGAAGTGGTTTGTTCCTGGCAGCCCGCGCGACGCCACAAGGTTTCCGTGGGTCAGTTTCTGGAAAATTCAGAAACAGCTTAAAGGCGTACTGAAGCGGGCGGGCATCTTCGAAGATGCCCTCGCTGGTTTCAACGGCCCCGGTTCGTTCCTTTTCTGCTTTCGGGAAACACGATGAGGGTCGAATCATATCCCTGCCCGACTCAGACAGCTGGATTCATGACAGCAAACGGGACGGATCGACGCGTCGACGGACATCGCGTGAAAACTCGTCGGGCTCGGACGATCCGCGATTGGAAGGTCGCCGCCGATCGGTGAGACGGAGTCGAAGCAACTGCTTCAGAGAGTCGCCGGTCTGGTGAAGTGATTTCGATCCGCAGGGTGCGACCGGCGCCACCGGATATCACTCGGGTTTGTAATCGTTTCGAAGTTGCTGGAACTCTTCCACTAACACCGGCATGGCACCTGCGTGGCTGGCAACCAGTGCTCCGACGCGGTTGGCAAACTCTGCCGAAGCTACCAGCGGCCAGCCTTCGAGTCGCGAAATGATCAACGCTGCCGTGAACGCGTCTCCCGCTCCGACCGTGTCGACAACGTCGATCTTCACCCCCGGAACGCTGACCGTTTCAGAAGCAGCGGACAACGTGCAACCCGCATCGCCTCGTGTGATACAGACAAGGTCGACTCCAAATTGATCGCGAATCCCGGCAGCAAGATCTGCTGCGGTGCCGCCTGGCAGTTCCAGCAGGTCCGTCAGCAACTCGGCCTCAGCGTCGTTCAGCTTGACGATGTCCGCCGCCTGCAGCGAACGCTCGATCACGATGCGATCGTAAAAGTGCTGCCGGATATTCACGTCGAAAACGATCAGACAGTCGACGCCAGTCTCGAACAGACAACGCTGAATCGTTTCCCGACTGGCTGGACATCGTTGAGCCAGTGTTCCAAAGCAGACCGCATCGGCGGTGGCCATCAACTGCTGCAACGAAGGTGTAAACTCCAGCCGATCCCACGCGACGTCTTCGTGGATGATGAATTCGTGCTGGCCTGCGCCGGTGATTTCAACAGTCACCCGACCAGTTGGTTCGTCGCGGTCCCGCTGAATTCCGTTGACGTTCAGGCCCTGTCTTGTCAGATAGCTGACGAGTTCGCGTCCGCGTTCGTCGTCGCCCACTCGCGATACGACAAAACCTTCGCAGTCCAACTGAGTCGCATGAAAGGCGACATTCGACGTTGCACCACCCGGCCTCTGGCCATCCGGAAAACAATCCCACAGAACTTCGCCCAGGCCGATCAGCCGGTGCCGGACCGGCTCGTCAGACTCGGTCACTCGGCGACGCCCCGTTGCGACTCAGTCTGGTCGACTTCTCGCAGGTAGGCCAGCAGGCGGTCACGTTCGTTGGTCAAATGGCGAACTCGGAGCAGCGATTTGACCCGCGTCGTGAGTTCCAGCCGGTTGACGGGTTTGGTGAGGAAGTCATCGCAGCCAGCGTTGACGGCCTTTTCAATGTCTCCCATTTCGTTCAGGGCGGTGACCATGAGAATCGGGATGTTAGTCGTTTCCGGGGCGTTCTTGAGCTGCTCACAGACTTCGTAACCGCTCATGCGAGGCATCATAATGTCCAGCAGGATGATGTCCGGCTGAAATGCGGCGACCTGGTCGATTGTTTCCTGACCGTCGAAGGCCATGGCAATTTCATAATCCTCGCCCGCCAGGTAGGCTTCGAGGAGTTCACAGTTCTGCTCGTTGTCGTCGGCGATGAGAATCTTTGACGGCTTCGACACTTCGAGATCAGGCATCCGGATCGCACCCTGAGTGTGTTAAACTTCGTGAAGTGTGACGGACCGACTGGTGGCCGCGTCTCAAATTGTTCGGGGGGAGTATACAGAACAGAATTCCCAACGGGGAACTGCGCGACGCATGATTTATGAAACCGCCGTCAGACTCGCGCAAGGGATCGTGTTCAGATTAACGTCCAGAATGCAGTCAGAGCGGGATTGACGAGTCTTGCAAAGATAATTCGATGGTGAGGTCCGCCGCAGGATGTCTGGAAAACAACACCGAACTACCCGCAAACCCGCCACGAAATTCGGGCATCTGCAGAAGAAAATCGGTCAGCAGAAGACCGGCCAGAACTTCGCACCGGCCAAACCTAAGACCGGCAAGCCTCATGAGGGAAAACGGTAGAACCGACGTAGTCGCTCTTCCAGCATTGGCGAGCGGCGCGCCGTAAGAATGCGGGCAGACGCGATTATTCGATGCCCGTGGCCTTACGGCACACGGCTCGCCATCGATTTCGTTGATACTACTCGCGGGCGATCGTCAGTCGTTTCACCAGGATCGTCGCGTAGCTGCCGCGGGGAAGGTCGAAGGCCAGCAAGACCTTCTGGCGGTTGGGGTAGAGTTCGTCGTCGGAAGCATCGAATTCCAGTTCCGGTACTTCGATGATTGTTTTGCGACTCGACTTCGAGAAGAAGCTGTCGCGCGGGTACTTGACTCGGAGCTGACGTTTCTCAAGACCTGCTTCGGCGACGACCGAGTTGATCAAGTCCAGCGTCGGGCCTTCTTCGAACTTTCCCCGCGCGGAAGGAAGCGGTAGTTCGTCTTCCAGCGGCACGGCTTCGGACAGAGTGCTCAACGAGGTCACAAAGCAGGCAGGACCGCTTTTCAGTTCGAACGGAATCACCGAACCTGGTTCCGCGTTCTCCTGCAGGCGGCGATGCAGCATGCGGTTCCAGAGAGCACTTTGAAACGCAGACAGGTAGAGGCCTCGCAGATCGACGTTGATGTTGCAGAAGGCGCCCCGGAAATCAATCAGCTTGCCGGACGACTCCTTGTCCGCGAGAAACGTCACGATGCTGCGTCGGTGTGAACGATCAAGCGCCTGTTTGCACTCGGTCCAGCGACCCCACAGCTCCCGCAGAATGGTCTTCTGCTTCTTTTCGTCTGATCGATCGTCGGGGTGCGGATCGGCCAGCGCCAGCCAGAGCGTTCTTTCCCAGTCGCCCAGACACCAGGATCGCCCGATCCATTCGCCCGAGAACCCCAGCGAGCCGAACCGTTGATCATCGAAGTAATTCGGCAGACCATCGCGTCGCACTGCTTCCGCCGCGGACTGTGCCTGCTCGACGTCCGCCGCCGTCAAGTCACGCAGGACGATCGTGAAACGGTTGCCGTCGATCTCTTCGGCCGTGAATGGTTGATTCACCTGTCCGAGATACTCCATCTCGAACGACTTCTGCGAAAGCGGCTTCTTCGGACCATGATGCACGGTGACGAATTGCGAAGTCAGCGCGTGCCGGTCTTTCAAGCCGCCATAGCTGATGCGACGCCTGGGGATTTTCCAGCGATCAATGACAGCGTTGATCGCTTCGGGAGTTCCGATCGACTGTTTCGTCAACCGGTACAGCGCAAACGGACCGGTGGTCGGTGTGACCTGCGAAAGTTCGTCAACCTGAAAGTCTTCGGGCAACCGTTTCAGCTTCACGCGGGATACTCATTTCACGCTGCGGTGTTTTGAACTTTCGACCGAAGTGTTTATCCGTGAAAATCCGTGACTCTCTTATTTCGTCTGTGAATGCCGCCACATCTTCAGCCTGCTGTGGGGTCAACTTTCGACTGACCGACCAGAGCTCGGTAAAGCTTGACGTGAGCGGCGACTGCTTTTTCGAAAGAGTGCTCTCGCACAATGTAATCTTTTGCCGCCTTGCCCAGCGAATCAGCCAGCGACGCATCTTTGATCAGCCGATCACACGCGCGAGTGAACGCCGGGCGATCTCCGACAGGAACGACGAGTCCGGTGTTTTCGTGCTCGACCAGTTCGAGGTTCGGAGCGATGTCGCTGACGACGACCGGCACGCCGGCAGACATCGCTTCCATCAAACTGTTGGACTGCCCTTCGAAATCGCTCGCCAGCCAGAACACGTCCATGTGAGGCAATATGTTCGCAACATCAGACCGGTGACCCGCGAACCGCACGACGTCCGTCAGACGCAAATTGCGGGCAAATTGCTCGACCTGTTTCCGTTGTGGGCCGTCGCCGATGATCAACAGTCGCGAACTGGGTTGCAGGCTCTGCAGCAATTCGAACGCCCAGATCACGTCTGTCAGACGCTTCTGCGGAGCAAGTCTTCCGACGCAGCCGACGATCTTCGAATCAATCGGAATGTCGAATTCGTCGCAGACTGATTGCCGTGTTCGGGTTGAACCCGCCGACGCTTCGATCCCGTTTGGAATGACGAGCAGCCGATCGCGAGGAAAGCCGAGTTCTGCGTAGAAATCGGCGACGGCCTGCGAGTTGCCGATCAGCCGGGCTGTTCGCGGTGCCAGTTTCCGATCGAACCAGAGTTGCCAGTCGGCTTTCCACGAGTCGACGCAACGCTCCGAAACAACCACTTTCATCGTGGGGTGTCTTCCGACGGCCAGCCGTCCGTAGGCATTCGCGGCAAACAACCAGGTATGCAGAATGTCCGGGTTCCTGTCGGCGATCAACTTTTGCAGACGTCGCACTGCGAACGGATCGAACTTCCACCGCTTACCAATGATCGTCAGCGGGATCCCGGCAGACCGCAGTTGTTCTTCGTAAGGTCCGCTGCGAGTCAACGCGACGACTTCGACATCGAACTCATCTCGCGGCAAACCGGTGGCCAGCAGCGTGAGCTGCTTTTCGGCACCAGAGCGGTCTAGAGTCGGTATCAGAAAAAGGACTTTGATCACGGTCTGGTTCTAATTACTCAAAATGAGCATCTACTCTTTCGTAATCGGACGCAAAGTCGCAAAGTCGCAAAGCCGCTAAGACACGCAAAGAGCTGAGCAATTGATACCAGTGATTTTGCGTTTCGAAACTTTCAGATGCAGGAGTTAAGAGATGAACACTCATTGCGTTGCTCTGCGTCTTTGCGTCAGAAGGCTGCTTGCTCTGAATATTCAATCAGGCAGCTTCTGACTGCCCGTCGTCAGGCTCGCCGAGAATTCGTCGGATGTCGGCCAGCGGGCGTTTTGTCGCGTTGGCAATTTCCTGCGGGTTATAACCGGACTGACGAAGCAGACGAATGAACTGGTCCGGTTCCACAGGCGAATTGTCGAAAGATTCAGCGTCATCCTCAACAGCATTGTCCGTCCGAAATTCAGCCAGCCTGGGCGTCGGGATGTCGCGGATCTCCTCCAGCATCGATTCCAGACGTCGAATTTCCCGGTCGGCCTGCGAGACCATTTCGTCCATCACCGCCAGCCGTGTCTGCAGCTTTGCTTCTGCGACGCGAGCGATATCGTGCAGTTCCACTTCGTGTTTTGTGAGCTGAGCAGCGGACGTGGCTTGCCGGGTCGCCAGCTCTCTGGTTGCTTCGCCAATTGGATCATAGCGACGCCCGCGCCAACGACGGTGCGCGGCTCGTCGCATTGTGAAGCCGAACGCGATGACCAACAGGACGACTACAAACGGGTGCATGTCGCCAAGAATTGAATTCAGCATATTTCGTCATCCATGACGGTGTCATTAATCGAGTCAACTGATTTCTGAACACTGATTTCCGCTAATCATCAGCGTCGGCATTTCCAGATTAAGGTCTGACGCAAAGTCGCGAAGCCGCAAAGGAACGCAAAGAGTTTGTCAGGCAAGACAGCAAAACCCCTTAGGGCAACCCTGCTTTGGTAATGGTCTCCCCTTGCAAAACTCTGCGTCTCTGCGACTTTGCGTCAGATGCGTGCTTTTCCTGTGTGATCAGGATTACTTCCGTTCCCACAGATAACGCGGGAACGAGTGAGTTCCTGTTACGTGTGGTCGCCGTCGTGATCGTGGTTATGGTCGTGGTCGTGGTCGTGGTCGTGATCATGATCGTGGCTGTGGTCATGCGAATGGTCATGGTCATGCCGGTGATCATGGTCGTGGTCGTGTGAATGGGCACCGGGCGAGTCGTGGTCGTGGTCGTGTGGTTCGTCGTCTTCGTCCATTTCCGCCTGCTGATACCAGGACTCGATGGTGCGGTAGACTTCCCGCAGAGGCAGCCCCTGTTTCTGAGCGACTCTCGCGCAGGATTCGAATTCCGGAGTGAAGATCGCCGGCTCGCCTTCCCTCCAGCCGAGTTTTCCCTCGATCGGTCCCCAGTCGGAATCGATCGTGACGGACTCTCTCAGCCGTTTGGAACGCTCAATCAACTGGCGTCGGATACCAAAAGTGCCGGTTTCGTGGAAGAGGATTGTTTCCATCGCTTCGATCTGGTCTGGTCGACAGATCACGCTGAGCAGCACTCCAGGGCGTTCCTTCTTCATCTGAATGGCCATACTGAATACATCGAGTGCCCCCTCATCCAGCAGCTTCTGCCTGGCGTAACCAATGATTTCCCCGGAGATATCGTCGAGATTCGTCTCCAGCAGGTACACCTGATCAAAACCCGGTGAGGCGACACCCGTTCCGACGAACAGTCGCAGGATATTGGCCCTGCTGGGGAAATCTTTTGTGCCGGCACCGTATCCGATCTGCTCGACCGTCATCGCCGGCAGTGATGGCGAAAAGTGGTCAACCAGCGTTTTCACGATGGCCGCTCCGGTCGGCGTTGTCAGTTCGGCCTCGATCGGCACGTTCGCCAGCGGAATGCCCTTTAGAAGTTCGGCCGTGCCAGGCGTCGGAATCGGGCACACGCCGTGATCGATTTTGACCTTGCCGTTTCCGGTCGGAATGTAGCTGCAGTAAACCTGGTCGATGCCCAGCAGGTCGAACCCCATCGCGACGCCGACGATGTCGACGATCGAGTCGATGGCTCCCACTTCGTGAAAGTGAACTTTCTCGACCGTCGAGCCATGCACCTTCGCTTCAGCCTGAGCGACGGCGAGGAAGATTTCCCGCGCGATCGACTTCTGGCTGTCGGTGATCGCGTCAGCCCGGTCGAGAATCTCATGAATGTCCGACAGGTGTCGATGAGCGTGCTGTTCGGGATGTTCGACCGTCACGTACGTCGAACGAAATCCGCCTTTGACCACGGTCTCGGTTTTCAGCACGACGCCTTCGAGACCCAGCGAATCAATGCCCGCCCGGATAACGCCTTCGTCGGCTCCGGCATCGATCAACGCCGCCAGAGTCATGTCGCCAGCGATTCCCGTGGAGCAGTCCAGATAGGCAATTCGCATGATAAATTCTCAAGGAAACTCAGGGCTGACGAATTGGAACCACGAAATACGCGAAAAAGAATTCTAACCTGACACTTTTCGTGTATTTGGTGTCTTTCGTGGTTGAAAAACTTGAACTGAATCGGCTCAGCCAATCTGCTCGCGGCCGACCCATTTCTGGAGGACTTCCGGGATGCCGATCGTCCCGTCCGCTCGCTGGTAGTTTTCGAGGATGGCGACCAGCGCTCGTGAAACCGCGACCGCTGTTCCGTTCAACGTGTGGACGAACTGCGTGCCCTTTCTATCGGGTACGCGAGTTCGGATGCCGAGTCTTCTTGCCTGGTAGTCGGTGCAGTTTGAAGCGGACGTGACTTCGCCGAACTCGCCCTCGTCTCCTCGTCCAGGCATCCAGGCCTCAAGGTCGAATTTTCGGTAGGCCGGACCACCGAGGTCTCCCGTGCAGGTATCCACAACACGATAGGGGATACCAAGTGCCTGAAAAATCTCTTCTTCAATTCGAATAATCTCGTCGTGAAACACGTTTGACGCTGCAAGGTCCGGCGCGGTGAAGCCGAAGATTTCGACTTTGCTGAACTGGTGGACTCGATAGATGCCGCGAGATGCCTTACCAGCCGCACCGGCTTCCGTGCGGAAGCAGTGAGAAACGCCAGCGTATTTCAGCGGCAGCTTGTCGAGTTCGATGATCTGGTCCTTCAGCAGTCCACCCAGCGGAATCTCCGCCGTTGCGACCAGGCTGAGGTCGGTGTTGGCGATCGAGTAGATCTGTGTCTCTTCGCCGCGCGGGTTGTAACCGGTGCCCTGTAAAACTTCCTGACGAGCGAGGTCCGGCGTCGAATGAACGGTGAAGCCTTCGTCGCGAAGTTTCTCCATGGCAAACTGGATGAGCGCCATTTCCAGAAACACCGCTTCGTTTTTCAGGAAATAGAAACCGGATCCCGCGACGCGCGCTCCCCCTTCGAAATCGATCAGGTCGTGCTTCGCGGCGAGATCGACATGATCGAGCGGCTTGAAATCGAACTTCGGCAGCTCACCAACGCGGCGAACTTCGATGTTCTCCTTGTCGATCTTGCCGACCGGAGCGTCCGGGTGCGACAGGTTCGGAATCTGCATCACCAGATCGTCGAGTTCGCATTGGACCGTAGCGAGTCCTTCTTCCGCCGCCGCGACTTCCGCTCGCAGCTCCTTACCACGAGCAATCAGCGGGTCGCGCTCCTGGGCACTTTTCGCCTGGCCAGTCTGCTTCGAGACGGACTTCTGTTCGCTCCGTAGAGTGTCGCCTCGTTGCTGGAGGTCGCCTCGCTGGTGTCGCAGTTCAACGACGCGAAGGACGTCGATGTCGACACCGCGGTTGCGGCAGTTTTCGGCGACAAGGTCCGCGTTATCACAGATGAAGTGAAGATCGAGCATGGGATTTCAGCCGGTATTGTCAGTGGGAATCTTACAGTCAGAATTCAGCCGCCTCTTCCGCAGGCGGGGAGTGTACCGACTCGCATTGGTACTCGGAAGAACCGTCGGGCGGTCCGTCAGCGTCGACGGCGCCTGCGGGTTTGACAACAGGCGGAAAAACTCACAGCGGACACCGACAGGCCGGTGTCCGCTGTGCTCCCCCCTCAGTCTGTCTGCCACACGGTCATGGCTCTGGCTCGTTGGTCAGGCGGTCGGCGGCAGTATTTCCAGCTTCGCCCGGATCGCTGGATCGAGAACATACGACTCGTTGATCGTGTCGGCTCCGGTCGGATTGGCGACGTTGTCGTCGCCCTGATTGCCAGCCAGAATGTCGGTTCCTGAGTTGCCGTTCAGGGAGTCGTCTCCGTCGCCGCCCAGCAGAACATCCTGTCCGCCGCCGCCGCCGATGGTGTCGTTACCGTCACCACCCAGCAGGATGTCGATTCCCCCCTGACCCTGCACGAAGTCGTCACCATCACCACCGGTAATCGTGTCCTCATCGTCGCCGCCGAAGATCGAGTCCTGACCGTCTCCGCCGTTGATGATGTCGCTGCCCGCATCGCCAAAGATCATGTCGTCGCCGTCGCCGCCACGCAGGGTGTCGTCACCGACGTCGCCTGTGATGGAATCGTTGTCCGAGCCGCCGACCAGGAAGTCGTTACCGGTCATGCCTTCAAGCGTGTCGTCGCCGTCAGATCCCAGCAGCGTGTCGTTTCCATCACCACCGGTGATGGAATCATTGCCTTCTCCGCCGTCCACTGAATCGTCACCGGCATCACCGTTGATCGTGTCATTATTGAGGTCGCCGTCGAGCGAGTCGTTACCGTCGCCCCCGTTCAGGACATCAATGCCCACGCCACCGCGGAGTGTGTCATTACCGTCGCCTCCGGTCAGTGTGTCATCTCCCTTGCCGCCGTCCAGCGAGTCGTCTCCGCCGCCACCATTAATGAAGTCATTCCCGGTTCCACCAACGATGGTCTCGGACGAATTACTGCCCATGATGGTGTCGTTGCCGTCGCCTCCGTTGAACGCCACCCGAATGCCGGACAGGTCGACGCCGTTCGCGTTGTAGCGGTCCTGACCGGCACCACCATTGACGTTCAGCAGAAGTTCGCTGACTCGGTCGGTGGACGAGAAGTTGAATGTGTCATTACCCGCCAGGCCATTGATGTTGACGATCCGTGTTCCGCTTTCGATCGAGATGATCGGATCGGCCAGCGGGTCAAGCTGGTCATAGGCAACCTGCAGAACAGTGCCGACACCCGAGATCCTGAATGTGTCGTTTTCGGCAGTTCCATTGATGTCGATGGTGTCGAGACCATCCGTTGCCAGAATCGAATCATTGCCATCGTTCAGATTCCACGTCACCAGGTCGTCGCCAAATCCTGCGTCGATGGTGTCCGAACCACCGTTGCCTCGGATTGTGTCGTCTCCGCCCTCTCCGTAAATCAGGTCGTTGCCCGATCCGGCAAAGATCGAGTCCATGCCGTCGCCGGCAAAGATCGTATCATTTTCGTTGCTGCCAACGATCAGGTCGTCGCCTGGTGAGCCAAAGAAGAGGTCGCCGTTCCCGATCCCGTCTCCCGTTCCGCCGATCAGGACGTCACCAAAGACGGGTGTCGGAGTCCCGGTCGGCGTTGTCCCTGTCGAGGTCAGGTGATTCTGAATCGATACCTGCAGGGTGTAGTCAGCAGCGATGGGAATACCCTGTCCGGTGATTCCGCCGTTCGTTGGCTGGTCTCCGAAGCGTGCCACACCGATGATGTAAGTGCCCGGCGTTGCGAAGGTGAACTCCAGCAGGGAATCAGCCGTGTTAACGGAACCCGGATCGATTATTCCGCTGTCATCACCGGCCATTTGCGAGGTCAAAACAAGTCCCGCACTGTTAAACAGATACAGCTGAGCATCGAAGGAGTCGCCATTCGTTACGCCAGCGTTGGAAACGTTTCGACCAAAATCGATGTCGAAGATTGCACGGTCACCGATGTTCGAAATGTCGAACGAATAGAAATCGAACGTCCCGTCACCGGTCCCCTGGATTGACAGATGAGGAATCGTCGTTGATGTGTTGATCCCGCTGGAGTCTCCGATGTTTGGGTCGAACTCGCGCGAGAAGCCCAGGTCGTCAATGTCGAGAGCTGTGGCCAGCGCATTGTTGGGTTCGATTTCTGTAACGACCAACCGGGTCGGCGCAGGTTGCGATTTCAGGTTATTGCTCGCGGTGAGGAATGCTTCGGCCTCTGCGGCGGTGAACGACTGTGCCTTCGTTGGGTCGAGACCAGGAATCACCATCAGCGGGCTCACGTTCAGAACTCGTGTTTTTCCCTGGACGTAAGAGTTGGTAATCAGTGTGGACTGAAGGTTCTGTTCCTCTTCGATTTCCGACAGCGATCCACTGGTTCCCAGCTCGGCGAATCCTCCTGCCAGACGACCATTGATTCGTTGTTCCTGCTGATAGAAGCTGGATGTGAACGACGAAGTCAAATTCAGCGTGTCTGCTGCCGTGAAGTCAACCTGGTACCCCAGGTCCGCAAACTGAGCGACGGTCAGGCGAGTGATCGGGTTTGCTACTCCTGCGTCGAGGAAGCCTGTCATCAGTTCTGTGGTAAGAACGGACTCACGCCAGTGAGTGTCCGCTGTGCCGACACCGCCGGTGTTTTCGACAGGAACGCCGGTTGAGTTGGTCCCGAATCGCAGGTTGTATTCCTGAATTGACATTTGGCCCAGGAACTGAGGATTGGCTCCGCCGACTCCGCTGACGAGGCCCAGATCGTCCCAGATCGTTCCGAACCCCAGAGCATGAGCGATCTCATGGAGCACGGTAATGCTGAGCTGCCCGGTACTTTCAAGGGCCGCTACGTCAGCACTATCCAGTTCGATGTAGGCCGCCGATGGCAGGTTCGTGACGACTCGCTGCGAGACGACCGCTGTCTGGCCGAGAATGCCTCCAGGGCCATCAATCGCACTGGATCGGAATTCAATGACGATGTCGTCAACCTGTCCGATCCCCGGAACAAACACGTCCGGCACGTCACCGACGATGATCTGCTCCCACCGCTCCGCCGCAGCACTGAAGGCCGCCTGCTGACTTGGAGTAAACAGTCCGGTAAAGCGGACGTCGATGTTGAAGGTCGACTGCGGCGTCTGGCCAGGGATGATGGGTGTCGTCCCGATGTCGTCACCACCGAGACCCGAAACGCTGTACGGCAGCGACACACTTCGCAGGAAGATGCCCTGACGCGAGAACACGTCGAAGTTGTTCTGCGTTCCTGACCCGAGATAAATCTCACGGTTGACCACTGCCGCTCCAAAGTACTGCCCGGCACCGAGAGTGCCAGGAGTGAAGCTGCTGGTGATCACTCCGGTCAGCGGATCGATCTCATGAATCCGACTGCCACCTGTTTCGGTGGCGATGATTCGGTCCGGATTTGCCGCGCCGGCAAGTCCGCCGATCAGTACAGACACTGTTGGATTTACGGTATTGATATTGAGCGTGTTGACGATCGCGTCAGTCGATGGGTCAAACACATGAATGTCGACCGCGTTGACATCGAGGATATAAACCAGTCCGCCGACAATCGCCAATCCGTCGTACGAACCCGAACCGACTGCAATCGGATCGGCATCGGTAACCAATTGACTGGCCGGGTCGATCTGGTACAGCGTGTCTGTGCCTGATCCGTTGAGGTAGAACAGGCTGGTTCCATCGAAAGCGAGCCCGTCCGAAGTTCCACTGAACGCTTCCGGAGCGCTGAAGCGGAACAATTCACTGCCCGTCTCCGGATCAAGCTCGACGATCTGACTGTTGCCATCCAGAGCGAGCGCGAACAGTCGCGACTGGAACGGATCCGGAGTCGGGTCGACTCGTACCGAATCAGCTTCGAGCCGGTCTGAGCCGTCTCCACCCAGCAAACTGTCAGACCCATTGTCGCCCCGCAGCGTGTCAGATCCACCGTTTCCGACCAGCGTGTCATCGCCTTCACCACCCGACACAAGGTCATTGCCACCACCGCCGAGTGCGTAATCGTTTCCAGCATCTCCCGAAATCGTGTCGGCACCGCCTTGTCCGTTGACGAAGTCGTCGCCGTCGCCGCCGTTCAGCAGGTCGTCACCGGAACTGCCGGAGATCGAGTCGTTCCCCGCATCACCATTGATGATGTCGGCCTGCGAGTTCCCCACCAGGCTGTCATCGCCGGTACCGCCGCCGATGGTGTCTCGACCGGCACCACCAAACACTGTGTCATCTCCAGCATCACCCATCAGCATGTCTACACCGAAACCGCCGTTGATCACGTCATTGCCACCATTGCCGTTGATCAGGTCGTCGCCGTCACCAGCGTCGATCGTGTCGTCGCCGTCGTCGCCATTGACCGTGTCCTGACCGTCACCAGCCATGACGGAGTCGTTCCCCGGTCCGGCGGTGATCATGTCGTGACCGTCGCCGCCCTCTATCGTGTCGTTACCTGCTCCAGCAGAGATCGTGTCGTTGCCGTCGCCGCCGTCGATGCTGGTAGCACCCGCGCCGGCAACGATCACATCGTTACCGTCGCCGCCGATAATTGAATCGTTCAGGTCGATCGTTCCGAGGATCGTGTCGTTGTCGTCTCCACCGCTGACATACACGCTGGTCAGGTTGGTAAATTGAGCGGAACTCACGCCGCTGAGGTCGATCGAGTTCGCCCCGCTGCCACCTTGAATCCTGATCGACGACACACTGGATACGGGGACGCTACCCAGCGTCGACGACGGCAAGCCATTTTCGATGACCTGCAGCGTGACTCCGTCGATCGGGTTTGTTCGAACAGCGATCGAGTCATCAGCATTGGAGAAAATACTCAGCTCCCCGTTGATGATGAGCGAACTGACACTCAACAACGCCCGCTCCTCGAGTGCCTCGACCGGACGCTGCCGGGAAGCTTTCCGGCGAGCAGCGGCACTGCGCTGAGGGGTCTTACGGGCGCGGAGTCGAAGGGCTTCCAGCCACGTCTGAAACTGCATCGTACCATCCCTGGAAAGGAGAATTGTTCGGAAGAAACTTCCGCCTGCCGTGCGATCCGTAATCAACCAGGTCGAACAGCAATTTCATGCCGATCATCACTTCGCCAGATTACGACTTCACAGCAGCTTCTCATGAAATCTCAATGGTGATCGAGCGAGTCTTCGAAAGGTCCATCTTCCGAATTCCCGTCAGCTCGGTGCCCTGTTGCTCACCGCGATTTCGAAGCCAGGCATTCGTCTACACCCGAATCGTGAACCGACACTGCGCAACGGCATGACCGTGCTACCTATTGATCAGCATTTCGCGACCGGAGAATTCATTACGATCGGTGCAACCGGAAAACTTTGACTGACCGGACCGGAAAGACGTCCGAGACTCCCTTCAAATTGCCCAGCTTAACGCGAACCGCGTCGTCGGAAGCCGTGGATGGCAGTTGTTGCCTGCAACCAGTACGGCGCGGCGCGAGTGGTTTCGTTCCGGTAGGTTGAGAAGTGTGCCACTGGCTCAGCCAGTGTTCTTCCCAATTTTGATTTTGTACGCCGCGGGAAAATCCACACTGGCAGAGCCATTGGCACACGGAAATGAAATCCACTCGTCAATTCAACAGGCTGTTG
>JAQBWV010000466.1 GCA_027624335.1 Planctomycetota bacterium
TAACGAGGACGCGAGTTCCGATTCAGCCGCAGAGTCCGGTACTGCATCAGAAGGGGAGGCACGCAGCCCGCGACGGGGTTCAGACGCGGCAGGGACACCCGGTCGTCCGCGCATTCAGCCTGAGAACGATGCCGTTGAAACAGCGTTTCGCAGCGAGCGCGAGACACTGCTCATTGAACCCGGGCGTCGGCTGTTGCTGCTGCGTCGAACAGGACTGAGCGAGGCGGGCAGCAGCTCGCAGGAGTACCGGCTGCTTGTAAAAAGTCTGCAGCAAAGAATCGACACGGCCATCGAGGTGGAAGAGATCCCGCCCGGTTATGTCTCGGGAATCCGAGCTTACTTCGACGCGCTTAAGTCGCAGGATTCTCGCTCGGACAATGATGAGAGTTCGTCAGACACTTCAGCGGCAGGACGTTCTTCGCCAGTTGCCAAAGAGGCTCCCGATGGCACTCCGTAAGGACTCGTGGCTTGCGACAGCCGCGACGTTGCTGTGCCTCGGCCTGCTTACAATGCTTTCCTGGAGTAGCGGTGCGACTCGCGAAGCTCTCGTCGTGTACTGCTCTCATGACTCGATCTATTCCGAGCAGATATTGCGAGAGTTCGAGCGGAAATACGGCATTCCACTGGTGATTCGCTTCGACACGGAAGCGACAAAGTCAATCGGACTGATCAATCTGCTGATTGCCGAACGTGACAGTCCGCAATGCGATGTCTTCTGGAATAATGAAGTCCTCGGCACAATGAAGTTGCAGCAGCGTGGGATGCTCCAGCCGTATCGAGGTGCCGGCTTCGAGAGAATTCCTGCCGCGTTCAAAGCCGCCGACGGTAGCTGGACGGGCTTTGCAGCTCGACTCCGGGTCTTCATCGTCAACACGGAACAGCTGGCGCCAACTCCTGAAGCGATTAAGGTCCGACTGACGGGAGGTCGTTCGGGTGACCTGTCGCGAGTGGCGATTGCCAAACCGCTGTTCGGCACAACGCTGACTCAGTACGCCGCGCTCTGGCGGGAACTCGGACCAGACAAGCTTCCGGACATGCATCGCAACCAGCGGGATCGCGGACTTCTGGAGGTCAATGGAAATTCGGTCGTGAAAGATCTGGTCGCCAGCGGTCGGTGCGATTTCGGGTGGACCGACTCCGACGACTACTTTCTGGCGGTCGATGATGGGAAGCCTGTCGAGATGTTGCCGGTGCGACTTGAGTCGGGGAAGTCGATCTGCATTCCGAATTCGGTGGCCATCGTCAAAGGCACACGACGGCTGGAGATGGCGCAGGAACTTGTCAATTACCTTCTCTCGGAGGAAGTCGAGACTCGACTGGCACAATCCGGTTCGAGGCAGATTCCTCTCGGCCCCGTCGATGATGATTCCATGCCGAAAGAAATGAAGCGGCTGCGTGAGTGGGCCGCTGAAGGAGCTGATCTGAAGTCTCTACAGATTGCTCATGCCGACTGCCTGAAATGGCTTCAGGCCGAGTATCTGCAATGAGTTTTTCCGAAGCCTTTCTCTGGACTCTGCTGCGTGCCGTCGTCGCGGGCGGCCTGGCCGTACCACTGTCTTTGTGGCTGAGCCGGTTCGTTCTTCAGGCAGCGGGTTCTTCACGTGTCTGGCGGATGATTCTGGTGGTTGCCCCGTTGCTCGCGCCGGATCTCGTTGTCGGGTACAGCTATCGATCGTTCGAACTGTCACTGCTGCACCGTCCGACTTTAAACCACTATTTCTATTTCCTGCTGGCATTACTGAAGTTCTTACCGGCAGCGGCGGTGGTTCGTCTTTGCTCGCCTGCATCGCCGGTTTCTGCAGAGGCTTTTCATTGTGCCCGGCTCATGGATCATCGGCCCGGAGCTGCTCGATTTCGCGACTGGCCAATGCGATTTCACAGCGGGACGCTGAATCACCTGCCGGTACTTGGCATTGTGTTTCTGCTCACGATGCAGGAATTCGAGATCGCGTCACTCCTGCAGGTTCCCGCCTGGACCGTGTACCTTTTTGATGCTCAGGCCAGTGGTCTGAATCCGGTTCAAACCGTCCGTTGGCTCGTGTTTCCGGTTCTGGTTCAGTTGACGATTCTGTTTCCGATGATGAGTTGCATTCTCAACAACACTCGACAGCAGACGCCTCGCTGGCGACTGGCTGACAGTCCTTTGACCGGAACCTGTTGGCCAGGAGTCCTGGTTCTTGTGTTCGCGATTACTCTGCTGTGGGTGGTTCCGCTGGCGGTTGTCTCCCTGTCCGGATTCTCCGGGATCACGGGGGTGCTGCGGAACGAAATTCTGATTCGTTCCACGCTGCTGGATCTCACGGCAGCGATGGCGATCTCCGCTCCCTGCGCGATCTTGTCACTGCTCGCCGCGGAAAAGCTTCAAGTCATGGCGGCAGATTTCAGGAGTTCGCTGAACAGGCATCCTCAACGAATCATGCGGGGTGGCTTGTTCGTCGTGGCCGTTCTACCAGGACTGTTCGGGACTCTCGCCATCTGCACGGTCCTCATGCTGGCCGTGCAGCAACCCCCGCTGACGGAGCTTCGTTCGACGGTCTGGCCTATGGCGTTCGCTCTGATTCTGTTTCTCATCCCGCGAGCGTTACTGCTGACACTTCTGATACCTGTGATTCGCGACGCCGAATCCGCTCACCTGTCTGTTCTGCTGAATTTGTCTGCGGACTCAAATCATCGAACCGCGTCTGCAAGGCTGAGGTGGTGGTACGAAATGCGGCATCGATTTTTAGTGGCGGCGATACTGTTCTACTGGAGCCTGGCGAACCTCACAGCAGCCGCGTTACTCTGCCCGCCGACAATCCCCCTGTTGAGTTGTGATGGGAACGTCGTTCCTCTGC
>JAQBWV010000133.1 GCA_027624335.1 Planctomycetota bacterium
GGCTTCAGGTTCCGATGTCGAAAGCCCGCTGCTAGTATCTTCCGCGTCTGTCACTGATTCAGACGAGCGGTCTATCAACAGCAAACGCTGACCCCTTGATACTCGGGAGAGACTTAATGCGCTGTGTGTTCCCCTCACAGTTTCTTCTGTCAGCAATCCTTACCTCGATGCTGATATTCAGCGGGTCATTTGTTGCTGCTCAGGAAACTGAGACGCTGACGGTCGACGCGAGCCTGAGTTCCGAAACAGCGCCGGATCCTCCAGCCGACGACGAAACAAACAAAGACACCGGATTTCAAAGTCAGGTCAATGATGCCTTCGGCAAAGTGAACGAAAAACTTGCCTTCTACATGTTCTACAATGTCTTGAATTTCTTCGGAAACGAGGAAATCGACGGCAGGAACACGATGGGCAATCTTCAGTTGGCCGTCATCTGGCTGGTACTCGGCTCGATCTTCTTCACGTTCCGGATGGGCTTTATCAACGTCCGAGGTTTCAGGCACGCGATCCGCGTAACCGCAGGCCGCTTCGATAACCCGGACGATGCGGGAGAAGTGAGCCATTTCCAGGCACTTACATCGGCGCTGTCAGCGACGATCGGCCTGGGAAACATTGCCGGTGTGGCCATCGCGATTTCACTGGGTGGGCCTGGAGCAACGTTCTGGATGATTGTTGCAGGCGTCCTTGGCATGACGTCGAAGTTTGTGGAATGCACACTGGGTCAGAAATATCGCGAAGTCCGTCCGGACGGAAGAGTCATGGGTGGAGCCATGTTCTACCTGTCGCGCGGCCTGGGAAAGATGGGACTGGGCCCGCTCGGTTCGTTCCTTGGGGTGCTGTTTGCCGTATTGTGCATTGGCGGATCATTTGGTGGCGGCTGCGCGTTTCAGGTGAATCAATCGCTCAACGCCGTGGCAGAATCGATTGAGTTTCTGAAAGTCGACGGCAACCGCTGGATCTACGGAGCCGTCATGACGGTAGCCGTCGGTGTTGTGATCATCGGCGGGATCCGATCAATCGCCCGCGTCGCCGAAAAGATTGTGCCAGCGATGTGTGGAGTCTACGTGCTGTCGGCGATGACGATCATTCTGATGAACGCGTCCCGGATTCCCAATGCGATATCGGCGATCTTCTCCGGTGCGTTTTCCGACGAGGCTCTGTATGGAGGTTTCATTGGAATCCTCGTTACCGGTTTCAAACGAGCGGCGTTTTCAAATGAAGCTGGTGTCGGCTCAGCGGCCATTGCTCACGCGGCTGCCAAGACGGAATACCCCATTCGCGAAGGTCTTGTCGCTCTACTTGGACCCTTCATCGACACCGTCGTAATCTGCACCATGACCGCGGTTGTAATCGTGATCACGGGAGCTTACGACAACCCGGATCCACTCTTCGCCGCCGCTCGTAACAGCAATCAGGGAGCCACATTGACGTCGCTGGCGATGGATGCTCAGATCAACGGCTTCCGGTACGTACTGGCGATCGCGGTTACGTTGTTCGCGTACTCCACGATGATCTCCTGGTCGTACTACGGCGAACGCTGCTGGGCCTACATCTTCGGTGATGGGTCATCAATGGTTTACCGAATCATCTTCCTTGTGTTTGTATTTCTGGGTTCGATTGTTTCCGCAACGAACGTGCTCGATTTCGGTGACCTGATGATTCTCGGCATGGCCTTCCCCAACGTCATCGGAGTGGTCCTGCTTTCCGGAGAAGTCGCCAGCGATCTAAAGGTCTACTGGCAGAAATACACCGACGGCGAATTTGTCGAATACAGCAAGTCGAAATAGCAATCTCGCAATTCACTTCAGGACTTCAGGAGACTCGTCTCATGCTGACTTCGTTACTGCTCCCAGTGCTGCTGAGTGCCGTCGCCTTGTTCTTCGCCAGCTTTCTGTCGTGGATGGTATTGCAATTACACAAACAGGACTGGATCAAGCTGGAGAAGGAAGACGACATTGTCGGTGCATTGAAAGCTGCCGAAGTCCCGGGCGGCAATTACATGATTCCTGGCTGCGTAGACATGAAAGAAATGAAGAGCCCGGAGTACGTGACGAAGTACGAAGAAGGCCCGTGCGGCATCCTGACCGTCTTCGGCAAAGTCAGCATGGGGCGAAACCTGGGCCTGACGTTCGTGTACTTTCTCGTCGTAAGCTTCTGCCTGGCCTATCTCACACAACTGCACATCGGACCCGGAGCGCAATTCAAAGACGTGTTTCGCTTCGTTGCAACAGCTGGTCTGATGACCTATCTGGCGGCGATCGTGCAGCACGCCATCTGGTTCCACTGTCGCATCGTCGGACACATTATCGAATCCGTCCTCTACGCGGTCATCACTGCCGCCATCTTCGGAGCGATGTGGCCAGCCACGATGAGCCAGCTGCATGTCACCCCGCCTCCGATGTAAATGGCCGTTCGTAGTCTGGTCAACGAAGTGGCACCTGATAAGTAGCCATCTCGCTCCGTCGAGATGAGCAAACGTGATCACACAGCGAAGAATGTCAGGGAATTGTTCCTCGCGGGGAAATAACTGCCACGACGAAGCGTATTGAACTCAGCAGCGTGGTCCCGCAATCCGCTCATCCCGACGGAGCGAGATGGCTACTTTCTGTTGGATTCGCCGCCATTCATTGGCTTCCGTTCGGGTTGTGTACCAGGATCAGGGCGGGAAACCAGTTCTCCTCCACATTCCGGTTTCCCGTCTGCGCGGGAATGACGCGGTTGGAATATCAGGAAGTTATTCCTGGGACTGATCCGACTCATCGACTTTGTCAGGCGGAGCTTGACCTGCTGATCGGCGAGGCGGACGAGGGCCCAGCATCTGATACAAAGTGCAGGCGATTTTGGCGTTGTAGAGCTTGCGGCGACGCGTTGATTGACGACGCACCACTTTTTCGAAATCAGGAAACGGAGTCAGCACGAAGAACGACCACGTTTCGAGCTTGCCGAACACACCGGCCATACTGCTGTAAAGTCGCTCGATCTCGGCAGCGTCTCCCAGCCGCTCGCCGTAAGGCGGATTCGTGACGACGCAACCAAACTTCTTTTGCGAGCTCAGTTGAGAAAACGGACGCTGCTGAAAGTGGATGGCCTCGCCGACTCCCGCCTTATTCGCGTGATAACGAGCCATGCTGAGCACTTCGGGATCAACGTCGTTGCCGATCAGCAACTCTTCCGGGTTTGGTTTGACGAGGTCTCTCGCCTCTTCCTTTGCCTGCTCCCAGACAGACTCTGAAATCTGCGGCCAATCGGTACAGGCGAATAATCGATTGATCCCCGGTGCGCGATTGGTCGCGATGAGCGCTGCTTCGATGGGGATCGTGCCGCTGCCGCAGAACGGGTCGACAAACGGCCGGTCCGGATGCCAGACACTCAGCTGAACCAACGCAGCAGCCAGCGTTTCACGCAAAGGAGCCTTCGCCGTCAGTTTTCGATAGCCCCGCTTATTAAGTCCTGATCCCGAAGTGTCGATCGTCAATGTCACGTTGTCCTTCAGGACGGACACTTCGATCGGGTACAGCGGACCGGTTTCATCAAACCATTCACCGCCGTAGACGGATCGCAGTCGTTCGACGATCGCCTTCTTCACGATGCGCTGGCAATCGGGCACGCTGTGCAGTTGCGACTTTGACGACCGGCCGATGACGGGAAACTCGGCGTCGCGAGGCAGCCATTGCTCCCACGGTAATTCGCGCGTCCGGTCAAACAACTCGCCGAAGTCGAGAGCCGTAAACTCGCCGATCTGCAGCACGACTCGATCGGCGCTGCGCAGCCAGAGATTCGCGCGTACAATCGCCTCCGGGCCGCCGGAAAAATGAACTCGACCGTCTTCCGACTTCAAGTCCCCGAAACCTAGCGTCGTCAGTTCGCGCGAGACAACGGCCTCAAGGCCAAAACCAATTCGAGCGGTCAGATGAAACGTATTATTCAAGTGCAGGCCCGATGCCGGATAGCGAAAGTGAACCTGACCGTTGCCCTGTAATCTCAGAAGCCGACAGGCATCAGGAATGTTGATTGGCAGCGGCTTCTGACTTTGCTGTTTGCTGATCCTCAACGAGTGTTTCGATTGGCGTTACTTCGTCCAATGAGGGCTCTTCGTGATTGAGATACCGTCGGATCAGCCAGCGCATCGCGGGATATGTCAGCAGACTGCTGACTGTGGCGACCACAAGGCAGCCGACCAGAAGTGGGGCTCCCAGGTGCGTGATCAGCGACAATGCCCTCTCTGACCAGTTGTTCGTTTGATCAATCTGGACGATCGCAACAAAGTCCTCGTACTTCACGTCAGACGGGACGAAGTATGTTCCGATCTGATAGTTAAACCAATAGACGGGAATCGCCGTCAGTGGATTTGTCACATAAACGGTCAGCACCGCTGCCACTTTGTTGAACTGAAACAGCGGCCGTACCAGAAACGCAATCGCCAGCACAATCAACATCTGCACGCCAACCGTCGGTGTCAGGCCAACAAACATTCCAACAGCAGTGCCCAGCGCCACTGAATGCGGAGTGTCATCGAGCATCAGAATCGAGCGCAACAACGCGCGCGGCGTTTTTCGCGGCTTCACTCGCCATTTCGGGATGTCGTCGCGGTTGGTCGACATGTCTGTCCGTGAATTTGCGAGGTGAAAGTCAATCTCGGCGGAACGCAGAGTTCGCCAGAACACATATCGTCACACGCACCGGTGCGACCGTAGAAGATCGTGGAAACACACTTGATCAGCTGTAGTCAACAAAGCCGATTCTCTGATCAAGTGTGAATACAGCTAACCGAATCGAGACGCCGAGTCGGTGCAACACCGGAAAGATAGGACGCCTGGGAAGTATATGAGATCAACCTGCCAGCCGCGCTGACCGCTGCGGTTTACCGAGCATTGGGGATGCCGATGCATTTACGGACGCAAATCATCGATTTCTGAATCGTGCCTTACCCGCGATGGATTCACTGAGAAAAGAAAACGCCTCGGCCATTGCGTGCTGGCCGGGGCGTCTGAGTGATCAATGCGGCAGTCGAGCGCAAATCTAAATGGCATCCAGTTCGGCAATGTCGACGTCGTGCTTCGACAGAAACTCCTTCAGCCAGCGCTGGTGGATTACGGACGACTGAGAATTCGCAAGCCGACTATAAATCGGTGACGAGGGCGCGTTTTCGGCAATGAACTGCTGTCGGATCGGCCCCAGACTCGGATCATCAATTCCGGACGGGTTGCGCGCCTTGACATGAACGACGTAGTAGATTTGCTTCGTGAAGTTGGGGATCACGACGACGTCACCGACAGTGGCATCAGCCACAGTTTGCATAAAGTTGTCATCCACTCCGTCAATTCCCGGAATGACGCCAAACTCAACCGAAGGTTGAGCGAAAGGGTTCGCCTGCATTCCCTGGAACGACTGCCTGAGCCAGGTGAATGGCGGACTGGAGATAACCGACAACGGGTCGCTTGCGGCGCCTTTGTCGGCTGGTTGCGGTTTGGTTGATTCTGCTTTGTCGGCGGCGGCTTCGTCAGTGCTGCCATCATCCTTAGCAGGCTTCACTTCACTTTCAGTGCCGTCAGGCGTCTGAGCAGTTTTAGTTTTACCTTTGTCGCTGGCGTCCGCTGCTGGAACGGCGGGCTTTGCCTCACCAAGGACCGACTGACCGACAATGCCCTCTGACAGCGACACAATGCTGGACTCCGCAAACTTCGCCTTTAATTCTTCGGCCAGCTTCCTGGCACGAGCTTCGGCTTCGGGCCGAGCCTTCTGAAGTCGAACAGCCTCTTCCACTTTTTCTCGAACACCAGGTTCGTCGAGCGTTGGAACGTGCTGCTCCTGCTCGTCGGTTGACCAGTACGCGTACCGAGTATCGTCAAACTGACCTTCCGCTTCTTCCGGAATGAACAGCGACGTCGCGCCGGTGAACAATCGAGTGGCTACCGTCTGAGTTTCTGTCCGTGTCGTGATGGCCGACATCTCAAATGGCTCTCGAGCAGACCCAATTCGATATTCTTTGTGATCAATCAACTCCTGCTGCGACACGAAGTCGCCAATCTCGACGAACTTGAGACCGTTGGCGATGCCGTAAGCAGTAGCCTTTCTGGCGATAGCCCGAGCGAGGTCTTCATTGGAAATGTCAGGCGTCTCTTCCCGCAGATTGAATCGCCAGTCTTTCACGATCACCAGTGCCGCCGAAATCTGAGTCCGAATCCGCTCGTCTGTCTTTTCCCGCAGCATCAGATCACGAATTTCGTCGCGAACATCCTCGAACGCGCGGTACTTGATCCCAGATACAGGAGAACCGGACTCAGGTGCTGCGTCGCCTTTCGCGGCATCACCTGGATCTGTGTCGCTTTCCTTCTTCGCGACATCATCTGCAGCGACGTCGCTCGGTGCAGGTGCATCGACTGCCGTAACGTCTTTCTTCTCGTCTTTTGATTCTTCAGCCGGCTTCGAGCCTGACGCTGACTTATCCTCCGGAGAATCCGTGGCGACCGGTTTTTCTGTGGTCTCCGGCTTTACGTTCTCTCCAACTGGCGCATCTTCTTCAGCCGCCGTGGACTCATTTTCATCGAAAGTTACGTCTGCACACTCAGCTGATTCATCCGACTCAGGTTTCGAATCACTCGTTTCTGGCGGTGAGTCAGCAGGAGTTTCAGACTTTGGAGCGTCCGCTGCCGGACTCTCAGCTTTTTTCGGAGCGTCAGCCGGAGCATCGCTCGTCGGCGGCGTTGTGAGTTCGCCCTTTGGATCTGCGGCAGGTGTGTCGGTCTTTGTTGCATCCGCCGGTGGCGCGTCTTCACTGGGGGCATCTCCTGGATTCGCACTTCCATCTGGTGTTTTTACGGGGGCGGGCGGCTCGCCGAATTTCAGACCGCCGTCATCGAAGCCAGCACCGAGGTCTGGCAGCGTCTCGATCTTGTAATCCGTCTCTTTCCGCTCTGCGTAGCGAGCCTTCAGTTCGTCTTCCGGGATCTCGCCCACCAGCTTTTCCGCCGCTTCGTAATCGGACTCGAACCAGGCGAGCTTCAGTCGATCGGACTGAATGAATCCGGGGTTCTCACCCATCGGATAGACGCTCTTGAAGGCTTCGAACACAGTCTGCAACTCCGCGTCGCTCGGTCGATCCAGCCTTTTCGCGAATGCTTCAACAGGAACTGCCACGGCATCGATCGAATGCCTCACGTTGAGTTTCCCAAAGTCCGCCCAGTACTGATCCGGCATGTGTACCAGTTCTGGATTAAGCACTCGATAGGCAACCTGAGCCCGCAGTTCCGCTCGGAGGAGATCGTAGATTTCGGATTCACCCAGACCCATCTGACCACGTAGCTTTGTCAATGCCTTATGAGTAATGCTCTTTTCGGAAACTTCTTTGATGTAGTTGGTGATGAAGTCGTCACTGATCGCGACACCCAACCGGTCAGCTTCGCGTTCCAGCAGCATCTGAGTGACCACTTCCCGTGTCGAAGTACCACCAAACGTATATCGGTCCATCAGAAAGGCATACGCATTCTCTTTGCGTTCGCGAAAAACGCCCGCGATAAACTGATTCGCGGTGTCGCGTTTCTGCTTCATTTCAAACAATTGGCGATCGCTGACTCGACCGTAACCGGTGTGGACACCGCCTTGATTCGAAGCCTGCGAGATGATCATCACTCCGGCAATCGCTCCAGCGATCGCTCCAAAGCTGATGGTCGAGTAACTGATCCCACGCTCGTTCTGCGAGCCCCACAGCCAGGCCAGTGCCGCACCGCCGATCCCAAAGATAATCGGCATGATGGCTGCAGTGTCCATCTTCGACACCGAGTCGAGGATGATGAACGCGAACATGGCCAGGCACGTCAGAATGACCGTCAGAATCTTCTGATTCCGACGAAATACAGCGAACGGAGATGGCATTATGCGATTTTCCGAGTGTGAAACGGTGGACGATTTGATCGTTTGTTTGTCTGAATCTGTCTCGACGAAGCACGGGAGTCTTGACAGAGTGTGAAACGGTGGGATATCGGTTCCCGCCCTCGGACTATTCTGCCGCGATTCGTAACAGCGGATTTTAGCCGGGGGCAGGATCGACACAAGGCCATCGCCAGACAGGCAGTTGCGTCAAGCAGTTAGCCATCAAACGAGACGCTGATGCTGACGTTCTGCGACTGGAATTTCGCGACGGGACCGCTTCAGGTCCTGGCAAAATCTCAGTCGAAGCCCGCTGAAATTCACAAATCACACGATCTCGTCAAATTTGTTCTGTTGCTGAATTCTGCTTTTGAAATTGCAGGGCGTGACACGCGGAGCGCCCTGCGCCCTGCATCCTGCAACGTGTCGCAGGTTTGATCGCAGCTCAATTCCTTAACTCTGGCAGCTGTACCGGAAGGATCGCTTTCGTGGCGAAGTCCAAGTCGAAATACAAAGCTCTGGTCATCGTCGAATCGCCAGCTAAGGCGAGGAAGATCAGCGGGTACCTCGGGAGCGACTACAAAGTTCTCGCCAGCATGGGACACGTCCGGGATCTTCCCAGCGGCGCAGCAGAAATTCCGAAAGCGGTCAAGAACGAGCCGTGGTCAAGAATCGGTATCAACGTCGACAGCGAATTCGAACCGCTCTACATCATCCCGAAAGGGAAGAAGAAGATCGTCGACGAACTGAAGGCGTCATTGAAAGAGTCGGACGAACTTATCCTCGCGACGGACGAAGACCGCGAAGGAGAGAGCATCGGCTGGCACCTGGTCGAACTGCTCAAGCCCACCGTCCCCACCAGCCGGATGGTTTTCGGAGAAATCACGAAGAAGGCGATTCTCGAAGCACTCGATCAGAAACGGGAACTCGACCAGAATCTGGTCGAAGCGCAGGAAACTCGCCGTGTCCTGGACCGTCTGTTCGGCTACACACTCAGTCCGCTGCTGTGGAAGAAGGTCGCGCCAAAACTGTCGGCCGGTCGCGTTCAATCTGTCGCCGTTAAAGTGCTGGTCGAACGGGAAAAAGAACGAGCCCGGTTTGTCAGCGCCGAATACTGGGACTTGAAGGCGGGTCTGGAGACAAACTTTGGTGCGAGCTTCGATGCCGTACTGCAAACCGTCGATGGCAAGCGAGTCGCCAGCGGTCGCGACTTTGACGAGAACACCGGAAAGCTGAAGCCGGGTGCGGACGTCGTGTTGCTCAACGGTGCGCAGGCCACCGAGTTGCGTGATCGGATTCAGAAAACAGACTGGACCGTGGCGTCGGTCGAATCCCGAGAACAGACTCGGAAGCCGTACCCGCCGTTCACGACCAGCACGCTCCAGCAGGAATCGAACCGCAAGCTCAGCATGACCGCTCGGGCGACGATGCAAACGGCTCAGCGACTCTACGAAGAAGGTCACATTACTTACATGCGAACCGACAGTGTCACGCTGTCGAGCGAAGCGATCAACGCCGCAAGAGCGAGCGTTGGTACGCGGTATGGCGAGAAATTTCTCAGTCCGTCGCCACGCACCTTCACCAACAAATCGAAAGGTGCGCAGGAGGCTCACGAAGCCATCCGACCGGCGGGCACCGAGATGCAAACCGCAGAAGAACTTGGACTCACCGGGCGTGAAGCGAAACTCTATTCGCTCATCTGGAAACGGACGATGGCCACTCAGATGGCCGATGCACAACTGGTGTTTCAGACAGTCACGATCCAGGCCGACGAAGCGGAATTCCGAGCCACCGGCCGGCACGTTGTCTTTCCTGGTTTCTTCCGTGCGTATGTCGAAGGCGTCGACGATCCGGAAGCCGCACTCGACGATCAGGAAAGCGCGCTGCCGCCGCTGACCGAAGCTGAGACGCTGAAACTCGACAAGCTGGAATCGCTCAGTCACGAAACCAAGCCGCCGGCAAGATTCACCGAAGCGACACTGGTGCGACAGCTTGAAGCCGAAGGCATCGGTCGTCCGAGCACCTACGCCAGTATCATCGGCACCATCCAGGATCGCGGCTACGTCGTGAAACAGGGCAGCCAGCTTGTCCCAACATTCACCGCGATGGCGGTCACGCAGCTCCTGCAGACTCACTTCTCTCAGCTGGTCGATTACAAATTCACAGCACTGATGGAACAGCAGCTTGACGAAGTCGCGTCGGGCGAAGCCGAGCGGTTGCCGTATCTCAAGAGATTTTATCGCGGAGAAGAAGGTCTCGATCAGCAGGTTAAGACCAAAGAGGAAGGCATCGACCCGCGCATCGCCTGCACGCTGAATCTGGAGCACGTGCAGCCGGATATTCGAGTCGGAAAGTATGGTCCATACATCCAGGTCGAGCAGGCAGACGGCGAAACAATCAGTGTCTCGCTGCCAGCAGATATCGCTCCTGCCGACGTCACGGATGAGTTGACGACAAAGCTGATCGAACGCAAAAAAGCAGGACCGCAGTCGCTCGGTATGCATCCGGAAGAAGGGCAACCTGTCTACGTCAAACAGGGTCCGTTCGGTACTTATCTTCAACTGGGTGACGACCCTCAGGATGAAGATTCGCCCAAACCGAAACGCTGCAGTGTCCCGAAGCATGTTGAGCCGGAAGACGTGACGCTGGATATCGCGCTGCAGTATCTGGCTCTTCCGAAACGACTGGGGCAGCATCCGGAAACAGGCAATGTCGTCAACTCGGGCCTCGGAAAGTTCGGCCCGTACGTCACCAGCCGCAAAGACGGACGACAGGTCTATAAGTCGCTCGGCAAAGAACACGACGTGTTGACGGTCGACCTCGACACCGCGGTTGCGCTGCTTGCAGACGTCAAGCCGCGAGGCCCGGCACCTCCGATTCGAGAACTCGGCAAGCACCCGGAGGACGAAGAAATCATCGGTGTCTACGAAGGTAAATTTGGACCCTACGTCAAACACGGCAAGATTTACGCGTCGTTACCGAAAGACCTCGAAATCGAGTCGGTCACCCTGGAACGAGCCCTCGACCTGATCGCGATGAAGGCGGCGCAGAAAGGCGTGACCACAAAGAAGAAGGCGACAAAGAAGAAAGCCACTAAAAAGAAGGTGGCGAAGAAGAAGGCGGCAACGAAAAAAAAGCCACCCCGGAAGAAAGCCGCAAAGAAAGCAGACGCTGAACAGTGAATCGCGGTCGAGCGGCAACCCGTTGACTAAGCACACAGAAACGGCATCGCAACCTCATGGCATTCGTCGAAGCCGAGAATCTGGTCAAGCACTTTCCCGTTCGAGGCGGGGTTCTCAACCAGGTCACCGGGCATGTCCACGCGGTGAACGGCGTCACCTTCCAGATTAACCGTGGCGAAACGCTCGGCGTCGTTGGCGAATCCGGCTGCGGAAAATCCACTCTGGGGCGCATGCTGGTGCGACTGCTGGATCCCACGTCGGGGTCGATCCGGTTTGACGATGTGGACCTCACGACGCTTTCCCACGGCGAACTCATGCCCTTCCGCCGCCGCATCCAGATGATCTTTCAGGATCCGTACTCGGCACTGAACCCCCGCATGACTGCTGAGACGATGCTGCGGGAAGTCGTGCGCTTCCATCGAATCGTCCCGACGACCGAAATCGATGCGTATATCGACTCCATGCTGGAGAAGGTCGGACTGCCGCGAGACGCTCGCGCACGCTATCCACACGAATTTTCCGGTGGGCAGCGACAGCGGTTGAACATTGCGCGAGCACTCTCTGTGAAGCCTGAATTCGTCATCGCTGACGAACCCGTTTCGGCGCTGGATGTTTCGGTGCGTGCCCAGGTCCTCAACCTGCTGATGGACCTGAAGGATGAATTCGATCTGACGCTGTTGTTCGTTTCTCACGATCTGAAAGTCGTCGAGCACTTCTGCGACCGACTGCTGGTCATGTATCTGGGCACGGTCGTTGAGGAAATGCCCTGTCAGATGCTTCACGACAAAGCGCAGCACCCTTACACAAGAGCGCTTCTATCAGCGAACCCGGTTGACGATCCCGACCAGCGGGAAGAACTGAAAGTCCTCGAAGGCGAAGTCCCCAGCCCGTTCGATCCGCCTGTCGGATGTCCGTTCGTAACGCGCTGCCCGGTCGCTGAAGACCGCTGCCTGTCCGACCGTCCGATCCTGGGAACTGTCGCCGACGATCACCGCTCTGCCTGCTGGCTGACGGCACCGTCGTGCGGCAATTGAAGCCTGATCCAGGCAGTCTTTTCACGAAGTACCGCTGAGTGGTACCTCGGCGTGGTGGCTTCGGCGAAATCTTACGCCTGGCGTCGAACTACGTGCTTTGGACGATGGCGGCCGTAAACGCGACCAGATCGCCTTTGTCCCTGGACGCCTCCGCCCAGGCTTCGGGCTTGCCGGCTTTCGTGCAGAGTTCTGCAAACGAAAATGACGGTTCGTCCAGAAACCGCAGATGCTTGCCGGCAACTTCCATCGCCTGGTCGATCCGCCCTGATCGAACCAGCAGGTCGACCATGACGTACGCGATCATCTGCTGATCCGGCTCGTCGGGTTCAACATCCAGCTTGTGCTGGAAGTAAGCCATCGCCTCGTCGACGTTTCGACCGAGCAATACGTTGAGGAAGTGCTGATGTGACGGGTAGAACTCTTCGAACGGTGCCTCGCCTGGATATTGGAATTGAGTGTCTAGATTCGTTCCGTACTCGGCCAGTTGCACGGCCTGCTCGAGTTCCGGCGTACCCGGATCCAGAAATCTCGCGAACCGCACGACGGAATTCAGATGCGAAACATCAACGTGGTAGTTGCCTTCCTGAAACAGCCACTCGCGACCCATGATGAGTTCCCGCAGCGAAGGCTCTTTGGCCGAAGGCGGCAGCGGCATGCGGCGTTCGACTTCTGCTTTGACAGTCATGCTCAGCTCGTCATACAGGTGCCGGACGATCATCGCTGAGGACTTCTGCCGGTTCTTCGAGTCAAGGCCCTGCAGCGCCTGATCCATTGCGGTGATCGTGTTACACGTTCCGTTGGACTGCAGCAGGAACTGCAGTCCGCGGACGGGGTTGGCCCCTTCGTACAACGCAATGTTGATCAGTTCCTGAGACTTCTCGTAGTCGTCCGGCAATGTCGTCTGTTCAAGCGCTTCTGCAACGGCGTCCGGTTCCTGGATCGTGCGGAAGTAGACCCACGCTTCACTGAGCTGGCCGTTCTTCAGAAACAGTGAGCCTGTCTCGCGGGCGCAATCGACGTAGTAGTTCTCAAAGTCCGCTCGTTGATCAGCAGGCACGTCGGCCAGCGAGGTCGGATGCAGCAGAGGCAGTCCCAGCTGATTCTTCTTCTTCATGAGCAGCGCGTCGAAGAGGCGGTGGTAATTTTTCTCTTCGCGAAGAGTTTCGATCAGCAGGTCGATCGCCGCTTGCGGCCCTGCGGAGGACTTCAGCTCGGCGATTCGATCAAATGCGGTGGTCATGACGACTCCTGTTGGGATATCTCTCGGCGGGAACAATTCAGCCGCGGAATTTCAGTTGGCGAACTTCCGGGGCATCGGCGGGTCCATAAAAATCGGTTGGCAGTCTACTGAGAACGGCAACCTTTAAATCAAATACGTGCCAGTGACCAAATGCGTGCCAGTGGCATAGCTCTTCAGCAGGCGGCTAGTATGCAACTCCTGAATCGAGATTGCAAAATACAGCGAATTGACCAGCCGGCAGACGAATCGGACACACGACACATCGGTGGCACAGAAATGCCGGATTCTGGTGCCGCGATCTTCGGATTCAGACGCACCGCCCAGCGTGGCTGGTTTGCCACAACCAAAGAGGACCAGTAGACCTCACCGAATGATGCGCGCGACGTGCGCGTATCTTTCACAGAAAGACTCTAAGACTAAGCACACTTCATCGTTTTGTTTTCCTTCGGAGTCCTCGTGGCGAAACGCGGTCAGAACAAACAGAAACAGAGGGTTGCGTTTCGAAAGAATCGTGGCAAGCGTTCGAGGAGCGACAACGACCTGACGCGTAAATCGTCCGGCATCAGCGACGCCGACGATGCAGAGGGCGCACGAGTCGAAGATCTCCCCTCGGCAGAACGCCTGTCGGGTAAGGGCGATTTGACCCGCTCCCGGACGATCATCGGGGAAGCCGACGCAGCATCTGGCACATTTCGCATGGAGGTGAACGAGACAAACTGCCAGCAGGGCCGAGTCCTCAGCGCGACCGGCCTGAATTCGATCGTGCAGAACGAGCTCGGCCAGCGTTTCGAATGCACTGTTCGAAGAGTCGTTCGCACAATGTCACGCGACGGTCGCAGCGCGGTTGTGGCGGGAGACATCGTGCTGTTCCAGAAACTCGACGAACAGTACGGCGTCATCGAGCGAGTGGAACCTCGCCACAGCACGCTCTCACGAGGCAGCAAACGGCACGAGCACGTGATCGTTTCCAACGTCGATCAGGTCGTGATCGTGATGTCGGCTGCAGATCCGGCGCTCAAACCCAGCCTGATCGATCGATTCCTCATCAGCGCGGCCAAAGGTGGCGCCGAAGCGCTGATCTGCATCAACAAGGCCGATCTCATCGATCCGGTCGAATTGCAGCCAATCCTCGGCCTGTACGGCCAGCTCGGATATCAGGTTGTTCTGACCAGCGCAGAATCCGGAGCCGGCATGACGTTGCTGCGAAATCTGCTCAAAGGTCGCCAGTCGGTTTTCGCTGGCCAGAGTGGCGTCGGCAAGTCGACTCTGCTCAACGCCATTCAGCCGGGACTCGGACAACGAACGGCCGAAGTCAGCGGCTGGACCCAGAAGGGCCGACACACAACGCGCCGAGCTGTTCTCATTGCTCTGGAGTTCGGAGGTTGGGTGGTCGACACGCCAGGCATCCGACAACTGGGACTTTGGGACGTCCTGCCGGAAGAGGTCGAAGGTTACTTTGTCGAGTTCCGCCCGTTCGTGGCGCTGTGTCGCTTTCCGGACTGCTCGCACACTCACGAGTCGGGCTGCCGAGTCAAACTGGCCGTTTCAGACACTCTGATCACTCGAACCCGTTACCACAGCTATCTGCGAATCATGTCCGGACAGGAAGAGGACGAGTAACGCGACGCGACTGCCAGACGGGTTATCGCGATTCATCTGTTGCGATTCATCTTGCCCGAAATCGGCACTTTCACTCTGCTACCACGAAACGGAGACTGACATCTGATGAGTGAGCAGTTGGAATTGGACAGTGCTTTGTTTCCTGCGGATGACTGAATTACGACCCTTTGAAAACGAATGAGGAAACCCGCCATGGATCGGCTGGGACTGATATCCTTTCACCAATTGCGATACTGGATTGTCGCCTGGAGCGCGCTCACGATTGCGGGGCTGGGTCACGGACAACTTGCCGCTGAGCCGATTTCACTCGGCGAAGCCGCCACCGAGCAGCGGGTCTTCTCGGTGCGTTGCCGGTTGCAGGTCAGCGGGCATATTGAAACTTCTTCGCAACCGGTCGTCGCCGCGGAACAGAAGTCCGGTGACAAAACACCGGCCGGACTGAAGCTGGAAGTCGATGGCAAGTTCAGCTTTCTCGAGCGACGTCTGCCGGCGGGCGGGCAGGATGCGGACGCCTTTCGGACTCTCCGCCAGTATCAGCTGGCGGAAGCTGACATCACGATCGACGGGCAAAAGACAGTCAACCAGTTGCCGGTGAATGCTCGAAAGATCGTTGCCGAAGGCACTGGAACCGGCCTTCGCGTCTGGTCGCCGAACACTCGTCTGTCGTACCTCGCCGTTGAGTTGCTGCGGGCGCCCGGCGACAGTCTTGCTCTCGCCGCGCTACTGCCAGTTTCGCCGGTCGAAGAGAACACCAACTGGGAACCCCCCTACTGGACGCTTCCCATGCTGACGGGCATCGAAGCAATTTCGAAAAGCACGCTCAAGTGCTCGGTCAGCAGGATCGACAGTCAGTACGTCGTGATCAAGCTGGCTGGCGGCGTTGAAGGAGCGACCCTGGGCGCGTTCGCGAACATCGAAATCGAAGGTCAGATTGCCTGGGACCGCAAGGCCGGACACATTCGTCAGGCGAAGATCACTCAGCGGGAAAAGCGAACTGTCGGAGCAGTCAGCCCCGGTATGAACGTCACGGCGACTGTCTATGTGGATCGGCAGATCTCGGGCGTGAAAGGGAGTCTCACGGATGAGGCGACCGACGCGATTCCGATCAGTCCTGAAGCAGAGCAAATGGCACTGGCGTTCGAGTGTCCCTGGAATCTGACCTTTGGTTGCGATCGCGACTGGCACGTTTTTCATCAGACCAAAGACGTCGCTGTGCTGAGGTACGTTCGCAATGGAAGTTTGATCGCTCAGTGCAATGTGTCACCCGTTCCGCCAGTTGCAGCTGGCAGTCATACTCCCGAGCCGCAGTTTCAGGCAGATATCCAAACGGCACTTGGCGGCCAGTTCCGCCGTTTCGAAAAGGCCGAGCAGATTCCGACGGACGACGGACGATGGCTGTACCGCGTCACTGCGACCGGCCAGGCAAGAGACGTCGCCATGCACTGGTTCTATTACCTGTGCGCCGCGCCGGACGGGCATCAGGTGGCGTTCGTGTATGCCGTCGAAAGCCGCCTCGTGGAACAGTTCGGCGGCCAGGACATCGCCCAGGTCCGCAGTCTGCAGTTCCTGCCTGCTGCTTCGACGATCACCCGACCCGCGCCCTGATCACGGTTGTGGCATTTACGAGACGTCCACCAATGGGCTTCCGAGAATCTCAAAGCGCGGTTGCACACCGAGTCCTGGTTCGGTTGATGCGGACATGCGACCGTTGATTCGTTGCGGAGCCCCCTCTGCGTTGCTGACTGTCACGTAACTGTTGAAGTCGGTTGATGTGAACAGGAACTCCGTCGGCGTGCTGTGAGCCAGATGGGCAATCGCCGCTGTCGTGATGTCGCCTCCCCAACTGTCTTCGATCGTCATGGCGATGCCTAACGAAACACACAGATCACGCGCCTGTCGCGCCTTCGTCAGGCCTCCGAACTTGCTGATTTTGATATTCACGACGTCAGCCGCTCGATCTGAGTGCAGTTTCAGCAGCGAATCCATGCCGTCGATGACTTCGTCCATCACAAAGGGATGGTCTGTTCGCTCGCGAATTGAAAGGCACTCTTCATAGCTCACGCAGGGTTGCTCGATGTAGACGTCGACGTCCTTGACTCCTCGCACAACTCGAGCGGCTTCGTGCATCAGCCAACCGGTGTTGGCGTCAGCCACGAGTTTGTCGCCGGGTTGCAGAATCTCAGCAACTGCGTGAATTCGAGCGATGTCCTCGTTGGGATCTCCACCAACTTTCAGCTGGAACCGCCGATAGCCCTCTTCCCGATACGCGGTGACATTCGTTGCCATCTCCGCTGGACTCTGCTGCGAGATCGCCCGATACAGAACGAAGTCATCCCCCCAGCGACCGCCCAGCAATGTGCAGACGGGAACTCCGGCGACCTGACCAAGAATGTCCCAGCAGGCTATGTCGATTCCCGACTTGACGTACGGGTGCCCCTTCATCGCCTTGTCCATGAGCTGGTTCAGCCTGCCGAGTTCAATCGCGTTTTCTCCGATCAGGTGGGGAGCCAGTTCCGCTATCCCGGCTCGAACTCCGGCCGCGTACGCCGGCAGATAGAACGGTCCGAGGGGACAGACTTCGCCGTGCCCGACAATGCCCTCGTCGGTTTCGACCCGCACGATGGTGCTGTCAAACACGTCCACCGATTTCCCACCGGACCACTTGTAACTGCCCTCGTGCAGCGGAAGTTCGACTCGATAGGCAGCAATGCGGGAAATTTTCATGGCAGGGACTCGGTCAATTGGGTAAGCACAGGGAATGTGGCCGGAAAACAAATGAAAACGAAGATGCCGCCATCGTGAAAAGAACAGCCCTGAGCAGGCCGATCACTGATGACTCGGGCCGCATTCTGACGCGTCATGCGGCGGGCGCGAAGTCGATGTGGGCAGTCGGTCAATCAGAACGGCACCGATCAGAATGGCACGGGGAGCAGCAGTGCGTGATGCTCGAAGAGAACGCCCTTGCCATGCTCGCCGATCAGCGGCGTGAAGAAGAGCAGAAAGACGTACAGCGCGAGCAGCGGAATCGTCAACGTGCGGCTCAGCCAGCGGAAACCGAACCACGGCGTCGTTTCGCAATGCGCAGCGCGGTACACCACCCAGCCTGTGAAAACTCGCGCCGGGTAAATCGTGACGATGAACACGATCGTCACCAGCCACATGGCGTCGCTGGGCAGCAGATAAACCTTTGGCAAATAGAGCGGCAATGCCATCACGTAAACGACAGCCGTTGCCA
>JAQBWV010000467.1 GCA_027624335.1 Planctomycetota bacterium
GTGCTGTGCGTTCGCGACGAGTTCCTGTTCGGTTTCGATCTGCGCGACAGTGCTCATGAGGCAGCCTCGATGCTGAGAGCGTCAAGCGGGCGGAAGATTCAACAGCGGCAGAAATGAGGGGCCGCCGGAAATACAAAGAAGAGGAATCCGTTCCCTCGTCGTCACCTCAAGCAAGGCGACATCAGAGCACAGGGTCCCGCCCAGAATTGACCGAAACGACATTCGTCGCCCCGCATCTTCCGTCCCGGTTGAGAGTCCCCGGACCTCCATGAAAACGTGTCGCTCGCGCTGCCTCCTGGCGAGCGGGGCGGGATGCTAACCAGAGCCATTCGTGATTGCTACCGGCTTTCTTCACGACAATCGGCGACGCTCATTCATCAACTGCCGCACGTGTCGATGCTGCCGCTGATGAGCGGGAAATGCTCACTTTTCAATGAGAAACACGAGATTCTCAACTCAGGAGACTTGTCAGCACGACGGCATGACGATCTGCGATCTGGACGTCGAAACGCCTGTCAGCTCGCCCGGCGTAACGTCCCGGCACGAGTCCCCCAGGGCCCCGTAGTGGCGACCGATCACCGTCTCTGCGGTGAGTTCTGCGAAGTGCCGGTCTGTCGCAAGAACCGGCCCGCAAACCGAAACTGTGACGGACCCACGTTCGGACTCATCCGCCAGCACCGACTCCTCCGCCAGCACCGACTCCTCCGCCAGCGCCGACTCATCCGCCAGCGCCGACTCATCCGCGACATCGCTGTTGAGGGAGTCGAGATAATCCTTGCCGTTCCACAGCACCGGGAAGCCGCTGCGATTCAGCTTACGAACGACAAAACAACTCTGCTTCCTTTTCTGCAGCACGGAGGGACGGCACACAAGCACTCGCAACCCATCAGCAGGAACGGCCTCGAACAGAGCCCGATCGGGGCGACTGTTTCCCAATGCCGCCTCAAACGGTGTTGGCACCAGACTGGTGTAATCGAGCAGGCTCTCTCGCTTGCCTTCGAGTGTCACGTTGAGATGCGTGACGCCACCGGTAAACCGTCGCGTCAACGGGTCCACGCGATACAAGCTTCCGTGAACGTGGATTCGAGAAGTGTCCACACCGTGGTTCTCCAGCAGACGCACACATTCCTCCGTCTGAATCTGCTCCGATCCGGTAACCAGAACCACGCGACCGTTCATTGTCAGCCGCTTCAGCAGATCAACCGCTTCCGGGTACCACAGAGTCGGCATCGATGGCAACGTCCGCTGATACATCGCCCTCAGCTGCCTCGTCTCCATTCCCGTCAGCAACGCCGCCGCAAGCGTGTGCAGCTCCGAGAACAGGTACTTGTATCGGCGACGGTGTTCTCGATTGATGGTGCGAAGACACCACAAGCGTCCAAGTCCGACAAGGAAGCGAATCAGTTTGCCAGTTCGAAGTGGCTCGCGCAGTGTCAGCTTCTGCACAAACTTCGGGACCAGCAGACCCGCCATCCGAATCATCGGCGCCACGTCACTGCGCAGGGTTCCGTCGAGATCTGAAACGACGACACGACAGTCATCGAACTCGTCGATCGGAATGATTGGCCATGCATACGTGTCTTCAACAGCGGGCAGACGATTGTTCATGGCTCAAACCAATGAAATCTGGGGTCACTGTCGACGCGTTGTTCATCTGGCGATGCCAGTTGAAATCCACACCAGCAATAGCATCGACATCAATCGAGAAGGCCAGCGGTGGCCGATCATCAAGAACTCATTCAGGCGACGACATGGCGGCTCTTGCTTACGACTCGCTGGAAGCCAGCGTGTTTCTCAGCGGCTGGTCGCCCTCATACGCCACGTAGTTCAACAGGATCGGTAACTCATAAACCGCCAGCAGCACGAACAGGGCCGGCCCTTTGCGATACTTCGCGTTGAACTCAGCCATGTCGAGTGACTGCGGGAAGACACGGTGGTGCCATAACTGAAACCGATGCGAGGCGATCAACGCCCCCACGTACACCCACGGATTGACGGCAGGCAGCGCCAGGCAGACTGCGATCAACACTCCAATCACTGCTGTCGTGAGTGCGATCAGTCGCAGTGGAACGTTGCACCCCAGAACTGCGGCATAAATCGCCAGCAGCGTTCCAATAACCCACTCGGCAGCGGGAAGCGAAAAGGCCAGTTCCAGCAGCGACAGATAAACACCGACCACAGCCACCAGGTGAAGCACGTTAATTCCGAAGCCCCCATGACGACACAAGTGGCGCCGGTACAGCTCACCAAAGTCTGCACGAAACAAATTCACGTTGCCGCCTTTCATCGAAGATCGAAGATCAGGGAATGGTTTGCGTCACAGCGCTCCGGAAAGCCGCAGCGCTCCAGAAGCCGCCACCAGTGCCAATGGCTTCCGGAGAACTCTGCCCAGTGTTCGACACACCTGCTCGATCTCGGTGTCAGTGATGCTCAGCGGTGGCGTCAGCTTCAGAACGTTCGGTTCGTACTGGCAGAAACCCACCAGCAGCGGGAACGGGCGATGATGCACCATCTCCAGCAGATAAATCTGGTACAGCAGGTTCTTCAGCCAGCGATGAGCGAGTTGCCCACGTTCCAGTTCGATGCCAATCAACAGCCCGAAACACCGCACTTCCCGCACGAACCGGCACGTCCCCAGTTCCCTGCCGAGTAGCTCGACAAAGCGGGCACCGGCCTGTTCAACCTGCTCGGGCAGGTGTTCCTGTCTGGTTCGTTGCAACGTGTTGGCAATCACCCGCAACGCGATCCCCGAATCGCTTCGCACTGCGTCGTCTTTCGCAATGCTGCACCCACGCTGAC
>JAQBWV010000134.1 GCA_027624335.1 Planctomycetota bacterium
AAATGTCGCACCAGCTGCTGACCATTTCTTCGACGATATCATCACATTACAACAAGACGGAACGCGCGTGCCACGCTTTCACGTCGATGTTAAACACAAGATCCGATGTGCGCCCCAGAATCTTTGTTGCTTCACGAGCCCCATTGAATCTGCAAGACGCAGTGGACAAGTTCAGCGCACGATCTATCCGTCAGCATCCCAGCCGCAGTGTCAGAGCATCACGATTCCGATGGCAACGTCCATAACAGTGGACTGGGTTACCGGACACTCTGGAAAGTCCACAACAGCCGCGTGAAATGACTTCGCGATCTACTTAAGGATCTGCGTCCACTGGTCCGTACATCGGAGTCCGCCTCACATTTCACTTCAGCGATTCCAGCCATGTCAGTAGATCGGCCGCTTGCTGGGCGGTCAGGTCGCGAAGCAGGCGGTCGGGCATCAGCGACGTCCGTTGTGGATACATGCCGTCGATGTGAGCGGAGTCGAACCTGTGCTCCACGTTCAGTGAGTCGCGGAGTACGATCTCCGTATCCGATCTGCTGACCAGGAGGCCGGTAAACACTTTGCCCTCGTCCGTTTCGACCAGCCAGGCGGCGAATTTCGGATCGACGGTTCGTGACGGCTCAAGCAGACTGTCCAGCAGTTTCGCTTTGTCGAGCTTCTTCCCGATCTGAGTCAGTTCCGGACCGAGCGGTTTGCCCTGCTGGCCGACTCGATGGCAGTTTCGGCATTGAATTCCGTTGGAATTGAGAAACAGGTTCTTGCCCCGCTCCGCGTCTCCGGCCAGTTGCAGAAGTTCCGCAGCATTGATCGAATCACCCAGCCGTTCTGTCTTTCGGTCGTCTGGCAGGAACGGCTCGAAAAGGTCTCGCACGGCGATGTTGTCGTGCCCGGCGGCGGCATCCACCAGGAAGCTACTAACGATTGCCGGCAGTCGTTTCTCCCGCTCGGAACGAGCCAGCAGCAGAGCACCACGAGGATCCGCCAGCAGTTGCTTGATCAGCGTCGCGCGACGCCGAGCACGTGCAGTGACTCGTCCTTCCGCTTCGGTGATCGCTCGTTCTTCGGCGGCATCCATGTCAGCCTGCGTTGTTGTGTCGCGTTTATCCTGAGTCGCGATCTGACGAGCGATTGTCCAACGGGCGAAGGCCGCGTTTCTCTGCTCTCGTTTCAGTTCAGTCGACTCGCTCAGCCCCGCCAGTTCGTCGACCTGGTCTGCGAGCTTGCTGTCGGGTGGAAGCAGGTGAATCCAGTCGTGAATCAGAGAAAGTCCAGACTGATCGACGTACCGAGAACCCAGATGCGGCATGTGACCTGGTCCAGACTTGGCCATGCGAAAGTACAACACCGACCGGTAGGGGTCGCCCGGGGCGATGATCATGGCGTCGTGGATTCCGAATGTCCCCTGCGTCGGTCGCGTGCTGACCGCTTCTGTCTTCTTGAGCGGAGTATCGAACGGAAGGTAAATACGAGCGGAACCGCCACCGTTAAAGCGATGGCAATGGGCGCAGTTGACGTGAAGCCATGCCCGTGCTCGAAGATTGAGATCGATTGTGTCGTCGAACGGGTCGACCAGTTGCGGTCGTTCATCCATAGGCAATGGTGGTTCAGCAACGGCGAATGAATCATCCAGGTTCGGCTTCTGTAACGCATCATGAAACACGCCCATGTGTTGCAGGAGTTCGAGTTGATTTCGGCCAGTGTGCTCGTCGGATCGGTTGAGCTGAGCGACGTTAAACGCCAGCGAAAACTCCGCCCAGGGATTGTGGCAGCGGATGCACTCCATGCGTGACGGAAATCGCCAGGTCTGGTGACGCTGTCCGCCCGGCGCGGTGCTGTCTTCGATCTCAAACGACGCCGTCGCGCCCGTAGCCTCAACGAGTTCGGCATCGGTCTGCTCGTCGTTCCAGCGATAGCTGTAGCCTCGCCAGTCATAGCCGTTGAAATGGAGAATCTGAGTTTCGACCTTACGTTTCGAAGCTGGTTCGCCGAGTACTATTTCGAGAGACAGTGTTTTCATCAGCACCGCATCATTCGGAAAGTCCATCGTCCGTGAGAACATCGAACCATCGACGCTGGTCGGCCTGTTCTGCAATGCGATGGATGCGTCGCCGGGCAGTCCGACCCACCGTTCGGCGGTCGCGTAGTCTGACCATTGCGGCGCTTGGATCGAAAACGGAATAACGCCGTCATTCGGCGTATGGCTGGCGACGGACTGAAACAGTCCGGTTTCACTCAGGCGACGCGGAAAATCAGCCTGAGTGTCTTTGACGTTGTTTCTGATCAGTTCGTGAATTGAACCGCTGTCATAATCGAGCAGCAGCAATTCTCCGTCGTTTCGTTCCGCGAAACCGACAATGCGGACGCTGGGCTCGACCAGCTCTTTGCGCTCGCCGACTTTGTCTCCATCAACGGAGACTCCCCAGAACCGACGCGTTTCCCAGTCACCAAAGATGTAGTGCCCCTTGAGTTCCGGCAGCCGCTCGCCCCGGTACACGAAACCGCCCGTGATCGATGCGCCTTCGGTGTGCGGGATTTCGACGGCAGGCGGCACGATCGGCGTGGGACCACGTTTGCGTTCGGTGTGAACAGGTTGGCGGCCTTCCACAAGGCTCCAGCCAAAGTTGTCACCGGCGTTCACTCGATAAACGAGTTCCCACAATTCCCAGCCAACATCGCCAACCCACAAATGTCCTGTGAGACGATCGAAGCTCATCTTCCACGGATTACGCATGCCGTACGCCCAGATTTCCCCGCGAGCTTCGGCAAGTTTTACAAACGGGTTGTCTGCAGGGATCGAGTAAGCCTGGCCCGATTCCGGCAGATCGACATTAATCCGCAGCACCGCAGCCAGCAGGTTGCTGACGTCCTGCCCGGAATTCAGGCCGTCCGGCGGAAAGGCTTCGCCACCATCGCCAGTCGAGACATAAAGCATTCCGTCATGGCCGAACTTGATACAGCCACCGTTATGCCCTCCGACCCGCCAGGTAATGATTTCGACTTCGGAATCGACAATTGCTCGGGGCGGGGCACCGTCGTCGACCGTGACCTCGACAACCCGTGTCCCGTGAGGGTGCACGCCTCGCTTTGACTGCTTGTACCGCACCGTGTAACAAACGTAGCACCTGCGGTTAGTGGCAAATTCCGGATGAAATGTCAGGCCGTAGACCGCTCCAAACGAAACCTGATCCTGTACTTCGAGCTTCCCATTGCGGTGTTCGACCATCTCAGGGACGTCAAGAAACAGGTCCGCTTCTGTGGCATCGACATTGTTGGGAATTGAGTAGATTCGCCCCGCCTGTTCGGCAACAAACAGCCGTTCGGTTCCCGGCGCGCTGGTGAGTACGGTTGGGTGCGCGAAGTTCAGCTTCGGAAATACTCGCTGAGCCCGGTAGGGCAGGGGGGGCTCTGGACTTCCCTGCAGTCGCGATGTGGTCCACGGCTGGCGTCTGCTGAGTGCGGCCAGCTCGTCGTCCAGATCCGAAGCGGCCACAGGCGTGTTCGACAACACGCAGAGCAGAACAGCCGAGCTGGTGAGGAGCAGGAACATCGACACGCTGCGGATAATCGCATTCATAAATCTGTGTCTCCAGCGAGGACATCGGAATCGATCTGCGAAACTTACGCGGAAGCACTCAAGTGCCGTCCGTGGTTTCTGCTGGTCGCCAGTGTTGAAAACAGGCCTACTGCGATTGAATGAGTCGCTCGGATGTTTTGCGGTGTGCGGCATCAGCTGACTTATCTCCGAGCACTGATTCCCAGTCCGCAATGGCATCTTCTTTCCAGCCGGCCGACGCCAGTGTTTCGCCGCGCGAGATCAACATGGCGTTTCGCCAGTACCCGGTCTGATTTTCAAAATCCACGACGTTGAATGTAGCGAGAGCTTCGTCGAACTTGCGCTGCTTTGTCAGGATTGCGGCAGCGCGTTGGACGGACCTGAACTCTTCTGCAGCTCCGATTCGCGTCTTTGTTTCGAAGTTCTGACGGTAGGCCTTGAGGGCTCCAGCGTCGTCGTTGAGGTTGGTTTCACGGTTGCTTCCCAATGCCGCGAGAATGTTCACTCGCAGGCCGGTGTCGGACGTGTATTGCAACGCGGTCGACAGATCCGCTTCGGCCTGCTCGCCATCCTTCATGAAGATGTGAGCTTTGGCACGCGCGAATGCTCCTTCACCGATCTGCCAGAATGGCCACGTGGTCAGGTCTTCTGTGCCGAATCGCTCGACAACGTCAGCCCACTTACGCGCACCGAGAAGATTGTCCATCTGGACGGTCTTTGCAATGGCGTCGATCGGAATCAGATCAGCGACTTCGTCAGCGCGGGTGAAGTCGCGAAGGTTGCGAGCACTATTTGCGGCATGGCTGAGTGCATCTGATTTCTGAAAGTCGGACACGTTGTCGCTGTTCGCCAGACTGAGCCAGGCGGCGAGTGATTCCTTCCATTTCCTACTGGTTGTCAGTCTGGAGGCGTCTCGGCTGCCAATGAGGTAGTCCGTGACCGTCGCGTCGGCCGGAAACTGGTGTGAAAGTCCACCGTAGAAATGTGCGAATTTCATCGTCTCGTGAAAGCCGGGTGTCCCTGTCGGTGAGAAGGCTGTGTACTCCGAGCCGTTCTCGCGAATTCGTTGGCGGCAGACATTGATGTGCCAGGGCAGACTTTGCGTTGGCTTGTGACCGATCACCTGATGGAGCGGGTCGTTCTCATCCTGTGTGACAGGGATGCGAATCTCCAAAGTCCAATGATCGTCCGCCACTTGCGTGGCGACTTCGGCCTGCGAAGACCAGTTGAACCAGTTGTTGCGGCTCGCGCCTCGGTCGAGGTCGATCAGTGCTCCGGCGGGATTCACGGCGATCTGATAATAACTGTGCGCCTCGGTATCGAGCAGGATTTCAACGGCGTCGCCATACCAGATCGCCTGATCGCCGTTCTTCTTTGTGGCGATGTTTAATTGCAGCGAGTCTCCTGGCTGCCGTAACAAAGAACCAGCCTTGCCTGCGGTTTCCTCGCAACGAATCGCGAAGTAGAGGTTGTTACTTTTCCATAGAGTCTTGATTGACGTGCCATAGATCGGGAAGCGGCCCGTCTGCAGTTCTGACATGCGACCGGTCGATGCGACAGGACATTTCTGCCACGGCTCGTCGTCAAGTTTGCCATCAATGGTAATGGAAGTGAGAGGTTCTCCCCCGACGAGTCGAAGTTTCGGCACCGGCCCGCGCTTCTGGGCCAGTTGGACGCTCTTGTTACGAAGGCCGTTGAGGTAGTTGTCGATCAACCTGATTCGCCTGCCGTAGACGGAATCTTCAGGCACGCTGGCTTTGGCCGTAGCAAACAACTCCAGCGCATGGGCTGCTTTTGCAGCGTCATGTTCCATCTCACGCCAGTGCTCTTCGCAGTTGCTGAAGAACGCCCGCATTTCGTCAGCGGCCGGGCCGTAGAAGATCTGGCAGTACTCGTTGAACATCGCGCCTGCGTCCTGGGCTTTGCCGCCCCAGTACATCCTCGCCGTGAAGTAAAGCAGGAAGTGGTTGTAGCCAATGGCGTTTTCGCTGAAGTCCATCGTGAGCCAGATGTCTTCGCCGCGGGAGGTCCCCTTGGTCTCGTTGATGCTCTCCCCCAGCACGCGCGGTATGAAAGCGGGTAAGTAGAAACCACGACCTGTGAACGGGTAGTTCTCGAAGATCTCGATCGGGTTGTCGGTCTTTGTTGTCCATCCAGCCTGCAGGTGGCGAAGTTCGTCGCGATCAGCCTGGGTGGGGCGTCGGCCACCAACAATGATGACCTGTACGTTCGGTTCGAGCTTGTCGATGTTCGTCGGCGGCGTGGTGTAGACCCCGTAGGCGCAATTGGAAATCTTCTTGCCGGGATGCGTCCTGCCGACCTCTTTCGCCACGCGGTTGACGAAGTCCCAGACGTAGTTGGAAAGTGATCCGCGATTACCGAGCTCCGGCGACTCCTTGCCTTCGCACAGCTTGCACTGACAGATCGCGGTGTAACCATCCGGAGGCATGATCGACACGACGTCCATGTCGTAATGGTCGAACTGCACGCGCGCGAACTCGACGGCCTCGCGGAACAGTTCCTCGTTTGAGTAGCACAGTTGATGGAGTCGCAATCCCGGCTGTGTGTGACGTTTTCCGCCGTAGAGTGCGAACCATTCCGGATGGTGTGTCAGTGTGTGCTCGTTATCCGTCATGTGGTCCAGCCCGTGTGCCGCCTGCCGCCCGAACGGTTGACGCACACCGAGCCGAAAGCCCCACATCATTGCATCGCGGCCATAAACGGCGGCACGAAAGTTGAGGATGCGCATGGGAAAGTCGGGTTGCACCGTTCTGTCAATCTGTGGCAGAGCGAGCGATTGCAGTTTCGGTACGACCTCACCGATATCCCCCGGCATGTACCACCGCACTCCAAGGTCTCGAAGATATCCGCAGACGGCGTTGAAGGAACCACGTTCGTCATAAGTCCAGACATTAACGTTGCCGTCCTTGTCAATCAGCTGCTCATTCGGAGTCCCGAACAGCGAGTTGGCACCCGAGTAATGCTTGTGAAGCTGCGAGTGCGTGTAGCCCCAATGCTTGCCGGTGATACCGTCCCATGCTCGCTGCATCCTGCCGCTGGCGATGTCGTTGTTACTTCGCGGCCACGGTTCGGTCGGCACGAAGTCCGTATCGTCACCGATCAGCACCAGCCAGTTCTCGCCGGCGACAATGCGATAAGCTCCGTCGTGCAGTCCGTCGGTGGTAATCCCCAGTTTGTCGGTGTACGAACTTTGCCCGACGAAAACTCGGACAGGCGTTGAACTGTCGGGCTGAGTGACGATGCTTAGCTTCGCTCCGGATATCTTCTCGATGTAGGTCTGCAACTCAGCGGCTGCCAGTCTGGTCGACCGACGAGCCGAATCTGCGATGACAATCACTGCTCGTGGCTGCCCGTCTTCAACAAGAAACGGTCCGGCAACTGCAGGGTGAACCACAGAGGCACAAAGCAAACAAAGGGCGGAGGCGATTCGGATTTTCATGACCAGGATTCTACTGCCAGGCCAACTCAGAAATCACTCGTTCGATTGCGCAGATCGACGAAGTCGCTTGTCTCTGTTTCTGTTGCCACTACTTCTTGATCCCAGCCGAAGCCAGAATGGAGACTGTCCGATAGGGGGCATCCAGCGAAGTGTGCCAGCCTTTTCCGAAGTACGACCTCAACTCTTCAGGCAAGTGGTGAAACACGTTCAGCTACCACTCAGTCGGCGAGTGCTGACAACTAAACCTCAGCCAACGGCTTAGTGGCGTCGCCGAACGCGTCGAGTGTCACTCCCATGTTGTCCATCATGCTGAGGTACAATCGGCACATCTGACGATCGGACTGGCCGAGGTAGTCGAGGTTTTGGCCGCCTTTCAATTTGCCGCCACCGCCGCCGACCATGACGACTGGCAGCTGCGAGGCGTCGTGATGACCGTTCAGCATGCTGGAGCACAGCATCAGCATTGAGTTGTCTAATAGCGTGCGTTCGCCTTCCTGAATATCGTCCATGCGGCGCGCGATGTAAGCCATCTGCTCAAGGAAGAACTGATTTACTTTCAGCCAGTCTTCGGTGTCATTGTGAGAGAGCAAATGGTGGATCATGTAATCCACGCCCAGGTGCGGAAATCTCAACGTGCCGTGATCATTGTTCAGCTTCAGCGTGCAGACGCGAGTCGTGTCCGTCTGAAACGCCAGGACCAGGATGTCACTCATCAGCTTCATGTGCTCAACAATGTCCTGAGGAAAACCGTCCTTCGGACGCGGGATGTTGGGCTCAGTCAGCGTCGGCCGCCAGCCCTGCAGTTCGCCGCGTTGTCCGGCACTCTCAATCCTTTGCTCGACCTCGCGCACCGAGTTCAGATACTCGTCAAGTTTCCGCTGATCGAGCTGGCTGATGTTTCGTCGAAAGTTCTGTGCGTCTGCCAGCACAGCGTCCAGCACACTCTTGTCTCCGCGTTGCGAGCTGTCTTTGAAGAGCTGATCGAATGCTAAAGCGGGATACACTTCCAGGGGAGTCGGCGTGGTCGGACTGCTCCACGAGATGTGAGAGCTGTAGAGCATCGAATAGTTCTTGTGCACTGACGGGTTGGCTTTCTCGCAACCCAGAACAAGGCTCGGCAGTTTCGTCTGACGACCGATTCGCTGCGCGACGACCTGATCAACACTGGTCCCCGAGAGAATTGTTCCACCTGCCGAGAGCGGCGCACCTGACAACAGGTTCCCCGTCTGAGAACTGTGAATGTTCCCCTTCAACGCCTCGGCGTTGTAGAGGCCGCGAATGAACGTCAACCGATCCTTAAAGTCGTTGAGTGGGTGCAGCACCTTCCCCAACTCCATCGACTTGCCTTCGCCCTTCGCCCACCACTCAGTCCGGTGATAGCCGCAGCCGGAAAACAGAATCGCCATGCGAGTCGGAGCCTGACTCGCTGAAGATTTCGCTTTCGCCTCATCACCCCACACGGACAGCGACTCCATCCACGGTAACGCCATACTGACGCCCAGGCCGCGTAACATCGTTCTTCGGGAAAGTTGATGGGTTTTCATCCGGCTGCTCCAGTTAAAGGATTTCTCACGCAGAATCGTCCAGCCGCAGAAGAACCAGATGAACGCTTCGGACTCTGCATCTTCGGGCTACTGACGAGATTTGATTCGTAATCATTCGTCAGAAAAGTCTTTGCCCCGAACTCGCCGAAACTGCTCACTCAAGACAATCGTCTCGACGGCCACACTAAATCTGTACTGGTTGACTTCCAGTTTGCGAACCATTTCGGCCAGCAACAGTTCGTCGGACAACTGAACTTCCCGACCAAGCGCGAAGCCCAGCAGCTTGCGGCAGAACTGGCGAACGACATCGTCGCGACGTTCTGTCAGCAGGTAGTCGCGAAGTCCGTTGAGTCCCTCGATGGCCTGACCTTCAGTGAGTGTCGTTTTCGTATCGACCGCCGTCTTTCGAAGTCGACCAATCGCATCGAACTGCTCAAGAGCGAACCCGTACGGATCGATTCGCTCGTGACAATTCGCACATGACGGAGCGGAACTGTGTTGCTCGATCAACTGTCGCGCTGTCAGGCCAGTTGGCACGGACTCGGGCAACTGCGGCACTGTGGCAGGCGGACGAGGCAGTCGCTCGCCAAGCAGCGTTTCGTAGATCCAGTTGCCTCGCAGAATGGGGCTCGTGCGCGAAGCGCCGGACTGACTGGCCAGCACGGTCGCCATACCCAGGATGCCGCCTCGACCCTTCTTTTGAATACCCTCGACGCGTCGCCAATGTCCGCCGGAGATGTTTTCGATTCCGTAGTGTTTCGCCAGGGATTCATTCAGGAACGTGTGATCCGCGTTCAGCAGTCCAAGGACTGAGCCGTCATGGCGGAACATGTCTTCGAAGAAACGCACAGTCTCCTCATACATTTCGCCACGCAGTGCGGCGAACTCTGGATACAGCTTCTCGTTCTTGTCGTCGTTCTTGTCGAAGTCGCGGAGATGCAGCCACTGGCAGGCGAATTGAATCGCCAGTCGCCGGGTGCGAGGATCCTGAAGCATGCGTGCTGTCTGTTTCTTCAGAATGTTATCCTCACGTAGCGAGTGACCGTCGCTTGCGTCAATCAGCTCGGAGTCCGGCATCGATGACCAAAGGAAATAACTCAGTCGGCTGGCCAGTTCGTACCCGATTACCGGCAGAGAGGCCGTTCCCTTCGGCTGCACTTCACGACGATATAGAAATGCAGGCGAGGTGAGAATTCGAGCCAGTGTCAGACGAATCGATGCTTCATGTGTGATCTCAGACGATCGCAACTGATTATAGAAATCGGTGAGGTCTTCGATGTCGTCGCCACTCAGTGGTCGGCGCCACGCACGATCCGCAAAATCAATCACATCCGCGAGATGAGCCGGCTCGGTATTAACCAGGCGTTGCCGGAACACGTTCGCGCGATCGTTGATCGGCTTTCGCATCGGACCAAATACTTTGACAAGGTCCGGCCGATCCTGTGTCGCGAATTCGTAAATCTGCTCGAACGCCACCGTCAGAGCGATCGGTTCCTGAGCGACGTAAAACAGTTCATCCCATAGTCGATCAAGCTCTGCCGCCTGACCGTTATTCAGCATCAGTCGCTTGAGATGATCGTCCTCGCGAAAGAACAACGTCATTGTGACAACTTCATCAACCGGCACGATTCGCGCATAGCACAGCGCTGCGGGAAACAGATTTCGGAACTCAGTCATCGCCACTTCAAGACGACGATGTGCCGCCCCGCCCTCTCGCACCAGAATGGGCAACGACGGTGACATCAACAGAGTCTCAGGTTTCGTGGTCAGCAGCTGGACTTGAACACTGCCTGCGTTTCCCGTCGCCGCGTGAAGTTCGCCGGACACCACGAATTCCGCTCCAGAAACCAGGGCCGCAGGCAGTCGCACTTCGAGAATCTGCGGCGCCTGCACGCACAGACTCGATGCTTCGATCGGCGAGCCGTTCGGATGTTTGCCGAAGACTGCCGGGTCGACTCCGAATTCCGAATTCTCAACCGTCGCCGTTCCGGCGGACGACATCGCCCAGCGAAGCGGCCCCTTCCAGTCAGTCAACTGGTCTCGCAGCTTCTGATCAGGATCGCTGAGCGTCGCGACGGCCTTTGAAGTGACAACACTCTGCACGGACGACGCCAGCCGACTGATTTCATCGCTGGGTCGGGCGTCAAGAACGGCCGCTCGCCAGCGAGCCAGCATCGAGCCTGGAATCATCACCGACGTCGTTGCCGGCTTGTTGCCTGTTGCTCCGAAATGCCATGTCTCCGAGTGGCCGTACGAATCCGGCAGCGGGTTGGCTTCGAGGATTCTGGACACGACATCTGTGGCAAGATCCCACGTTCGCTTCTCATCACCGACTTCCGACAGTTTCAATTCAACATGCGTCGTGTCACAGACATGACTCTTATCTCGAGCGTTCACGATCAGGAACACGACGTCACCCGCGCGGACATCGATCTCCCCCTTCGCCTTGAACGGTTGCTTACCGCCGTTGTCGAAGACGCCACTCGCCAGGCTGGTCGTCCCTGAGTCCGATAGCAGTTCAACCCGCCAGGCCGCGCCGTTGCCGCACTTGTGGTCGGCGTCAGCAACCAGCCCCTCAACGAAAACCTGGCCATCGAGCGGGCTGCGCCAGGCAGCGAGTGATTCCTGTGTCGGAGAAGGATGCATCACCACACCGTGAGCCGGAACGGTCAATGTCGAAAAGCTGATGTCATCGTCAGATCGGTTGGCCAGCATGTTGGGTGTCTGGGAAGTTCCCCAGCCGTTTACCGCGTCATAACCACCGGCACGAGGCAACTTGCTTGTGAAATGGCCGGTAATCTCCCGCTTTTCACGATGTCCAAGCCCGACGAGTTCGGCCCACCTCTTCAACAACTGCGCGTTCAGTCCGCTCGCTTTCGCGAGATCATCAATCGACGAGTCTGGCGAGCGCAGCTTCAAGACAGCAGCGAGATAGGTCGCGGTCCTGGGGACTTCGGACGCCATCGTTCGCTGGACTCGACCAACCAGCCCATTCAGATCCCGTAGAAGGATCGGAGAGTGGACGACTCCCGTAGTATCGGCTTTGAACTCAATCCGCGGGCGATCCCACAAAATGAAGTCCTGCTCACGACCATCGCTAAGGTCGTTGGCCGCAAGATAAACGATACTTTCCGACTGACCGGCCACGACCGGCAGAGCAAGCCGCAAGTCCTGCCGAGAGACGATCGGAGCGACCGCTTCCATCCACATCTTCTGCCGACCGCCCTCACCGAGCTGTCCGACGGGATTAAATTTCCACAACGTCTGCTGCGTCTGAGCAATTTCGGCGGTCAGTGCCGCCGTATCCGCGATCGTCGAACGATGCCACTTCTGACGAAAACCGTCGATCAATAGTGATCCCGGTGGCTGTGCCTCGGTGGAAAGCGTGTGCCAAAGCGTCTGCAGGTACCGCTCGTTGAGCGATCGCTCTCGGGCAACAGATGCAACCGTTTTCCTGCCACTGACGAGTGCATCCCGCTCCTCAAGAGTTGCCGCAAGGTACTTCCCCACAGCCAGAAGGCCGCCCTGATTCGTGTCGAACTTAACGCCCTGAAGATTGACGGTCGACCCGCCACCTTCTTCCGTGAAGTTCCGATAAAACGCCTGAATGCGAGCGAGCAGTTCGTCCGTGTGATCGCGCCGACTTGTGGTCGGCGAGAACCGAATTCCATCCGGCAGCAACACAGCGTGTTCAGAGACCTCTTTGGCTGCATCCAGATACTTGGTCACCAGCGACGGCGACATCGATTGTGCAGAACCGGTATTCGTAAACCCCTCGCCAGCGGCACCGTCAACTGGAAACTCACGAGTCGGGTCGAGCGAAGCTACGCCAGTCAAATCCTGCAACGTGTAATTGTACTCGGCATTGTTGAGCCGCCGCAGAACGACTGGTCCCGGATCACCAGCGTGTGCCTTCGCTTCGCCCGTGAGAAAGTTGCGCACCCACTCCTGAAGACTCTTGTGTTCAACATCAGTCGCCTGTCGTGAATCTTTGGGCGGCATCTGGTTGCTGTCGAGCATCTCGCGAACCTTCAACCAGGCCGTCACGTTCTTTCTCGCCATTGCGACGGATGTGAATTCGGCCAGATCAATGTCGGCTTCGGTACGGTCGCCGGAGTGGCACTCAAAGCAGTATCGACGCAGCAGAGGCAGAATTGTGGAACCGTAAGCACGCTCAGTCGCTTCGACAGACTGATCCTGAGACGTGGCATTCTGCGCCGCCCCTCCGGTCACTTCTGCCAGGGCCGCAATGGCGAACATGACGAACACAATGCCAGTGCCTGCCCGGTGGGTGTTCCAGTCCGCGTTCATGACTTCGCCCCAATTCTCTGCCGGTGACTTTCGATATGTGATGTGAGTTCCAGTGCCGCTCGTTCGACCTTCTGGTCTCGCAGGTCATCGATGATCTGCTGGTGACTGGCAATGCCCGCCTTCCACTCCGCTTTCTTAACACTGTCTCGAAACTGGCGGAAGAAGACCTGCAACAGATCACCAAACGCGACAAGCGGCAGCAATCCGCTGGCTTCGATCAAAGCTCGGTGAAACTCGATGTCGAGATCGATCCAGTCTTCAAGTTTCCGAGCTGAAGTCGAGCGGTCGACGATCGACTGTAACGCTGCATGAAGGGCTGCGTCCTCAGCCATGCGTCGCGAAACATGCAGCAACACTCCGACCTCAACGATCACACGCGAGTCGATCAGTTGCTGAGGGTCGGCGTTGTGCAGAGCAGGATGGAACCCGAGGTGATTGGTTACCCGCTGCATATCAATCAGGCCGACGGTTAAACCAACACCCGTCCGCGACTCAAGGATGCCGAGAAACTCCAGCGACTTGGTGGCTTCACGCAGGCTAAGCCGACTGACTCCAAACGATACCGCCAGCTCCGTTTCAGTCGGCAGTCGATCGCCGGGCCCAAGTTCCTCAGAGATGATGTATGACTTGAGCCGTTCCGCAATTACATCGCGAATCTTCCGTCGTGGCAGCGTTTCCAGCATCTCAGTCTCCACAACAAACGACGCGCTTGATCATCTTCGACGGGAGTTTTAGATTATCAGACAATCTAACTTCGTCAAGAACGACCATGCGACCCGGCGAACTGACATGCAAACTCCCGAGATCAACCCAGCCCGGCCGTACAGACCAGAACTCGTTGCGGATAATGGTGCCGCATGACTGACCAACAGCTTCCGGAACTGCCGCAGACGTGCCTGCCGACCTGGGAGGTCGCGGACCTGCCAGAACCAAAGCCTCTCGGTTTGCAGAATCTTGCCGGGTTCATCGGTCCGGGGATCGTGATGTGCGGGATCCAGATTGGTGGCGGCGAGTGGCTGTTCGGACCCGCGATCACCGCAAAGTACGGCGGCGGGCTGATGTGGATTGCGACTGTCGCAATTCTCTGCCAGGTGTTTTACAACGTCGAATGTGGCCGGTACGCGCTCTACACGGGAGAGCCCGTTTTTACCGGATTCATGCGGACACAACCGGGGCCAGGATTCTGGGTGAGCATTGCCATGCTGCTTAGTATCGGAGCACTCATACCCGGCCTTTCGACCAACGCAGCGGTGCTGGCCGTGTCGATGTATCTTGACCGCCCGCCGACACTGGAAGACGCCTGGCTGGTCAACACGACCGCGTATGTGTTTCTTGCGCTCGTCGTGCTTCCCGTGCTGATTGGTGGCAAAGTTTACAACATGCTGCAGATCGTCATGACGGCCAAGGTTTTCATTGTGTTGAGCTTCTGCCTGTTCATCGGTCTGTTCTTTGTGAGTTGGAACGGCTGGTTCGATGTGTTCAGTGGCTTTGTCAAATTCGGCAACGTTCCCGTCGATGACGGACAGGGCGGAGAGAAAGTCGTCAATGCGTTCACGCACTTCGCGAAAAACGGCGAGTGGCCGATCATCGCGATGGCCAATATTGCCGTGCTGGGGGCGTTCGCCGGGTTTGCTGGCGGCGGCGGTCTGAGCAACTCGTCGTACAGCAACTTCGTCCGCGACAAAGGTTGGGGAATGGGCAGCCTGGTCGGAGCCATTCCGAGCGCTGTCGGCGGACGAGAAGTGACGCTCAGTCATATTGGAAAAGTGTTTCTGATCAACGACGACAATATGCGCAAGTGGAAGGGCTGGTGGAAATACATCCTGATGGATCAGTTCTTCATCTGGGCTCCCGGCTGCTTTATGGGAATGGCCCTACCGGCACTGTTGTCGATCGAGTTCTCGGGTAGCTCGCCCATGTTCGGCCAGGACTTGCCGTACGCGACGCCCCTGATTTCAGCGGACGGCATTCGGCATGCTCCCGGTTTGTCGGAGTCAACTCGTGAACTGCTCTGGATGGCGACACTGTTCGTCGGCCTGATGGTGTTTCTGCCGAGCCAGATGGCGATCATCGATGACTTCGCGCGACGCTGGACCGACATCATCTGGTCCTCCAACCGCAAAGTACGGGAGACCATGCAGCCGCACCAGGCGAGCCGCATCTACTATCTGATTCTTGGTTGTTACGTCGTCTGGTCATTCATTACGGCCACGATATTCCTGAGCTACGGAAACGCCCCGACACTGATGGTTACCGTTATCGCGAATCTCAATAACGTCGCGCTGGGCCTGACTGCGTTTCACATTCTGTGGATCAACCGAAATCTGCTGCCCGCGCCGCTTCGACCGAGGTGGTTCAACCAGCTTGGCATCGGCTGCTGTGGAGTCTTCTACTTCGGCATGGCGGTGCTTGTTTTCTGGGTGAAGATCCTGCCGTTACTGGGAGGAGGGTAGAAGACACACGGTTCCTTCCGTGCAGTTTCGAAACCCGAACTCGGCCCATCGATGCGAAATTCCAGGAGAATTCAACCGTGACTCATCCAATGTTCGATCTCCCCGGAAAGGTGGCCGTTGTTTCCGGAGCCGCGCAGGGCATGGGCAGGCGACGGCGATTGCTGTCGCGGAATGCGGTGCAGACGTCGCGTTGGTCGATCGGAACGTCGATGGCGCCGAAGCAGCCGCCGAGCAGATTCGAACACTCTGTCGAAATGTCCTCGTTGACGAAGTCTTCGGCCCATGCAGTGTTGCGTCAGAAATCGCGGCTCGAATTGCTGACGCCGGATTCGACGAACTGGACGCACCCATCAAATGCCTCACCGGCTCCTTCACACCGACCCCTTACGCTCCGACTCTCGAAGCAGCCATCGTCCCACAGGTCGTCGACGTCGAGAACGCGATCCGCGATCTGCTGGCAGAGTAGTTAAGTCATCGCAAGGGGCGTCAGGTCATTGAACGAGATGTCGACGAAAGACAGGAAATATGGCTGCTGAGATTACGATCCCACGACTCGGATGGAGCATGGACAAAGGCACGTTCGGCGAATGGCTCAAGGCCGACGGCGACTTCGTTGAGCCTGGCGAAGCGATCTTTACGCTCGAAAGTGAGAAGGCGTTGCAGGAAGTCGAGTCCGTGGATGGCGGCATCCTGAAAGTCATACCTGGTGGGCCGGACGAAGGCGACACCGTCGCTGTTGGTACTCTGATCGCTTATTTGCTCTCCGATGGTGAAGAGGTTCCGACCGGTCCGGCAGCGGGATCAAGTGAGGCATCTCCTGTCGTGGTGACTCAAGTGGCGGAACGTGAAACCGCAGAGTCAGCTCGTGTGCACTCACCCAGACTGTCGTTCGCCAAAAGTCACCGGGCGACCGTGCCACGCAGAAACGCGAATGGTCTGCCCACCATTTCACCACGTGCTGCGAGGCTTGCTAATGAACTGGGCGTTGACTGGTCCCAGTTGAAGGGCAGCGGTCGAACGGGTCGAATCCGGGAATGCGACGTGCAGTCAGCGGCGAAACATCCGGCAGCGGAAAATCGACCCGCAAACGATCCCCGCATCGGAACGACGCGCCGCGTTACCGCGGAACGGATGATGGCCAGCGCACATAATACGGCACCGGTCACACTGACCACTCGTGTTGACGCAACGAATATTGTCAGTCTCCGTCAGCAGTACAAAGCCAGCGGCAATCAGTCGGTACCCGCCTTCCATGACATCATCGCGAAACTCACGGCCATCACATTAAGCGAGTATCCCGCGATTTCATCTCAATGGACGGACGACGGCGTCGTTCAATCCGACGGAATTCACATTGGACTGGCGGTTGACTCGGAAGCCGGATTGCTGGTTCCCGTCGTTCGTAATGTCGATCGGCTTTCGTTACTGGATCTGGCAGAGTATTCGAGAAATCTCATCGAACGGGCACGGCAACGAGCATGAGCTTCGGGCGAGTTGAGTGGAGGAATCTTCACGATTACGAACCTTGGACAGTTCGGGGTCGATGCTTTTACACCGATTATCAACTCGCCCCAGACTGCGATACTCGGCCCTGGTGCCATTCGCCGGGAAGCCGTCGTGCTGGACGACGACCGGGTCATTCCGCGAGACCAGCTGACGCTCAGCCTGACGTTCGATCACCGCGTGGTCGATGGCGCTCCGGCAGCCAGGTTCCTGCAGGAACTCAGCCGCCGGATCGAAAACCCAGACACCCGGCTGATCGGATAGTTCCTCGAACGATGGACAAGCAAGGATGAAGCCAATTGGTCCAATTCATTGCTACGGGCCAAGGAAACCTCTGATTCTGAAACCGTGCCAGGCGCGAAGACCAAAGGTAAGCGAACGTAAACGTGGCATACTGCGAAGAACATGCTCAGATCTTCCGCGACACCCTGTCCGACGTTCCGGGAATCACCGGGAAGAAAATGATTCCCGGCCTGCGTCTCCTGCTGAACGGCAACATGCTGGGCGGTGTTCACAAGGACGGCGGGATGGCGCGAGTCGGGTGAGACTCGCGATTGGCGCAGCAGTGGACGAATCGATGCCCGGGTGGCATGGATTTCAGGCACGATGGCGGGTCGCGGTGGTGCAGGGGATTCAGCGATTGGCAGACCTTTACGGAGGGGGCGGGCTGTGCATCTCGCGAGTGTCTCGACCGTTTGCGGTTGACTGCCGCAGGATGGCTCAACCGCCGCTGCAACCATCCACTGAACCTCGTTCAGTCACGTCGCCGAACGTGATTTTCGAATGGGCGAGCGGTCCTTCCGGAAGTCGAATTGCCAGCTACAAGAAGACTCCTTCTGCGATACGATGACACTGTCTCGCGTGAATGGGCTCTGCTACTCACACTTGAAGGCCAGCCCTGTGAAGGTGAGGAAACCCCGGAAAAAGCTGGGTATTCGGAGATTCTGTGACAGCGATCGCTACCGAAAAATGGATGCCACTCCCAGAAACCCTTTATTTACGCTGCATTGTGCCACCTTCACAGGGCTGACACTTGAAGGCCCATACTGGCAGTCAACGAGGTCTGTTTGATTGTGATCGGAGTTTCCGTTTGATTCCGCAACGTTTGAACCA
>JAQBWV010000135.1 GCA_027624335.1 Planctomycetota bacterium
GGGGTTGTACTTCATCGGGTCGTCGGCCAGCCTGGTGTCGGGCGTTGTGGTGTCAGCACGACTCGCCAGCACTTTCTGTCGGACTGCGGCAAGGTCCGCCCTCAATGACTGCTCCGGATAGTCGGCGTTTTCGCCTGCGAGGAATTGCCACCAGCCTGCTTTCGACACTCTCGCCAGGTCCTCTTCTTTCTGAGTCAGAAAGGCGATTTCCTCGACGCCAATCGAGTATTTCGCGGCCGAATAGCTGTACCAGCCGTCGTCGCCGAACATCCGCGGGTACTGCAGTTTGCCGTCAACTGTTTTCGCCTCCGCATTAATGACCTCAATCTGCTTTCGCCACGGATCGAGAAACCGATCTTCCCCTGTCAGCAGGTAAGCGTTCATGAAGCCGGGCAGGCCCAGGTAATGCGTGTTTCGATCGGCAGGCTGCTTTTTCTGCGGAACGTCGACACTGAATCCCCAGCCGTAAACGCCGCCGTACCACTTACCGTCCGGCCCGCCGATTTCTCCATCCAGACCAATCTTTGTCGGGATGATGTTTCCATTGTCGACCATCCGCTGTCGCCAGGCGTCAGCGTATTCCAGCACCCAGTCGCGATACTGAGACTCGCCAGTCAACATGAACGCGTTCAGGCCCAGAGCCGTCGCCAGCAGATTCTGAGGATGGTCGCCGACGATGTCGTTGTAATCCTTGAAATGGGCGATCATCTCGTCGTAGTTGCGTTCGCCGTGTCCGAGATCAAAGCGATGCTCGATCTCAATCGGATCACCTGCCCAGTCCAGTCCGGTCGCTGGCCTCAGCAGCGGACCGCGGCTGCCGTTGAACATGCTTCTGATGATGCGATGCGTCGGGTCATAGTTCTCAGCCTGAGGACTTTCGTTGAGATAAAAGCCCGCAAACCGTCGCGTGCGATGCAGCAGATTCTGATCAGTGGGATCCGACAACCCCTGTAGGCAGAATACAGTGAGTCCCTCGGCGTGATGCAGCCAATCGAACATCACTGAGAACTCACGGTAGTACATGCCGTCCTTTGCGAAGGGCACGTGCGTCGTTTTCGCCAGAGTGTATTGCCTCAGATGGCCTTCCCACGCCTGCTTGTAGAGTTGCAAAATCTGGTCGTCGGCTCCTAACGCGTGGAGGATCGGCCAGCGATGACAATTCTCGATGGCGTCGTCTGGGCCGTCGTCACCGCCCCAGCGTTCCACGCAAAGCAGAAATCCTCGCTCGTCGAAATACCGATTGTAGAATTCCAGGCACGCGTCAGCGTTAGTCTTGAGCAACTCACGTTGCAACAGTGCCCAGGTTGGAGGCGACATCGGCGAGCCGATCATCAACGTCGGAACGACGTCGTCGGCAATCAGCAGTCCAGAACTGCAGATAAAACACAGCAGACTCACAATGCGACGCATGACGTTCCTCCAGAATGACCTGACAAACAGAAACGGATCGTAACTTCTGCGGCGTCAAACTCGATACTTCCGGCTGCTACTCAGATGTCGATCCACTCTTGTACCGCATAGAGGCACAGCATCACCCGGGCGCAGGTGCATGTCTTCTTTCAGTGGAATGAACGCCGGCACCAGACGCCGCACGTGGTGAATTGGCTTCCTGTTCGGATCGTCCCGTGCACGTCAGACATGTCTGTGTCCGGCTGCCGCTCCAGCACAACGAGGTCTGCCGGTGTTCCGACAGAGAGCGAACCGGCTTCGGCTTCGAGCCTGAGCACCTGCGCTGGAGTCGTTGTCACGGCTCGAATCAGATCGACGTCCGACATTCCGGCGGCAGACAGCTTCGACATGACCAGCGGCAGATCGTGTTGAGGTGACTGGCCGGTGTGGCAGTTCTGCAGGTCGGTAGAAATTGTGTCGGGCAGAAAACCGGCACCGATCGCAGCCTCAGCGACTTCAAAACTGAACGAGCCCATTCCGTGACCGACGTCGAACAGAACTCCCCGCTGCCGCGCATCCAGGACGTATGGCAGCACGCGACCGTGCTTAACGATGCAGTGCGGTTCACGGCGGAAGCAGTACGTCACAACGTCGTCGGGCCGAAGCTGGCTAAGCTGCTTCTCGAGTGGCCAGTCTTCCGGGCGTCTCATACCGAAAAGCAAAGGCAGTCCCGACTGTTCGGAGGCGATTAGACCTCGTCGCAACACTTCCCGCGGGTCGGTGTGACCGCACGCGTGATGGCTGACGTTGACGGCCAGCATGCGTATCAGCTGCGGATACTTCGCGGCGGTCGCAACACAGGCATCGATGTCTGCATGCGCGAGATCGGCGAAGCAGCCGTCGGAAGTGGACTCGCCGATTCGCGACAGACTCAGAGCGAGCAGCACGCGTGACTGCGATGCATCAACGGTAGACGCGAGGAAATCTTCGACTCCATCTGCACCCACATCCCCCTGAGACTGCACGGTCGTCGTACCGCGTGCGAGCATTGTCGAATCTGGATCGGTTCCGAAAACGGATCCCCGCTTTACGGGATGAGCGTGCAGATCGATCAGCCCTGGCAGCAGGATTCCTTCTGGAAATGTGAGATTTGTTTCCGAACTCGATGTCTGTTTCGTCAGGGACGGGTCAGCGGGATGCGCCGAAGTACTCTCGATGGAAGCGACCGCGCCGTCTCGGACGATCACGGTACCGGGGCCGTCGATGCCAGAGGCAGCGCAGACGACTCGCCCGGCTGTGATCGAGAGTCCCTGCTGGCGGACGTTATTCATCGACACTTCCTTTGAATCGACTCTTTCATGCCGCCGTCTGTTCCGCTCAGGAATCTTCCGGTTCCGACGGGACCGTTGGAACTTCCTTTTCCGAATCATCGATGACCGGAATGCTGCAGTCGACTTTCAGCCAGCTCAGAGCACACAGGATGTAGGCGGCGGCTCCGGTGACGAAGACCCATTTCCAGCTGGCGTGTTCGGCGATGGCGCCGTACAGGATCGGTGCCACGATCGCGCCCGTTGTCGCGATGGCATTGTTCCAGGCGAAGACCGTGGCGGTCGATTGACCGCCAATGTCCGTGACCACTCCCCAGGTGGTGGTGAGGCTCCAGTCAGAAAAGAACTTCACGAAGAAGAGCATAATGCAGAAGCGGTATGGATCGTCGTACCAGATCAGCGACGTCAGCAGCAGCACCGCGGCCATGCCTTTGCCGGCGAGACCAACCGTCGATCTGGCTCGTCGTCGATCTCCCATGCGGCGAATCATGAAGTCGTTGAGCCAGCCACCACATGCGCCGCCACACGCTCCGCCCAGCAAAGGCAGCGCGGAGTAGATGCCCATTTCTTTGAATTGGAGGTCGTGTACCTTGAAAAGAAACAGCGGGATCCACGCCGAGAAAATGTTGTCGGCAATGGTGCTGAGAATCGTCTGACCGTTCAGCCAGAACAGGTTGCGGGTTGACCGCTTTGACATCCGCGAAAACATCTCGCGAATCTTCATTCGTGGCGCGGGCGTCCTCTCGCCGGATTCCTTCGAGGCTGGAGTTTCCTCGATCAGCGCAGTCTCTGCTTGATTGACGAGCGGATGCTCGCGTGGCGAGTTTCGATACGACAAAAAGAACGCGAGCGCGTGAGCCAGTCCCAGCATGGCGAGGATGTAAACGGCGAGACGCCAGGTGAAACCGTACACGCCGATCATCACCGTCGCGACGAGCAGGTTGGCCGACACGCCTCCGATTCGGCCGAAGAAGACACCGACCCATCCCTGAACCGTCGTGCGACTGGCGGCAGGAAACCAGTTGCGAGTGACTCGACTCAGCGCTGCATACACACCCGACTGACCGACTCCCAGAACGATCCGCCCTCCAACGAGAAATGACGTGCCTGTGGCCAGGGCGTGCATCGCAAGACCAACGCACCACACGTAAATTGAGAGGGTGAGCATGTACCGCACGCCGACCGAGTCGATTGCCAGTCCCATCGGAACCTGACTGCCCGCATAGAAAATCGAAAAGCCACTGTCGAGCAGCCCCAGTTCGGTTTCGGTGAGCCCAAATTCCGTTTCGAGCTTCGGCTTGATCAGACCAAACACGTAGCGGTGCAGATACAGCATCCATGACGTACCGCACGCCAGAACGAAGACCACCTTGCGAAACTGAGTTGGCCGATCCGTGTGAGGCAGCGAGGTCGAAAAGTCGTTGGACATCAGGCGGTCTCTCGGGGAGCGGCTGGGAGTTCAGACGGCGACCGGCATCATCGTGACGCAAGAAGTCGGCGAATCTCGTGGCACGTGAACGCAATCTCGTCGTCGGTCAGCTCGATCGCGTCCAGGTTGAGGTATCCCTCTTCGGCGTGGTGAGCACGCAACATGACTGCCGGGTCACCTGCGGCGAGGACAGCGTTCAGGCTGCTCGCCGAGTGTCCCGCCGTGTCTTCGTCAAGCGTCAGTCGGGCGCGAGAGAACGGACAGCCGTTTGGGTCTGGATCGACACTCAGCGTCAGTCCCGGAAGATCTCGCAGGCTGTTAATCACGAGGTCGACTTTGCGATTCTGTTCCGTGGTCCAGGCGGCCATGTCCTGAGCGGCTCGGAATTCGAGTGCCGCCATCGCTCCGATGATCGCCTCTTTCCCGGCTTTCATCGGGCGACCGATGCCGCGGTTCTGGAGGTAGATCGCGTCGATAAGGTCCGTGCGTCCCGCGACGATGCCGCCGGTTGTCGAGCAGAGATACTTGTGGGCACTCGTCAGAACGATGTCCGCTCCGTCTTCGATCAGCTGCCGCAGTCGCTGATCCTGTGCCGCGCCGTCGACGATCACCGGTACTCCGAATTCGTGTGCGAGCGTGCAGACGTCGGGCAGTCGGACCCAGCCGTAGCGGACGGTGTGGTGCGACTCGACATGCACGACAGCCGTCACGCCGCCGCGTTCGATTTCGTGTCGAAGCTGCTCCGGTCGGCAGGAATTCACCGTGCCGACTTCGACGGGCACGGCTCCTGCGAGTCGAATTGCCTGTTCGATCGGATTGCCATAGTTGACGCAGTGGCCCTTCTGAATCAGCACACGATTCGGCATGCCGTCTGTATTCGGAAGTTGCAGGACCTTGGGAAGACTGGTGCCGGTCATCGTCGCGGCGACGCTCAAGGTGATGCCCGCAGCAGTGCAGGCGGTGACGCAACCACATTCCGCTCCGGTCGATTCGGCGATCACTCTCCCAGCAGCCGCCTGCAGTTCGTCGAGCACGAAGAACTGCCGCATCGACTCTTCTGCCGCAGCAGCGATTTCAGGCAGCACGATGGCTCCGGCCAGGTGAGTCATCTTGCCGCAGGCGTTGATCACTCGCCGCAGACCGTATCGTTCATGCAGATTCATGGTGTCTCCATTGGTGAAGCGAACAGAGAGTGGTGAACGGGAACAGTAGAAATGCTCACGTTCTGCACGCCGCTCTCGGTTCACTGTTCCCGGCTCGGTCTTTGTCCCACAATCCAGCTCCGCATCGATTCTCACCCGGAGCCACCTCATGAGTTATGACATTGTCATCCGCGGCGGTGAAGTCATCGACCCTTCGCAGGGCATTCGCAGAATCTGCGATGTCGCCGTGCAGGGCGATCGGATCGCTGCCGTCGAGGACTCGATCGACGCGTCCGGCACGCATCAGGTGATCGACGCGCGAGGCCAACTGGTCGTGCCCGGCCTGATCGATCTTCACGTGCACGTTTATCCGCATTCGCCGTTCGGGCTCGATCCGGACTCGCTGTGCGCGGCCGGCGGCGTGACGACGATGCTCGATGCAGGGACGGCTGGATCTTACAACTTCGATGCCTTCCGCCGTGAAACGATCGACCGTGCGAAGACACAGGTGTTTTCGCTGGTCAACCTGTCCTGCATTGGGCTCATCGCCGCGAATCTGGGAGAACTTCTGGACCGACGCTACGCCGATCCGGATGGCGTCGTCTCGACAATTGCCCGCCATCCTGACGTCGCTGTTGGAGTCAAAATTCGCGCGGGCACGCACATCATCGGAGCCGGCGAGCAAGGCTGGGCAAACCTCAACGATGCGATCAAAGCTGCCCGAGATTCCGGCACCTGGCTGATGGTTCACATCGGCGAGAGTCCGATGTCGATTCCGGAACTCGCCGATGCCCTCGCTCCTGGAGACTGTATTACGCACTGTTTTAAAGGAGGCAGCACGCGAGTGACGGATGACGCCGGAAGAATCTTCGAGGGGATCCACGCGGCAGCAGAACGCGGAGTTATCTTTGACGTCGGACACGGCTTCGGCAGTTTTCAGTGGGAGGTTGTCCAGGCCGCACTCGACCAGGACCTCGAACCGACGACAATCAGCACAGACATCCACACGAAGAATATCAACGGGCCCGTCTACGACATGCCCACGACGATGAGCAAGTTCCTGATGCTCGGCACGCCTCTGGAACGAGTGATAGAAATGTCGACCACACGTCCGGCGCAGATCCTCAAACAGGAAGGCGAGCTGGGCACGTTGAAAGTAGGGTCGATCGCTGACATCGCGATCCTCGAACAACACTCCGGGCGTTTCATCTTTACCGACAGCTACAAACAGCAGCGCATTGGAGAACAACTGCTGACGGCATCGACGACCGTCCGTCGAGGAGAGATCGTCCCCGGCGGAGGCGGTCTGCGAATGAGACACCTCGCCGACTGAGAATCCTGCCTGACTCAATCACGGTGGAGCGACCGATGACCTGGCGAGTGCTGATAGCTGAAGTCAAACAGGAAACTTCGACGTTCAACCCGATGCCGACGCGCTACGACGAGTTTCGCATCTACACCGGCGAGGCTATCTTCTCCGCGTACCGAGGAACACAGACGGAACTGTCCGGCGCGTTTGACATTTTCGACGAAGACGGTCGCATCGAACTGGTCCCGACCGTCGCTGCGGATTGTGTTTCCGGCGGTCCGATCGCGACACCGGACCTCGATCGGGTGCTCGGTGAAATCGAAGCGGCCGTTCGCCAGCAGTCGAACATTGATGCGGCTTACCTCTGTCTCCACGGAGCGATGGCCGGAGCCGACGAAGGCGATCCGGAAGGCAGACTGCTCCAGAACGTTCGAGCAATTCTCGGTGACATCCCGCTCGTCGCGTCGATCGATCTGCATTGCGTGTTGACGGATCGGATGGTGGAGCATGCCGACATCCTCGTTCCGTACCACACCTACCCGCACACCGACCACTACGAAACTGGCCAGCGAGCCGCTCGAAACCTGCTGCGACTCCTCGACAGAGAAGCAATTCCGACAGTAGCGCGAATCAAGCTGCCAATGCTGGTGCGAGGCGACGAGCTGCTCACTGCGACCGGGCGTTTCGGCGAAGCCATCCGGATGTGCCAGGAAATCGAAGCTTCCGCGACGGGCCTGGCCGCCGGAGTCATTATTGGCAACGCGTTCACGGACGTGCCTGCGCTCCAGTCCAACGTCCTGGTGACAACGAACGGCGATGCGGCGGCAGCTCAGGCAGCAGCTGACGAGATCGCCCGTTTCATGTGGAACAACCGCGAGCTGTTCCACGCAAAGCTGACTTCACTCGACGAGTCGATTCGCCTGGCGAACGAGACAGACGGCCTCGTCGTGTTTTCCGACGCCGCCGACGCGACAGCCAGCGGCGCATCGGGAGACAGCAACGCAATTCTGAAAGGCCTTCTTGATGCTGACTTCTCGAAGCGGGCACTGCTTCCGATTGTCGACGCGCCGGCCGCCGCGACAGCCTTTCATGCCGGGGTCGGGGCGTCGATTAACGTGGCACTCGGAGGAACTCGCGATTCCGGCCGTTTCGAACCGGTCGCCGTTTCGGCTCAAGTGAAGAGTCTTCACGACGGTCGATTCACGTACGAGAACGGCACCGTCGGAAACGGAGGCCGCACGGCCGTGCTGATCGTCGGTTCGATGCACGTACTTGTGACGGAACGATCCGTCTACGTCGTTGGGCAGCGAGTCTTCCAGGACCACGGCCTCAACCCCACCAACTACGACCTGGTTGTCGTGAAATCTCCCAACGGCTTTCGAACCTGGTACGAGTCCATTGCGAGCCTCATCGTGGCTGTCGACGTGCCAGGATCGACGAGTGCGAACCTGAGGTCACTTCCGTTTGAAAACTGCGTGCGACCGATCTTTCCGCTCGATGAGGATGTCCCGTCTCCGTTTTGACGAGCGTTCAGGCGAGCGTCAGATACCTGCTCTAAATTGTGAAATGCCACCATGAAAATCACATCAGTCGAACCCATCCACCTTCGTGTGCCAGTTGTCGAGGCGATTCCCGACGGGACACTCGACGTGCTCATCGTGAAGATTCACACCGACGAAGGCATCACCGGTGTTGGCGAGGTGACCAGTCAGTCGTACGTCTGCAAAGCGTGTTTCGACGCGCCTCGTTCGGCTGCGCGGCGGCACGGTCTGACCTCGATCCTCGTCGGCGAGAATCCACTCGATGTCGAGGGTCTCTGGGAGAAAATGTACTACGAGACGAACCGGTACGGCCGGCGCGGGGCGGCCATCCACGCGATCAGCGGAGCCGACATCGCTCTGTGGGACATCCGCGGCCAGTTCGAGGGCAAACGAGTTTGCGAGTTACTTGGCGACGTTTATCGCGAGGATGTCCGGGCCTATGCCAGCGTCCTGTTCGGCGACACACCGGACGAGACGGCAGCGATGGCTCGTGAGTTTGTTGATCTGGGCCTGACGGCCGTCAAGTTCGGTTGGGGTCCGTTCGGCCAGGACGCGGACAACGACGTCGCTCACGTTCGGGTTGCACGTGAAGTTGTTGGAGACCAACGGTCGTTGATGGTCGACGCCGGGCATGCGTGGGATGTGCAGACGGCGAAGCAGCGTGCGGAATTACTCGCGCCGTTCAACATTGATTGGCTGGAAGAACCGCTTTCACAGGACGACCGCCTCGGGTATGGCGAGCTTTGCGCGAATTCGCCGGTCCCCATCGCGGCTGGCGAGGGCGATGTCACTCACTGGGACTTTGAAGATCTGGTCGATCGCGGCGTGCATGTCGTGCAACCGGACGTCGCCTTCTGCGGAGGCCTCACCGTCTGCCGCCGTGTGTCAGACCTGTGCAACAAACATGGTCGTCGCCCTGTCCCACACTGCTTCAGCACGGGCATCAACCTGATGGCTTCGCTTCACTGGATCGCGACTGTGCCTAACGGCGACCTCGTCGAGTACTGCCTCCGTCCATCGCCTCTGATGCGGAAGCTGGTGAAAAACCTTCCGCCCCTGATCAACGGCCGAGTGCCACTGCCAACCGGTCCGGGTCTGGGCATCGAACTCGACGAGGACATCATCGCGGAGTTCCGCGTTGAGTATTGAGTCAACGTCTTCAATCTTCATGTTCAGTGAGATCCTGACTGCGATAATCTCGGTGGTCGGGTTGATTCTTACCTGAGTCTGAGTCTGATCGAGCCGCTCCGACTTGTATGCCCCTTAGATTCTGCAACGTCTGCACTGCAAAGCATGCATGCAGCGCCGAGCCGATTGGCAAAGCATCCTCATCCACTTTGAACAAAGGATGGTGCAGGTTGTAAGTGCAGCCGGATTCCTCGTTACGAATTCCAAGGCCGACGAAGCAGCCAGGAACCTGTTCGGTGTAGAACGCGAAATCTTCCCCACCCATCACTGGCGGAAGTTCGTGGACGGCGTCGCGCCCAAGCAGTTTGCGGGCCAGGTCCTGCACCGTGCTCCACACATCGGCGTCATTCACCGTCGGCGGATAGGCTTCGCCGGGGAACGTGATGGTCGCTGTGCAATCATTCGCGGCGGCGACCTGCGTTGCCAACGAAGTCACGCGCTCCTGCAACCAGCCGAAACGATCCATCGTCAGGGCGCGGATCGTCCCGGTCAGTCTGACCGTTTCTGGGATCACGTTGTACGCCTCGCCGCCGTGGATCGTCGTTATGCTGATCACTCCCGAGTCCAGCGGGTCGAGGTTGCGCGAAATGATCGTCTGCAGTTCGGTTACGACTTTGGCCGCCGTGACCACCGGATCGATGCATTGGTGCGGCATAGCTGCGTGTCCGCCTTTGCCGTGAATGGTGATGTCGACCTCACCAGCCGCGGCCAGGAACGTTCCCGTCCGCGAGCCGATTGTTCCCGTTGGCAGCAGTGGCCAGACGTGCAGACCGAAGATGCGATCGACACTGGGGTTTTCAAGCACTCCGGCTTCCCGCATTCGCTTGCCGCCGGCACCGCCTTCTTCTGCGGGTTGAAACAGCAAACGAACGGTTCCCTTCAACTCCGCCTCGCATTTCCGCAGCAGTTTCGCAGCACCGAGCAGCATGGCCGTGTGGCAGTCGTGACCGCAGGCGTGCATTTTTCCGTCTGTTTCACTGCGGAACGGCACGTCGGTTTCTTCCAGAATGGGCAGAGCGTCCATGTCCGCCCGCAAGGCGACGCACGGTGATTGACCGGTTCCCAGAGTTGCCACCACGCCGGTCCCGGCAATACCACTTTCGTAAGAGATTCCGAGTATGTCCAACGTGTCTCGGACCAGCTGGCTCGTCTTCACTTCTTCATACATCAGCTCGGGAAACCGATGCAGCTGGCGCCGAATGTCGACGATCCACTTCGACTGAGAACGAGCATCAGCGAGGAACTGCTGGTAGGACATCGTTGGTTTTCCAGAATGTTGTTTCAAGCGGTCAGTTGACTCGTGCGACCAAACCTCAAGGTTGCAACTCGGCATGCAGCCGGGCGGCTAGTCGCAGAACGTCGTCATTCGTCAGGCACAGAGGATTCACGATCAGAATGCCGTGCCGAAGTTTGCCGTGACCGACGTAAACCGGTGGCGAGCCGGTCCGTAGTGAGCGGCAGACTTCGAAGGCGTCCCGGTCGATCCGTTCGTCGGCCAGGTGAATCTCCAGAAGTGGCCAGCGATCCGGCGACGACGGCTCGATCATTGTGCAGACCGCGGCGGTGTCCTGTAGCTGTGAGACGATTGTTTCCAGATACGAGCGGAGACGCGGCACGTCTGAGTCGTAGGCACCGGATGCGAACAACTCCAGCGCCGTCAGCAGGGCGATGATTTCTTCCTTCGAAACTTTCAGGGCTCGACCGATTCCGTGACGCGGCAAGCCAGGCAGTTGCGAACGGTCGATCAGATCAGCTGGCGGATCCCACAGTTCCCAGTGATCGTCCATGTCCAGCATCTGCAGGGCTGCCGCTGAAATCAGCTCGCGTGTTCCGCACAGAATGCCCGTTGACTGTGGGCCGCGGATAGCTTTGCCGCCGCTGAAGGCGACGAGGTCTGCACCGGTCGCCGGGATGCGTTGAAGATTTTCGCGAGGCGGCAGTTCACCAGCCGCATCGACCAGCACGGGCAGGTCATGTCGATGTGCCAATGCCACGACATCTTCAAGAGACGGCGAGGATCCCTCGCCAAGGACATACGCGATTCCTGCAGTCTGAGCGTTGATCGCCGCTTCGTATTCCCACACTTCGGTCCGTCGGACGCCCGCGTTGGAAACGATTTCGTTGAAACCGACTTCGACCAGTCTGGCACCAGCGGCGCGGATTGCGTGGTCGTAGCCGCTGCGTTGCTCGCGCGCGATGATGATCTGGTTGGGAAAGCCGTCGGCCTGCGGCAGCTGTTCCATTCGGCCAGGGTCGTGGCCGGTCAAAATGGCTGCGGTTCCCAGCGTGAGTGCCGCCGCTGCGCCGGCGGTAACCAGTCCGGCCTGCGTTCCAGTAGTCTCGGCGATTCTTCGAGACGCCGCTGCCTGTAGTTGTTCCAGTGGAACCCATTCCAGTGCCGCAGCTGCGAACGCGTCGAGAACCTGTGGCGGCATGGGGGCGCCCCCCAACCGAGTGACAGTGCCACACGCGTTGATGATGGGTTCGAGCCCCAGTTCTCGATAGCTGGTCATGTTGAACGTCCTGGTCGAATGCACGTTGCACGCGGGTGGTAGCTCTTGTGGCTCAGACAGGTAGAGTCAGAGAAGAAGTGATACGGGCAGGTGTGGCTGAAGTAACCGTCGTTACGAACCTTCACGAACGACCGGCATGCTGTTGACAAAACTTGCGTTGGTTCGTTTGAGTTCGGCAACAGCCGCCCCTCGGAATCGTTTCAGTGCCTCGCGGAACTTTGGCTTAACGGCGAGGTTGTCGAGTTCTTCGGGGTCGAGTTTCAGGTCGTAGAGTTCTTCAAGGTCGTTCTCGGCCAACGGGCGAATGTATTTGTATCTTCCGTCGTTGAGCATGACGTACCACGGAACACCATTGTGAAGCAGATCGTCGCCGGTCGGGATTGTGCCGGTCGCCGACCCGTATGTGCGGCCGGTTGCCGTCAGCATCATCTGGTGTGGCCAGTCGGCTTTCGGATTCTTCAGTAGCGGCGTGAGGTCGTGACCGTGCATCTCCCAGGGCAGGTCGAGCCCCGCGAAGCTGAAGATGGTCGGCACGATGTCGACTCCAGCGACCGGTGTTGGACACGTTTTTCCTTGAGCGACTCCTCGAGCTGGCATGCTGACGATCAGTGGCGATCGAATTGTTGAGTCATACGGAGCCACCTTCTGCCGAAAGCCATGCTGTCCCCAGCCGTGCCCCTGATCAGAGGTAAAGACAATCAGCGTGTTGTCGCGCTGCCCGGTCGCGTCGAGCGTCGCCAACAGTCGTTTGACAGCCTCATCAATCGCCAGCACCCCTTGGTGATACTGCCTCACATGGGATGTCAGAGTCCGATTCTGCCACATGGGGACGCCGTCCTTGCCGGGTTCCCAGAAGTTGATTTTCTGAGCCCAGTCCGGCTTACCTGGACGAGGCGGAAAGACATCGGCTGGAGTCGGCACACTGATGTCGGGGTAGGCGTCCATGTGACGGTCGGCTGGCGTGAAGGGGCTGTGGACGGCTCCGTAGCACATCCACAAATACCACGGTTTCTCCGCGTCGCGTTTTCTCCCCTCAACGTCCTTGCCTTCGAGAAAGTCCACTGCCCAGTCCGTGTACTGGTCGGTCGAGTATTTCTTCATCGTACGTGTTTCACCGCCGTGATACGTGATCGGCTGATCGTAGTAGTAGTTCTGGTGATTTTCCGGGTGCGCCGGTCGGTTCCAGACGATCTGAAAATCCCAGTCGCGTCCAAAGCCGGTGTCGACTCCCGTGTGCCACTTGCCGATGTGAGCGGTCTGGTAACCGTGGTCGCGGAATGTTTTCGGCCAGAACGGACACTTCGCCGGGTCGTAGGCGCTGCCTGGATACTCACCTTCCATCCGCATGGACTCGACGCCGAACTGATGATGGCCGGTCAGCAACGTCGCCCGCGATGGCATGCACCACGTCCCGATATAGGCATACTCAAAACGAACGCCCTGCGACGCCAGGCGGTCGATCGTCGGAGTCTTCACCCACGGATACGACTGCGGATAGCAACCCACCGTCCGGTAGGAATGATCGTCAGTGTAGATAAACAGAATATTCGGTCGTTTCGTCTTCTCAGCCGTCCAGGCGGAAGACACGCAAACGACCACAATCATCAACGACCAAAGCAGACATCGCAGAACCGTCATGAGTAATCTCCACATCCGTGACTCGTTGCGGTGCAGCGGTTTCTATGCAACTGTCACTACAAGGTCGGGCACCCGCTGCCGTTTCACGCGTGATCATTGCAGGCCGTGTGCCATCTTCTCAATCAAGTCGAGCGTGGCAGCAGTCCTGTCGCACGACATGGAAAGTTTCCGGCGCTACTATTTCGTTCCGCCAGATGTGTCATCGAACCTGTCCGGCCGCGCGACTCGCCGCGCAATCTGTCACGCCCGTTCTTATCAGGTACCACAACCATGCCTCGAATTCTCGTCGCGGAATGTAAGCAGGAAGTCTCGACATTCAATCCGGTCCCCAGTCAGTACGAGGACTTTCGGATCGTGCGTGGTCCGGCCATGTTGAAACACCACCGAGGTGTGAGTGAAGAAGTCGGCGCGGCGTTACGCGTATTCGATCAGGCCGGCAGCGTGGAAATTGTTCCGACGTTCGGGGCCAGTTCCATCACGTCTGGCGGAGTGCTGACCAAAGAGAGTTTCGCCAGGTTGAGCGACGAGTTTCTCGGGAGCCTGTCAGACGCCGGGCCGGTTGACGGCGCTTACTTCTGTCTGCACGGCGCGATGCAGGCCGAGAACGAAAACGACCCGGAAGGATACTTCCTGCAGGAAGCACGCCGCATCCTGGGAGAGTCAATTCCGCTCGTCGTTTCACTCGATCTGCACGGCATCCTGACAGACCGAATGCTGCAGCACAGCGACGCGGTCGTCGTTTATCACACGTACCCGCATGTCGACTTTGTCGACACCGGAGTTCGAGCCGCGACGTTGCTGATGAAACTTGTCGCAGGCGGTGTGCGACCGGTGACTGCTCGTGTGAAGATTCCCGTGCTGGCACGCGGCGATGAGATGATCACCGAATCTGGAGCGATTGGCGAATGCATTCGTCTCGCCCAGCAGGTCGAAGTCAGTGAAGGGGGACTCGCCGCCGCCGTCATGTGGGGCAACCCGTTTACCGACGTTCCGGAGTTACGGTCCAACGTGGTCGTAGTGATGGACGGTGACGAAGCCGCCGCGAAGGACCACGCTTTGAACATCGCTAACCGGTTCTGGCGTCACCATGAGAAAATGCAGGTTCCGCTGACCAGCCTTGAGGAGAGTGTCCGCCTGGCATCTCGGGTCACCTCCGGCACCGTGGTCATGATCGACGCCGCTGACGCGACAAGTTCGGGAGCGTCGGGCGACAGCAACGCCATACTGAGCGAATTGATCCGACAGGATTATCAGGGACGATCTCTCTCGCCGATCATCGATCCGGAAGCAGTGCGCCGCGCCTTCGAAGCCGGTGTGGGAGCAACGATTCGGACGACGATTGGCGGTGCCCTCGACCCGGACCGGTTCCGGCCGATCGATGTTGAGGCGACAGTCCGGTCGCTGTCGGATGGAAAGTTTCGCAGCGAGTCATTCGGCTGGCCCTGGAACTCGGGCAACACCGCCGTGCTGGAAGTGGGACGCCACACTCTTGTCGCAGGCACGCGACCGGTGCACCTGTTTGATCGATCGTGGTTCTATGCGAACGGGCAGAACCCGAAACACTTTGACCTGGTTGTTGTGAAGTCGCCGCACTGCGAACCGCAAATGTTTGCGGACTGGTGTGCAATGCTGATCAACGTGGACGCACCGGGTTCGACGAGTGCCAATCTGCAAAGCCTCGGCCATACAATCTGTGCCCGACCGATCTTCCCGCTGGACGATGGCGTCGAGTTTCAACCAGTCGCCGACATCTTCCGCAGAAACTGATCAGTCACCGTAGTGGCTTCGCCACTACCCGATCAGCTCGGGCATGGGTTTGTGGTCGCCGATGAGGTACTGCGGTCGGCCGGCCAGATCCTGAAACTGCGTCGTCCCGACATCGACGCCAAGTTGCTGGTAAAGCGTCGCGAAGACTTCCTGGAAGTGCACCGGTCGAGCGAGGGGTTCTTCGCCCAGGCGAGTGGTCGAGCCGATCACCTGTCCGGCCTTCATTCCCCCGCCAGCAAGCAGTCCACCAGCGACGTTCGGCCAGTGATCCCGGCCAGCGTTGGTATTGATCTTTGGCGTTCGACCGAATTCACCCCACGCGACGACAGCAATCTCGTCCAGCAGACCTCGATCTGACAGGTCTTCGATCAGCGCGGACAAGCCGAGGTCCAGCAACGGGAGTGCCCCGCGAGCCTCGTTAAAGTTGTCCCGGTGCCAGTCCCAGTTGAAATCCCCGGTCAACATCCGACCGAACGGCCAGCGGCTGAACGCAAGTGTCACGCAGCGAGCACCCGCCTCGATGACTCGCCGCGCGAGCAGAAACTGATCGAGCAGCGTCTTCCCCTCCCGTTCACCAGGATACTGCCCGTCCAACCCGTATCGAGCTTTCGTGGCAACATCCTCGCGGCTGAGGTCGAGCGCCTCCGCCAGACGCGGAGATGTGAGAACCTCGAATGCCTGCCTGTGAAACTCGTCAATCCCGTCGGAAGAATTCGCCCGGTCAACTTCTTTGCGGAATTGATCAAAGCTATTCAGAAGAGCTCGTCGATTTGAAAGCCGATTTAAACTCGCTCCATTGAGCATGATGTTTTCCCGGTCGACGGCCTGGACCTGAAATCCGGCATGCGCCGCGCCAAGATAGCCACACTGACCGGGGTCTGTGCGCAGGATGAATCGCGCGTCGGGGTCGACTGATGACAGATCGACGGTCGGCGGCACGCCCGTCACTCGTGGACCGAACTGTTTGGAAAGGACGGCTCCCAACGAAGGCCAGTCACCGGGAGGATAACCAGGAATGATCGGTGAGGACGGCATCGGCGGATGCGACTCCCAGCCAGTCGAACACCAGTGCGTGTTGTGGTCGTTCTTAAAGCCCATCAACGATCGCAGGAATGTCAGCTTCTGAGCGTTCGCCGCCAGACGTGGCATCAGTTCGCAGATTTCGATGCCGGGCACGCTGGTTGAGATCGGCTGAAACTCGCCGCGAATCTCGGTCGGTGCGTCCGGTTTCAAATCGTACATGTCAAGGTGCGAGGGTCCTCCGGGCAAAAGCACCATGATGATGCCCTTCGCCTGGCCCACTTGGCCGCTGCCGGATTCACCTCGCAGAATCTCCGGCAGAGCGAGTCCGCCCAGGCCGAGTGCCCCTATCTGCATCCAGCTTCGACGCGAAATACCATCGCAGAATCGCGACTGTGGACCGGTGATTGTCAGCATCGTCGAGTGCCTCGTTATCCGGTGGGGAAAAAACGAGCTTTGATCACGCAGAGTTTGAACGCTCGAATCGGGACGTCAATATAGACATTCGGTTCGCAGTAGACGCAATGATCGGGCAATTGCCGGTCGACATTGAACTCCAGTCTCACGATTTCCCGATAGTAGAATTCGACGATGAGGCTCCGGTTCGTGGAGTACGACGGCAGAGACAACAGCGTGACCCCCAGTTGTTCGGCCAGAGCCATGACCGCCGCGTTCCGTTGGTACCACGCATTGTCCAGGACCAGTGTGATCGTTCCGGTGAGGCGCAACCCGCTGATCCGTCTCAGCAGCTCACACATCCTGTCCTTGTTGACCACCGTCGTGTTGGTCACCGAGCCGAGTTTGCGCGTCACAGCGTTCCACGCGCCCAGAACATTGAACCGCTGTCGCATCGAGGCCGCCCGCACAAACAGTCGTGTCAAAGACCAGACAGGCAGCAACAGATCGAAAATGTCAACGTTAGACGTAGCGACCGCCACCGGGCACTTGTCATGCGAAGCGTGAGTGCGAGCTCAATCGCGCGGTCGCCTCGACGATTTGAATGATTCTTTCTTCAACCCGTGGCGCTGCATCATGTCGAACAGGGTGCGCGGGTTAAGGCCCGAGCGGTCGGCGACTTCGCTCAGGTCGCCGCGGGCATCGACGAGGTGTTCATGCAGGTACGTCAGTTCGGCCTGGGCCATCGTGGCACTTCGCACTGGCTTCCAGGGACGTTCCAGCCATGCCTCGGAAAGCTGCAGGTCGATTCCGGTCAGGCTGTCGCCCGTGACCTCGCTCACAGAATGCACAAGTTCAAACGGCAGGTCGCGGAGCGTGATCGTCGAGCCCTCGCACAGCAGAACGGCGCGTTCAATGACATTGATCAGTTCGCGGATGTTGCCCGGCCAGCTGTAGTCGCGGAGGGCGACCATGGCCTCGTCGCTGATTTCCGTGACGTTTCGATCGAGACGTACGCGAAATTCTTCGAGGTACCTCAGCACGAGACCGGCCACGTCTTCCGGGTGCTTACGCAGTGGCGGAATATCGAGCGTCACGACACTCAGACGATAGAACAGGTCGCTGCGAAACGAACCGTCTTTCACCGCATCACGCAGGTCGCGATTGGTCGCTGCCATTACACGGACGTCGATCGGAATGGTGCGTTCGCTGCCCAGCCGCCGGATGCTCCGGTCCTGCAGCACGCC
>JAQBWV010000468.1 GCA_027624335.1 Planctomycetota bacterium
ATCGAGAGCCTTCGCGCTTGAACCGAAGACGACGACTCCGACTCGTGCCGTATGTCCGAACCCATGATCAATCAGCACGCGATTGAGAGCCTGAAATCCAGCGATTTCACCGTCGAGTATCGTGTTGGAGTCTCCATCATTGTTGAGATCGCCAACAGCTCCGCCAGAAAATTCACGACGGGTACTGCCAGACACATCGACGACAAAAACCACATCGGGATCTTCACCGGAAATCAGATTAGTGTCGCGCACGCCGTTGGCATTAATGTCGTTCCATTTTGCACCCCGGATTTCACCGGGTGGTCGTGCATTGCCAAAGTCAAGCCCGCTGATGGTCTGCCCGGCGCCCAGCGTCACCGTATGGGAACCGGCATGGTGACTGAACGAAGAGGTCTGAACCGAAATATCGTCAACGACCAGAGAAGCGGCTGCTGTATCGACGAAGGTTCGAGATGTGAAGACAGCCGAATAAAAATCGCCTTCCTCAGCCAGACGACCATGCGTGATCAGAATTCCATTCTCGTAAACGTGGTACAGTCCGGCGTTGTGATCCATTCGCAGTTCAAACCGATCAGCCTCATTCACTCGAAACAGACCTGCCGTGTGCGTACCGTCAGCGTCTGTGAATTCGAACTGTCCACTTGACGAATAGCCAACCGTCAGAGCAGCCCGACGCGAGTTCGAGATATCGTCCACAATGCTGATACCTGTGAATATGGACGAATCATCGGGGGGCAGGGTGGTGACGGCAGACGTCCATCGAACGGTCGAGAATTCCGAAACAATTTCCGTTGGATTGGCGAATTCGATTGTGGACAGTCCGCGAGAGTTGCCCCCTTTTATTCCCGAGAGCAAAGCTGGCTGGCCAAACATGTTTGCCGCCGATGTGACAATTTCGGCTGAGGATGCAGCATCAATGATCTGAAGGGTCGGCTGTTCCAGCGGAATCGGGTTTGAGTTTGAACCGACGGTGATGGCTCCGGGGACGTCGGCGTTGAAATTGACATCGAATACCTGAGTTGCGTCGCCGTTGGCCGGGAACGTTTGGGTCCAGCCGGGCTGATTGACTTCGCGAATCGACCAGGTACCGGCCTGGATATCTCGAAACTCATAACCACCGTCGCTGCCCGTCACTGTCACGGGTTCGTTCGAGTCAAACACTCCGTCATCATCCACGTCGAGATAGATCGTCCAGCCTTCGAGCAAGGGTTCTCCGACATCGCGGATGCCGTCGCGATTGAGGTCGTCCCACTTCACTCCGCTCAGCGTACCCAATTCCTGGCGATTGCCGAAATCGATCATCTCGGCTACTTCACCGGGGCCCAGAACCAACGTATGGACGCCAAATTTCGACGCGCCTGCTTCGGTCCGAAAGCTCGAGCCATAGGATACGCTGAAGTCCTGCCCACCGAAGGTCGTTGCAACGGTCGCGGCACCAGTCGTGGCGTTAACGGCCAGCACCCGTGTGTCGGAAAGGGCATAGAGGATGCCGTCATCCGCAGTGGCGAGTCCGTAGGCGAATGGAAAGCCCAGGTCGCCAACCAACGTTCCTGATACGGCCCCGGAGGGATCAATGAGGATCAGTTCATTGGTCGAGGATGTCAGATACAGCGAGCCCTGGTGAAACGCGAGGTCACCGGCGGATGCGAAACCCATATCTCCGAGCAGCGTCGTTGCTCCGTTGGCCGGATTAATCTCGTAGAGATTCGTACTGGCGAATCCGGCTCCGTAAAGCGTTCCGTCGGTCTTGAAGACGAGCGCGTTTCCGCCTGGAATTCCGTGGGGACCGATCTTTGTGGTCACCGCTGAACCGGCATCGATACGGTAGAGATCTGTAAAGGAAATCCCGTACAGATCGCCTTGAGGATCGAAAGCGATATCCGTCAGTATGACGCCCATTGCTCCAATGACGTCGACTGTTCCGTTCGCGACATCGACTGTCGCCAGACGACCGCGGTCGTCATGCACGTAGAGCTGCGGAGCTGTCGCGTCCGAATCCAGCGGGTATGTCTGGCGCCAGCCTGTTTGCTGAACTTCGCCAACTGCGTACGTACCGGCTGCCAGTCCGGTAAAGGCGTAAGCGCCTTGTTCGTCTGTCACAGTCGTCGGTTCGCCTTCGTCGTAAACGCCATTCCGATTGGCGTCCAGATACAACGTCCAGCCGCTCAGGACCGGCTCCGTAAAGTGGACCTGTCCGCTGGATAATCCCCGGAATACGTTCAGCAGTTCATCCGTTGTGGTAAAGATCGTCGTGTCGGGATCGATGATCTGCAGATCCGGAAGTGAAGAGCCGGTACCAACCCCGAACGCGCGGATGTGAGTTCCTTCGCTGCGCAGTGCAGCGACTTCGTCATCGTAACTGCCGCCCGCGTTCTGCTCACCGTCCGATAGAAACAATACGTTACCTTCGTCACCGGCACTGGCTGATCCCAACTGGGATTGTGCTTCCCGCAGGGCTGCCTCGAAGTTTGTACTTTGCCCCACGCCGCCATGTGCGACGACGATTGACTGCAGGATGGCCTGAAGGTCGCGTACGCCATCGTTGTCGCTGTCCGCCAGAGGCGTCGTGAAGATCTGAACTCCCGCAGTTTCCGGATCCATGTCCAGTGACGTCGCGCTGGATCCAAAGACGGTGATCCCGACCCGGGCACGATCGCCCAGCCGACGGTCGATCAGATCCTGCGTCAGCGCCAGATAGCCTGCCAGTTCGCCATCCAGAATCGTGTCCGACCGCCCGTCGCCGTTCACGTCTCCGACGGAACCTCCAGCCAAGGCGG
>JAQBWV010000469.1 GCA_027624335.1 Planctomycetota bacterium
CAACTGCGAGGCCGATTGTAGCGCTGCCGGCCTGAGAAAGGCCACCCCGACGGGATTCGAAGATTTCCGGAGAGTCGGATACCAGTACCTGCCCGCGGCGTCAGCAGTTGCAGTCTCCAGGGAATTCACCGGACCGAAAATCAGGACGGGATTCTCGTAGTATCGAGGATCTGCCGGATCACGCCGCGAGCCCGTTCCCGCTGCCCTTCCCGGACGAGGCCTCGGCAGGAAACTCGATGAGCAAGCACCGGGCCAGCGAGCTGTTTGACATCGTCCGGCGTGACGAAATCGCGGTTGTCGATCACCGCTTGCGCCTGAGCCGCTCGATACAGGGTTAAGGCGCCTCGCGTGCTGACTCCAAGCGTCAGCTCAGGATGCGCGCGTGTCGCGGTGACAATTGCCAGCAGATAATCGCTGATCGAATCGTCAACGCGGACGTCGCGCGCGGTCTGCTGCAGACTTTCAAGCTGCGATGATTCCAGCACCGGTTCAAGCTGGTCAACCGGCTCCCCTTTGCGATGCAGCTTGAGGATGTCACGCTCGACACCCAGATCGGGATAACCGATCTCAATACACAGCATGAACCGATCCAGCTGGTTTTCCGGCAGAGGGAACGTCCCTTCGAACTCGAACGGGTTCTGCGTGGCGAGCACGAAGAACGGCGGCGCCAGCGGGTGAGTCGTTCCTTCAATCGAAACCTGGTCCTCGTTCATGGCTTCGAGCAGCGCACTCTGAGTTCTCGGAGTCGTGCGGTTGATTTCGTCTGCCAGCAGCACGTTGGTGAAGATCGGCCCACGCCGGAATTCGAACTTACCCTCGTTCGGCAGGAACACGCTGGATCCCAGAATGTCACTGGGCAACATGTCCGGCGTGAACTGCAGCCGCGTGAATTGGCAGCTCAGGCTTTTCGCGATCGCTTTGGCCAGCGACGTCTTTCCAACGCCGGGAGCATCCTCAATGAGCAGATGCCCCTGGCCGATCAACGCCACCAGCGCCAGCCGCACCGCTTCCGGCTTCCCGATGACGGCCGCCTCAATATTCTTTGCGAGCTTTTCAACCAGCGGATTTATCTCGGACACGTTGCCTCTTTCTTACAGAGCTTGTCGCACAGCATGGGTACTGCCACCAGGAGTATTTCGTAGTGCCCACGTGACTTATCTTCGTGACCACTCCAAACAGGAGAAAACAGGGAGATCAAAGTCAGGAATCGAACGTCGTCATCTGCTTCCTCACGGGTGCGACGCCTCGATTCTAGTGCGAATTCCGTCGCGATGTCTCCTGATGGGCGGTGGCACGTCGGTCGCTTAATCGCAAAGCCGAACCGACCAGACTCCAGTCGATCGGCAGAATCCGGAAAGTCGATCGATTCCTGACAGGCCTGAGAACTCTTATTGTCATTGCTGAGCCGTAGCGTCGAACGTCTGGTTCCGGTATGTCTCGACAGATGGGTCAAACCATCATGACAGGTGGCGATCGACAGGCTAGGTTGTCAGAGGAGCGCTGCAAATCTCAATCAGTACGCAGAGATTTCGTAGAGCAAGCACGCAGCCAGTGCAGAATCGCTGCACCGAGGGTTAAGGGAGTCAACGGAAATGCAGGTCACCATTACAGCCGTAGGTCCGGACAATCGAGGGCTCGCTGATCCGATCGTTCATTTCGTCACGTCGCGAGGCGCGAACATTCACGAAATTCAGATGTACGATCGCGACAACGAACGCGTTTTCGCCATGTTGTTAAGGATCGAATGGCCCACCGAAAGCACATCGATCAATGAGCTCCGCGATGCGATGAATCAGATCGGCGAGGTAACCGGACTGGAGATCCGTACCTGGTCGCGCGACGCGTCGCCGCGTCCTCCGCGAATCGCCATCTGCACGACTTATCGCCCCGAGCCTGCTCTGGCCGTACTCCGGGCAATCCGCGACAAGCGACTCAATGCCGAATCCGCGGTCATGGTCGGCAATCGTCCTGCATGTCGCGGCGTAGCGGAGCAGTTCGGTGTCGACTGGCACCAGATTGGCGACGACAAGGGCAACCCGGACAACCAGCGAATGGTCGAACTGTTCGACGAGTACGATGTCGATTACGTCGTGCTGGCTCGTTACATGCGCATGATTCCAGCGAGCACCTGCTGGCGCTATGCCGGCGGGCGGATCATCAATCTGCATCACGGGATTCTGCCGTCATTTCCCGGACCCCGACCTTACGAGGACGCCTACAGTCATCACATGCTGACGTATGGAGCGACCGCACACTTCATTGTGCCGGAACTCGACGCCGGCAATCAGATCATCAATCAGAGTTCGTTTACCGTCTTCCCCGGCACGTCGCTGGAAGAGGTCAAGCGAATGGGTGAAGAGGACAACGAACCCGCCTGCCTTGTCGAAGGACTGCGTCGCGTGTTTGATCGAGTCGTCGAACTTCACTTCCACCGCATCGCCTGCATCGATGCTCCGCGAAAGTAGAACCGTTCAACTCGCAGGGTGCCCCAGACTCGTAACGACAAGGTGATTCCTGATCGGTTTCCGGACCTGTAACGACTCATCGAATGTCTCGCCTGAACTCATAGCGTGTCGCGCGGCGACTGTTGCGCCGACCGCGATGTGAGGGGACTACTCCGAATTCACTGGGTGAAATTTCACGTCTGGCACTGGAACGTTTCACTGTTGTCCTTTCAAATGCACGCTGGTATCTGCAACCGGCCTGTTCAGCCTCCCATTTGAAATGAGACGCCATGTTCCGCACCAAGCGCTCGCGAGTT
>JAQBWV010000470.1 GCA_027624335.1 Planctomycetota bacterium
CGGACTTGGCAGCAGCAACCGGGATCTGCCCGACTTTCTCGTTCTCCTTTCGAAGATGAAACGTGGCAGCGATCAGCCGCTTTACGACCATTACTGGGGCAGCGGTTTTCTGCCGTCGGTTTATCAGGGCGTCAAACTTCGCAGCGAGAAAGACCCGGTTCTTTACCTCCGCGATCCCGACGGCCTGCCTCGACACTTGCGGCGAAACATGCTGGACGGGTTGGGCGAGTTGAACCAGCTTCGCTTCGACCAGACGCACGATCCGGAAATTGAAACCCGGATCAAGCAGTACGAAATGGCCTACCGAATGCAGGCAAGCGTTCCCGAGCTGATCGACGTCAGCGACGAGCCCGAGTCTACCTTCGAGTTGTACGGACCGGACTCACGTCGCCCTGGCAGTTACGCCGCGAACTGCATTCTCGCGCGAAGGCTGGCCGAACGTGGCGTTCGGTTCGTGCAGTTGTTTCATCCGGACTGGGATCATCACAGTCGATTGAAGAGCTGGTGCACCGCTCGATGCCGGGACACCGATCAGGCCAGCGCCGCTCTGGTTCAGGACCTCAAACAACGAGGCCTGCTGGACGACACGCTGGTCATCTGGGGTGGTGAATTCGGTCGAGGCGTTGCCGGTCAGGGGAAATGGGACAGTCCTGAAGGCGGACGGGATCATCACCCGCGGTGCTACACAATCTGGCTGGCTGGCGGCGGGATCAGGCCCGGCACGACGTACGGGGCAACCGACGATTTCAGTTACAACGTTGCCGGGAATCCGGTTCACGTTCGAGATCTTCACGCCACCGTCATGCACCTCATGGGAATTCATCACGAACAGTTCAGCTACCGGTTTCAGGGGCTGGACTTTCGTTTGACCGGCGTTGAAGAAGCGAAAGTCGTTCATGACATCCTTGCGTAATTCCCGACAGCAAACTGAATCGCGCCATACGTGCCGGCAACGGGTCCAGGAATCGTTCCTGTGAACAAGACTGGGACGGTGACACTTGAAAACGTCGCCTGCACGATGTGCGGCTGCGTGTGTGACGACCTGAAACTCACCATCGCTGATGGATGCGTTGTGGGAGTGTCACCGGGTTGTGCGTTGGCAGAGCCGTGGCTGCTCGGTCAGTCGTCTTCTGATAGACCGTCTTGCTCGATTGGCGGGCAATCGGTTTCACAGGACAAGGCGGTAGAGCACGCCGCCAGCCTCTTGACGAAGTCGGCATCGCCGTTGATTTACGGGCTCTCCGGCAGCAGCACTCCCGGTCAACGATCGGCGGTCCACCTGGCAGACACCATCGGAGCCTGTATCGACACCACGGCTTCCACGTGCCATGCGCCATCGATTGTTGCATTGCAGAGCGTCGGTGAGAGTACGTGCTCGCTCGGTGAAATCCGAAACCGTTCGGACCTGGTGATCTATTGGGGCAGCAACCCGTCAAAGAGTCACCCTCGGCACATGGAACGATTCGTCGATGCACCAGGGCAGCATGTTCCTGGCGGCAGGTCAGCGCGGCACGTTGTCGTTGTTGATGTGAAGGCCTCGGAAAGCTCGCAGCGAGCTGACACGTTCATTCAGATTGAACCCGGCAGTGATTTCGAAGTCCTCTGGGCAATACGAGGTCTCGTGCGTGGCCTGCCGCTCGACGCTTCGGCTGTTGGCGGTGTTCCTCGCAAGACGCTGGTTGATCTGGCGGAACGGATGAAGCAGTGTCGCTATGGAGCGGCGTTCTTCGGCCTGGGACTGACCCGTCGCGGGATTCCGCATGTCAACGTCGGTGCTCTGCTGCAACTGGTCACAGATCTGAATCGCCACACCAGGTTTGTCGTGCGGCGCATGAGAATTCCCGGCGACGTCGCAGGGGCCGACAGCGTGCTGTGCTGGCAGACGGGCTATCCCTTCAGCGTCAACATGAATCGGACCTACCCGCGTTACAATCCAGGTGAGTTCACGGCGAACGACCTGCTGGAACGCCACGAGGTCGATGCCGCCGTTCTTGTTGGCACCGAGGGTATCGAAAAGCTTTCCGACGCTGCACGAGCCTGGCTTGGCGAGATACCATCGGTGATTCTTGATCACGCCGGCGTCGACAGTCCTGTGCCGGGGACGGTGCATTTCACAACAGCCGTTTACGGCATCCACCGGCCAGGTACGGCCTACCGGATGGATGAAACGCCGATCCCACTTCGCAAGGTTCTGGATTCTGAGCTGCCAGCTGATCACGAAGTGCTGAACTCGATCATCAGTCGAATTTGTAGAATGCGAGAAACCGCCGTTCGAACATAGTCAAGCAGGGAGAAGTCACCATGCGAGAAATCGAAAATCGTCTGAGCCCTCTGTCCTCACTCCTGGGAATACTGCTGGTTGGTTTGTCAGTTTCAGTGGTGCACGCGGCTGGCGAACCATCCGGTCAGTCGATCGCTGTCTGGCCGGGACTGGCTCCAGGGGAAACGTCTGCCGATACCGGAGTCGCTCAACCAACACGTGTCGACGAAGTCCCACCGGTGACGCGTCTGGTGAATATCAGGAAGCCGACGATCGATGTGTTTCCTGCAGAGAAGCCAAACGGAACCGCCGTTGTGGTCCTGCCCGGCGGTGGCTTCATGAAAGTCGTTCCTGACAAAGAGGGATCCGAGGCCGCGCCGTGGCTGAACGCTCACGGCGTTTCGGTTTTCGTAGTTCGATACCGGACCAACGAAGTCACGCCGAAGGACGAGCCCGTCTGGCGTCGACCACTTCAGGATGGCCAGCGAGCGATC
>JAQBWV010000136.1 GCA_027624335.1 Planctomycetota bacterium
CGGAGGGTTGTCTGGGTGCGTCAGCACAAGAGGTGCGGTCGTGATGATGACGAAAGTTCGAGCCGTTTGCTGCTTGTAACGTAGAAACTCAGACAACTCGTAACGAGTTGTCTGAGTTACTCGGCAGTTGTCTGAGTGGCTCGGCGGAGAGGACTCTGACCTGCTTCTCGCTGCTGGCGTTCCATTGACTGTCGGGGGCGTCGTTCACGTCGGTCATGACGGATATTGAAAGTAGGCGTCCACCTCGCCTTTCAAGCCCTCAGCAAGCAGAGCGGGATCAACTTTTGGGAGGCATCGGGTGTCCTCCTGACGATGTTATTTCCAGGCGGTCACAAACTGACCCGTTCATCGCAGATTGCGCCAGTCAAACTTGCCAGACCCGAAGCCAGGCCCGTCGACGGTTCCGATCGACGCCAGCGTGAATTTTCGAAACGGCACGGGATACCGCGACATCGTCGAGTACCGATCGCATCTGCTGACTCACGCTAACCGAGATCTTTTCATTCGCTGCTTCATCACGAACCTGCTCACCTGTGCCAACGGTGCCGAGTCCGATGCCAGTGACTTTGTCGAAGTTGACAGACGCCTGGAACGGTCTGCGGAGCACGACTATCGCATCGTCGATATAATCGCTGCCGTCGTGGACAGTCCGCTGTTTCGTGAAGAGTAGTCAGCGGACAGTCACGTGTGTCCGAGTCTGCTCTCAGTGAACGTTCTATTTGCAGATTGAGAGTCGAAAATGAAATCGCGAATGCTCTTTCTGCCGATGGCCGTCCTGTTGTTCTCGACGTCGGTTCCAGCTTGTGAACCTCAAGCCTTTGTCGGCAACTGGGCGATGCGGATGAACGACGGATCCTCAGGCTGGTTGTCGATTGAAAAAGTCGAAGACCAGTGGTCAGGACAGCTTTGGAGAGTCGGACAGACCAAGGCGATTACCGACCGTAAATTCGGTGACGGAAAACTGACGATCGAGTTCAACGTTCCCAAGAGCGGCAACAGCGGTATTTACGTTCGTGGCGTTTACGAGGCTCAGGTGGTCGATCGCGACAGTCGCATGCAGGGCATTCACGGTGTCGGTTCAATCTTCAATCGGATCGCGCCGTCGAAGAATGCCGGAAAGCCCGGTGGTGAGTGGCAAAGTTATGAGATCATCATCGTTGATCGGCACGCGACAGTTGTTCTGAACGGTGAGAAAGTGATCGACAACCAGCCTATCCTCGGCAACACCAACGGAGCGATCCAGGCTGACGTCATGACGCCGGGGCCGTTGTACCTGCAGGGCGATCACACGGCGGTCAGATATCGCAACATCGTGTTTCATCCAGTGGTCGGGGCTGAATAGGGCAGTCGTTCCAGGACGGTTAGCTCATACTTCTGTCGTGGCGGACGACTACGAGAAGATAGCATTGATGGGACGTCCGCCATCGACGAGCGCTGCAGGGCGTCCTTCGCGGTCAGGGATGAATCCGTTTGGATCGATGCCGAGCGACTTGAAAATCGTCGCGGCAAGATCGGGACAGGAGACCGGATGGTCGAGTGGGTAGGCGGCGTGTTTATCGGAGCGACCGAATGTTGTGCCCCCTTGAATTCCTGCACCGGCGAGTACTGCGGGAAAGCAATAGCTCCAGTGATCTCGGCCGTCGTCTGTTCCCCGGTTGACGAATTTGGGAGTCCGTCCCATCTCACCGCATGCGACGACGAGTGTTTCATCAAGCAGGCCTCGGGTCTCCAGGTCTTCCAACAATGCCGAGAGGCCTCGGTCGAGGCCTGGCAGCAGACAGTCTCTCAGGCTGCCTGTCAGTTGATTGTGCGAGTCCCAGCCAGACGGCGCTCCGTCGGACATATCCCAGACGACCGTGACAAATCGAGTGCCCGCTTCAATCATCCGTCTGCCCATGATCAGCGATTGACCAAACAGGTTGCGACCGTATCGATCGCGGAGTGACGCTGGCTCACGACGGATATCCAGTGCGGCTCGAAGCGTGTCCGAAGTGAGCAGATTCCAGACGCTGCTTTGCGCGGAGTTGTAACCTGTCAGGCTGTTTGTTTCAGCGAGTTGTTTAGCTCGGACGTCGAACTGTTGCAGCAGGCTGCGTCTTCGATCGAGTCGGTCTACTGTGACGCTGTCTGGTGGACTCAATCCTTCGAATTGAAAGGTCAGTTCGTCGTCAGAGCAGTCACGGTAGTACGGGTTGTCTCCCGTGCAGTAGGGGCTCTTCTGGCCGGCCTTCTTGTGAATCCGAGTTGCCAGAGCGTTATGCTCGGCTCCCAGCCAGCCCGCGTACTGACCGAGTCGATCGTAACGACCATCAAGTTGAATCTGTCCGTGCCGGTTGGGCAGATAGATGTAGTCAGGCAGTGAACGCGTTCTCTTGCCGTTAGCTTTTCGCTCCATGTACTCGACGACAGAACCGATGGCAGGCCAGTCATTGGGAGCTGCGTTGACTCTCGCCGGGCCTCGTTCCGCGGGCGGCATCATTCGGCCTGTCTGAATGATGTGCGATCCGTTGTGATCATTCTGCGAATGATTGAGCGTCTGCACGACACAGTACTTGTCAGATGTCTGAGCGAGCATCGGCAGGTGTTCGCAGATTCGCAATCCCGACGTTCGCGAGTCGATTGAATTGAACGGGCCGCGAACGTTCGAGGGAGCGTCCGGTTTCATATCGAACGACTCAAGCTGGCTGGGGCCTCCAAATAAATAGACGAACAAAACAGATTTTGCTCGTCCCCCCGAGAACGATGTGTTCTGAGCGTCTGCTGCGGCGAGGACAGTTGGGAGGGAGACACCAAACAGACCGGCTCCGCCTGCCTGAATCCACTCGCGACGCGTCTGGCCACTGCAGTCTGCCCTGGTCCGACCAAGAATTCTCAGCATGATTCCATCTCTGTCGTGCGGGGAAAGAGGTATCGCCTGGTTGCGGTCAACGGTCGCGTCATGACCGTTTTTCAGGATTTAAATGTGCCACACGCATGATACGTTGCAGAGTCTGCATTGCTCCACATCAATGCCGCGCAACGGTTTCTGAATTGTTGACTGATCCCAGTTTTTATGTTTGATGAGGGCAGCTCTCCTTGAGTGAATTGCTTGATGTGAGAGTAAAGCAATTATCAATCCGAGATTGCTCTGCCTCGGGAGCTGTTATGAGTGGACTGTGTCCAGTCAGAAAAGTCGCAGCTGGCCGGAACTCGGAACGGGGCGACGAAAGTGTGTCGTCGCCAGTGGTGGAAGTTCCTTGTCCAATTGAAACTTTTTCGAGAATACTCGAAACGTCTGCTTGATCTGGTCAGCGAACTCACCTGTTCCACGCATTCGATTTTCGAAATCGGAATTGTTTAACTCACCCTCGCGGGTCGAGCGGATTCGAGACTCGATGCGGTCCCTCTTTAGCGGCTGAGTTCTTTCGAGCCATTCCATGAACACCGGTCGGACCGTGAGTGGCAGGCGCAGCATGATGTAAAGGGCCGATCGAGCTCCGGCCGCGGCGGCGGCTTCGAGTACCGCAGGCAACTCGCTGTCATTGAGCCCGGGAATGATCGGAGAGACCATGACGCTCGTTGGAATTCCCGCGTCAGTCAGCTGGCGTATGGTTCGGAGTTTTGCCTGAGGCGTGCTGGTTCGCGGCTCCATCGTTCGAGCCAGTGTTGCATCAAGTGTTGTCATGCTGATGGCCACGCTGACCGTGTTGAATGCTGCCATTTCAGTCAGCAGGTCGAGATCACGGCTGACGAGTGCATTCTTGGTTGTGATGCCGACAGGCTGGCGAGCATCCAGGGCAACTTTCATGCAGCCTCTGGTCAGCTGGTACTCTCGCTCGGCGGGCTGGTAGCAGTCTGTGACTCCCGAGAATGCGACAAACTCCGGCTCGTAGGAATCGCGAGCGAGCCAGTCCCGGAACAAAGCCGGGGCACGTTCCTTGACGATCACTTTGGTTTCAAAGTCGAGTCCGGCATTGAAACCAAGATACTCGTGAGTCGTCCGTGCGTAGCAGTAGACGCAACCATGTGCACATCCGCGATACGGGTTCACGCTGTATCGAAAGTCGACGTCCGGACTGTCGTTTTCACTGACGATCGACTTTGAAGCATCGGGGATGTACTCAGTCTTGATCGCGCGCAGACTCTCAAGATACTCGTCATCCCATTCCACCTGCTCCAGATCAGCCTCGGAGTGTGTAACACCGAAGCGGTTTGCCGGAGTGAGTTGAGAACCTCGTCCGATCGCCTGAGGCCGAGTGTGATTTGTCATGGCGGAATTTCCGAAAGCCAGTGTCGGTCTGGTTGAAATTGATTTTAGACGATTGACCGGCAATCGGTAGACTCGACCGGGAGACAGTCGAAATGCGGATGCCCCGGATCTTAGCGGGGAGTCGCGTGGCGATCCGGAATCCGGCTACGCTTGATCGCAATTCTGATTCGCCGCTCCATCAGTCGGGAAGAACCCGTGGACTCAACGAAGACTCACGTCGAGAAAGTCAGGCACATAACAGCCTGCCAATTTCGTGTCGGTTCGACCCGTCGGGGAGATTCATTCTTGCCGGTGCAGGAAATCAGTGTCTGGCGGATTGATGGCGAGGCGGGTACGAAGACGCAGCTGACGCGCACGGACGCGTCGGTGCGCGGAATCGCGGGTGGCGCAGGCAATCCCGGATGGTTGTCTGGGTGCGTCAGGACAAGAGGTGCGGTCGTGATGATGACGAACTTTCGAGCCGTTTGCTGGCTGTGACGTTGCCTCTCAGGCAACTCTGGGTCCGATGGCTAATGTCTGTCGGACAAGCCAGTACTTCACTGGACAAAGCCGGTACGTGTTTCGGGTTTGAAGCTTCGGGACCGAGGATTTCGCTTTGGTGGCTGTGTGACAATCTCATATGATCGGCGATCGATTCGTTTTGCCGTTTGAGTCACAAATGTTGACCGCTTACGGTGTGAGTGGCGTTCCTGGTTCCTGCCTGGAGATTTCGATGGAGTCCGCTGAATACGATGCTCTGGTCAGAAAAGCTCGTAAGGCATTTCAGAAAAAAGACCTCATCGAGGCGATTGATCTGTTTGAAGAGGCTCTCGAGATCAGGCCGGACGACATTGACGTTCACGAGGCACTGGCCACTGCCTGTTATCTGGCTCAGGATCATCCCGGTGCGATTAAGCACTTCACGCGTTTGACGCAATTGAAGCCGCGAGACTCCACCGCCTGGGTAAATCTCGGAGCGATTCACAACCTTCGTGAGGAATATCAGCAAGCGATCGTCGTACTGCGAAAAGGCATTCAGCGGGACGGTAAGAATGCCGAGGCGTACTACAACCTGGGGATCGCTCAGAAGAGTCTTGCTCAGACATCCATGGCGGTTTCCGCCTATCGCGAAAGTGTTCGACTTGATCCGGATAACGTCGATGCTCACGTCAACCTGGCGAACATCTACATGGACCAGGTGAACCATCGCAAAGCCAAACAACATTACGAGCAGGCTTTGCGAGTCAATCCGGATTTCGATCGAGCCAAACGCGGACTGGCACGCGCGGAAGAAATGCTGGCAAGCGGCAACGCGGAAATGGCCAACCCGTTCGGGCGACTGGTGGACACAGCTAGACTCGCCGAAAGGAATGCTGCTGCGAACTATGGGCCTCCGTTGACGGAAGAAGAACGCTTCGCCGATCGACAACTCATTCAACTGGCAACGGCCGAGTCAGGTAACCAGGCCGCATATCTTCTGAAGCATCTGGTCGAGCACGTCGAACCGGCTTTGCTCAGCGTCACCAGATTGATTTCTCAGAATGCCAGCCAGCAACGCGGCATGTATGAGTCTCGTCAGGAGTTTCACGAGGCGACTCGATTCCTGAATGAATTGTTCGCCAACTGGCAGGTCGAGTTCTACAGGTTGAAGCAGAACGAAGAGGATCTTGCTGCCCGAAAGCCATAGCATCGAGCGTCACCACAGAAGGTCCACGAACAACAAAAAGGTGATAGCGACACGTTACTATTGATCGTTGGCATCCATGGCTGAGTTAGTCAACGCTGAGTTAGCCAACAAGGTGTGACCAGCCGAGTCGTGGCAGTGGGGTTTCGGTTCCGGATGAATCTCGCAGGCGGCACGAGTCGCCGGCGACAATCTCTCCGATGCGCGAGAGAGGGATTTGCAATGGATTGCTGGCGAGCAGTCGCTGTCCATCGTGAGGTGATACGGTGAAGAGCAGCTCAAAGTCTTCGCCGTCGCCCAAAGCGTGTTCGAGCGACGATCGATCGTCGTGAATCGAAGCCGCCGCTTTGCTGATCGGGATCGCCGTTTCGTCAAGACATGCTCCGACGTCGCTTTCTTCTGCGATGTGATACAGATCCGCGACCAGACCATCACTGATATCGATCATCGCGTGCAGGTTGCAGGCAGCTCGTAGAGCCAGCGCTTCGTGGACTCGCGGAATGAAGTCCAGGTGGTGTCCTTCGATGCTACCGCCGAGGCTTCCTGTCACGAAGATCCAGTCGCCAGGTTCTGCTCCAGACCTGGTGACGGCCGCGCCTGTTGGTACTTCACCGGCAACCGCCACATTGATGACGACAGGCCCGTCCCATGACGTCGTGTCGCCTCCGACGATAATTGTGTCGAACTGCGTCGACATCGAATGCAGACCCTTGAACAGTTGCTGTGAAAAACGCGTTTGTTCTTCGTGAGACAGTCTTCTCGACAGCGCGAGACTCACGAGCGCGTACCGAGGTTGGCCAGCCATGGCGGCGACATCACTGAGATTCACTCCCAACGATTTGCGACCCACCTGAAAGGGCGTCGAGGAAGCCAGATCGAAATGGACTCCTTCCAGAAGCATGTCTGCAGCCAGTAGAACCGGACCGTTGGGACGCTCGACAACAGCCGTGTCATCGCCGATTCCTGTGAGAACGCGAGGTGATGCACTGATCGCCGCGCGGAACCATTCAATCAAACGAAATTCGCTGGTTCGATCAGGAAGCATCAATTTTCCTCGCCGATGCGTTGTCGTTGCGAGTCTTTCCGGGAATCAGTCGGTACAGCCTCAGGCTGATCAGCAGGACGACAAATGCAGCCAGCGAGATGCCACCCAGCAGGGCTAGTCCAAGGGCATCACCAAACAGTCGTCGGATCGAAAATTCATTCGAAATCTCAAGCATCCACAACCATTTCCAGCCGAGTAGGACGACGACTGCGGCCATGCTGAGGTATGGTCCGAAAGGTATGTAAGTTCGGTTCGTCACCAGTCGGACTCCAAGGCCAATGGCGATGCCACACAGTGGAGCAAGCAGAAATACAAACACCAACGGCTGCCACCCAAGAAAGCTGCCGATCATTGCCATCAGTGTCACATCACCCAGACCGAGACTTTCCTGGCCCAGCACAAGCGACGAGAGCCAGCGGATAATCCAGGTGACGCCACCGCCAGCAACCAGTCCGGCGATGCTCCAGACAAAACCATGCCAGTGATTGTGCAGTCCGATCCAATCCGGAATGTACGGTCCACGCAGATCGAGCACCGCATAGTTCCAGTCGACCCAGAAATGCATGAGTTGCGTATCGCCCGAAACCGTGGCCAGCAACACTCCAGCAATCGTCCCGGGACCGGTGATCTGATCCGGGATGATGTACTCCCGGAAGTCTGTCACCGTGGCGGCGATCAGCAGCGTCAGCAGTACCAGGTGCCCGATACCGCGACCGAACTTCCAGAACATGTCCGGACGCACTTCGTGACTCGCATGCACTTGAAACTGGACGATAGCGACGAAGTACGCCGCAAACAGACTGCCGGTCAGAAGTGCCACCAGAAGCCGAGTATCGCGTCGTGGAACTTGATACCGCGAATCGTCGGTCGTGCCTGATGGCGACGCGCAGAATTGCCGACACATCCGCATCGACCAGGCATCCAGCACCAGGCCGAGCAATGATCCAAAGACGAACAGAGCCAGCGTCGTACTCTCGAATTGTTCCTGGATGAACTGGTCCATGAGCCTTCAGGATAGATCTTCAGGAGTTCGAGTTGGTATCGCGGCATGCCGGGAGTACATACGTCGTGTGTCTTCGAGTTTGACCCGATGATCCGATTGGCACGGCAGTTGCCTTTGGCTGCGAGCGTATCGAAGCCGGCAGCACGTCGCTACTCACAGGAACCGGTTTCGAAACGTGCTTTTGATAGCCATCGTGACGGTTGCGCTCCCGTCGGTTACGAACTAGAGAAAGGTCACAAAACAATCGACGGCCAGCCTAAGCGGTGAATGGCAATTCCGGGGACCATTTACTGTAAAAGGACAGGCAATGCTAAGAGTTTTTGGTGTATTTCGTGGGTTAGTTCTGTCATTGGCGCTTGCGCCAATGATCGCTCAGCCGACCGTTTTATTCGCTCAGGAATTGTCGGAAGGAGCTGAGTCAGACCCAGTCGCGAGCGAGGCTGCTGAAACTGACACAACTATAGATTCAAAAGAGGGTTATGTCGAAGTTTTACCGACGAGTGCCGTCGTCGAGCAACCGGCTGAGTTGAGTGGTGCTAAAGTCGCGTGGATGCTTACGTCGTCAGCACTCGTGCTTATGATGACGGCACCAGGGCTCGCGTTGTTTTATGGGGGGCTGGTCCGGAAGAAAAATATTCTGGGCGTCATGATGCAATGCATCTTCCTGATGGGGCTGATGACGGTCCTCTGGGGGATATGCGGGTACAGTCTGGCGTTCGGTGGTTCCAGCCGGTGGGTTGGAAACTTCGATCACGTGCTGATGAAGGGGATTATTGCTGACGGCATTCTGACAGATGTGGAATGGGCCAATAACAGCATCTTCTTTGTCTTTCAGGGCATGTTCTTCATTATCACTCCGGCACTGATCTGTGGAGCTTTTGCGGAGCGAATGAAATTCAGCACAATGTGCGTGTTCTCGGTCCTGTGGGGACTGCTGGTGTACTGTCCGATTTGCCATTGGGTCTGGGCGGAATCCGGGTGGCTGTGTGAATGGAATCCCGATGCTCTGTATCCGGCGCTGGACTTCGCTGGCGGGACAGTCGTGCATATCAGTTCTGGAGTTTCTGCTCTGCTTTGTGCATTGCTGATCGGCAAGCGAATCGGTTATCCACAGGAGCCGATGCCTCCTCATAATCTGACCTACACCTGCATTGGTGCTGCTCTGTTGTGGGTTGGTTGGTTTGGTTTCAATGCTGGAAGTGCCGTCGATGCGAACGCTGTTGCTGTTAACGCGTTTGTTGCGACTCACATGTGTGCTGCTGCTGGCGTTCTTGGCTGGTCGGCTGTCGAATGGTTACAGCATGGCAAGCCAAGCATTCTGGGAGCGTGTTCCGGTGCAGTTGCTGGTTTGGTCTGCATAACTCCAGCAAGCGGATCCTGCACGGCGGTGTCCGCAATTCCAATGGGCATTATTGCTGGCGTTGCCTGCTATTATGCTTGTGCGAAACTGAAGAAAACGTTCGGGTACGACGACTCACTGGACGCATTCGGCGTGCATGGTGTGGGTGGAACTGTCGGTGCCTTGCTGACTGGAGTCTTTGCGAGCAAGCACCTCAGTTCAAATCATTACGGCGTGCTTGATGGAATGCCCGGTCAGATGGTGCCACAAATAGTGAGTATCGCTGCCACGGCGGGCTTTGCCCTGGTAGGAACCTTTATCATTCTAAAAGTGCTGGACGCACTGTTGGGACTGCGCGTCAGTCAGGACGACGAAGTGCGGGGCCTCGACGTAAGCCAGCACGGCGAGGAAGGATATATCTTCCTGTAAAACTTCCGAACGATCCTGCACGGCCCTGCGGTCGGGCTATTCGATCGAAGCCCAGACTAAAGGTTTGGTAGTGATCTCCGGAATCTGGTCACGTTGCCGGCGAAAACAGGCGTGCGGGCCAGCGCGTCGGCGTGCCGGCGTGTCAATTGATACGTCTGGCACGCTTTTTTTCCCACAGCCTGAACTGCAACTGTCAGCATTATGGACGCAGAACCGTCGAAATTGAACGTCATCGGAAGCAGCCCGTCCATGCAGGCAGTCGCTGATACGATTTCGCGGGTTGCTGAGTCGGGCGTCGATGTCCTCATCCTTGGTGAAACCGGAACCGGCAAGGAACTGGTAGCACGCTCTGTACACGGACTTGGTCGGCGGGCGGATGGGCCGTTTGTTCCAATTGACTGCGGAGCGATTCCTGAGAACCTGCTTGAGAGTGAACTATTCGGGTACGAGCAGGGTGCTTTTACGGGGGCTGATCGGCAGCGACGAGGACTCCTGGAAACCGCCAACGGCGGAACGTTTTTTCTCGATGAGATCGGTGATCTGCCGCTGGTCCTTCAGGCAAAATTATTGCGAGTTCTGCAGGAGCGAAAGCTACGGCGAGTGGGCGGCAATATGGAAGTTGCTGTGGATGTCCGCATCGTCGCCGCCACGTCGCTCGACCTCGATCAAATGGTCAAGGAACGAACCTTTCGTGAAGACCTCTTCTATCGAATTAACGTCGTACGGATCGATCTTCCGCCGCTCCGGGAACGTGGCGACGATCTGGGCCTGCTCGCTGAACACTTCACCCTCCGATGTAGTCGCGAAATGGAGCGACGAGTCCCGGCCATCACTCCTGCGGCCTATTCGCTGATGCGACGCTATCACTGGCCAGGCAATATCCGAGAACTGCAAAACGTCATTCGCCGCGCGATTGCCCTATCCGACAGTGACAAAATCAGCCCGGATGACCTGCCGATTTCGTTGGTGGCGGCAGCTAATGCAGGCAGAGGGAATCAAGCTCGTGGCTTCTTCAAGATCCGCGAGGAATATCTGTCACGATTTGAACGCGAGTATTTTTCGAGCCTTCTGAGACTTCATTCTGGAAACGTCAAAGAGTCGGCACGCGAGGCTCAGCTTCCTCGTGGAACGTTTTACCGCATCCTGAAAAGCCACCTGATGGACCCTGCGGATTTCCGAAGTTGATCCTCGCGAATTGTGTCCTGGCTGCGAGACACGCGCCTCGCAATTGTGACACATCAATTGTAGCTGCCTTGAATGTGCTGTAGTGTGCTTGAAAGTGTTCTATTCAATCAGATTTGGCTACGGCCGCGAATCGGTGCTGAAACGTTCGTCACAAAAATGTGACACCTATTCTGTTGCCACTGTCAGATACTGAAAGAAACGAAAAGTTTTAACGCAATGCCACATAACGAGTTCCGTTGAAATATTGCCAATGTGAATAGATTTGGCACGGGGTTTCCTATGTGAGTTTGCCAGTTGGTGGAAACTCGGAAGTAACACGGGCCACGCATTTCAGTGACAGGAGCAGACAAATGAAGAAGATCGAAGCAATTATTCGCCACTTCAAACTTGAGGAAGTCAAAGACGGTCTCAACGGCATCGGCGTCGAAGGAATGACTGTTTCTGAGGTCAAGGGTTTTGGCCGTCAGAAGGGGCACAAGGAACAGTATCGAGGCGCCGAGTACACGGTCGATTTCCTCCCGAAAGTCAAACTTGAAACGGTCGTCCCCGATGACAAGGCCAAAGAGGTCATCGACAAGATTCTGGAAACGGCTCGGACCGGTCAGATTGGAGACGGCAAGATATTTGTCACGAACTTGACGGACTCTCTGCGGATTCGGACGGGTGAGTCCGGGGAAGCCGCCCTGTAGTGACTCGTTTCTGCAGTCGCAATCTGGAATTGTTATCTCTGTGCTGCTGAAGTTTTCAGGTTTGCACTCGTTTAGAACAAAGCACGCCGACAGAATTCACATTGTCTCAACAGGCTGTGAATCGAGGCGTCCATCAGAAGGAAAAACCCATGAAAAAAATCGAAGCGATCATTCGTCATTACAAGCTCGAAGAAGTCAAGAACGGGCTGAACGAAATCGGCATTCAAGGGATGACAGTTACCGAAGTTCGCGGATTCGGTCGGCAGCGAGGTCACAAGGAAGTTTATCGTGGCGCGGAATACACGGTTGATTTTCTGCCGAAAGTGAAACTCGAACTGGTTGTCAGCGAGGAAGACGCCGGAAAAGCGATCGAGAAGATCACTGAAGTTGCTCGAACCGGAAACATTGGTGACGGCAAGATCTTTGTGACAGAGTTGTCAGAGGTCATTCGAATTCGAACCGGCGAAACCGGGGGTGAAGCACTGTAGCCACCAATGGAGGTCGGAGACTGACTGATCGACTCGTTGATGACTATTCCCGTCAGGTGCCTGGCGGTGGAACTCAGAGGCAGGGGGACGTCAGGTTCTCTCTGCCTCTTAAGCTGCGCGGAGATAGCCTGGAGAGAAAATTGCTCAACCAGGATGAACATCCTCGACGATCTGGGTCTATTTCGCGTTAACCTTCTGCCCGTTGATCCGTTACCCGCCGTCCATTCCTGATATCAGAAACGTGTCGACGACGATGCCTGTAGAAACGACTGCTGAACGCATTCAAAGACGAAAGCTGACTCTGGAGTCAATTCGGAGGCGTGCGAAAAAACTATTCGACGAGGGCGCGAAGGGGCTTCAGATAGCATCTTTTCTTTCCGAAGCGATGGACAAATACTCGATAGAGATTCTGCAGGAAACACTCGGAGGTTTTACAGATCAGGAGCGGCAGGAACTCGAACAGAACTCAGCCATGATCGCGATCGGCGGCTCGGGCCGAGGTGAAGTTTCACCATACTCGGACTCCGACCTGATATTTATTTTCCAACCACGTATTGCGAGTCTGATCCGCCGTTTCTCTAAACGGATCGTGCCCGACTTCTGGGACGCCGGCATCAAACTTGGCCATCGAGTTCACACCGTGCGTGATGCTGCAGCGAGTGCGATCGTCGATCCGCATCTGGCTTCTTCGCTGGTGCATATTCGCTCGTTGTGGGGCAACGAATCTCTGGCTCCTCAATTGGAAGCTCAATTCTACCGGCGGGTGGTGCGTTCCCGGCTTCGAGTGTTCATCAACGATTGTATCGCTGGTCGTGAGGAAGAACGCAGGACTCACGGTGCGACCAGTCAGCAGCTCGAACCCGATGTTAAGAAGTCACTTGGCGGATTGCGGGACGTTCATCTTCTGCAATGGGTCGCGTTTGCCCATTACCAGACTTCAGATATCGACTCGCTGAGGCGCAAGAATGTTCTGACGACTGACGATGCTGCCCGACTGAAACGCGGCGTCGAATTTCTGACCAGGGTGCGAATCGATCTGCACCTACACGCTGGAAACGCGAACGACACTTTGTCGAAGGATGAGCAGTTGCGAATCGCTGAAGCGCGGGACATTGCCCAGGTCGAAGGTCAGCGTCCTGTTGAGCGATTCATGCAGGAGTACTTCTTGCACAGTATGGCCATTGCGGAGATTACTGGTCGATTTGTTAGCCGTCACCGGCGGCGTTCGTTGTCTTCGACTTTGAAACGGCTGGTGATGTCTCACCGCGTCAACAGGCATTTTGTTCTCACTGAAGGGGAGCTTGATGTCGCGCCGTCTCAGCTTTCGAAAGTCTGTACGACGCTGGAAGACGTGCTTCGAATTTACAACTCCGCGGCCATGTATCGTGTGACGCTGTCTCCGGGATTGATTGAAGCGATCAAGGCGACCGCCATGAACCTGTCGTCAGGCCCTTCGCCGGAAGCGTCGAGACTGTTCATGGAGATTCTTGGCACTGTCGGATGTTGCAGCGCAATCATTCGAAGCATGCACGACACCAACGTGCTGGAACTTGTTATTCCCGAGTGGCACCGAGTTCGGTGTCTGTTGCAGTTCAACCAGTATCATCATTTTACCGTCGATGAGCACACGCTGCGTTGTCTGGAAATCTGTGAAGGATTCGCTGACGATGACACTCCGGTTGGAGCGGCATACCGGAACATACGAGTTCGGCAACTGCTTCATCTCGCGTTAATTCTGCATGATGCCGGGAAAGGATTCGAAGAGGAACACAGTGAACTCGGGCGCCGAATGTCGCTTGATGTCTGTCAACGGTTGCGTCTCACGCAGCATGAAACGGACGTGGTAAGCTTTCTGGTTCACAAGCATTTGAAGATGGCTGATCTGGCGTTTCGGTATGACACGACTGATCCTCGAGTCGTGCTGGAATTCAGTCACGAAGTCGGATCCGCTGAAAAGCTGCGAATGCTGTTTGTTCTGACTGCCGCAGATGTCAGTGGTGTCGGCCCTGGGGTCTGGACGAACTGGAAGGCCGACCTGCTGGCCGATTTTTATAAACGGCTGATGTTGAATCTGAGCGGTCAGCCTCCGCGTTTTCACGAAGAAGAGCGACTTCGAGAAGTTCGTGAACACGTTTACGATGCGATCGTCCCGCTCGAGCCAGACGACGCTGAGGTTGCGACTTCGCTGCGTCGCTGGGTCGATAAACAGCTCGATGGTTTCTCGACGCAATACCTGACGATGACGGCGCCTTCGAGAATTGCTCGCGATCTGGACATCATCCGTGGACTGGAGCCCGGCGAGATCCGCGTCAGCGGTCGGTACGACAAAGAAAGCGGGACTACGGATTATCACATCATTGCAGATTCGCAGTTTTCACAGGGGTGCTTCCATCGCATTTCCGGCGTGCTTACGGCGCGGCACATGAAGATTCTTGGGGCGGAGATTACTACCAGTCTTGAGAATGTCGTCGTTGACACGTTTCACGTCGTCGATGAAGACTTTTCCGGCACGGTACCGCAGGGGCGAATTGACGAAGTCGCGGACTCTATTGTGAAAGCCCTGCGAAAGCAGATCACGGTCAAAGAACTGTTCAAGCGACACAAGAAGTACTTCGTTGACGATCTAGGTGAGACCACGATGGATCTACCGACGCGGGTTGAAATCGACACCGATACTTCGGATAAGTCGACGATCGTTCTTGTCTTCGCGCACGACCAGCCGGGACTGCTCTACACAATCTCCAGAACGCTTTTCAAGCTTGAGCTGTCGATTGATCTGGCACGTATCTCCACTCACTTCGACCAGGTCGTTGATGTCTTTTACGTCACAGATAACGACGGCAGAAAGATCACGTCTCCTGAGCAGTGCCAGACGATTCGCGATCGGCTGTTAGAAGAACTCGCCGAGTTCAAGTCGTCAAAGCATCGCGAGTTTGTTTCGTAGTTTGCACAAAGCCGCTGATTATTCGCCATTGGCCGGTTGCGTCTTTGCACGATTTCCAACACGAGGTTAGACTCTGGAATCACGGGCCCAAGGTTGGTTTTAAATGTGTTGATCCAGACTTGGCCGCTGGGCGTGAGTAGTCGGTTCGGAAGCAGACTTTCGGAGCCGAATGGTTCAGCTGTGGTTACGAAAAGCATTCGGGGAGAAGCCCCGTTGGCCTGTTGAAATTGCCTGGAGGGCTGTCGTGGACTACCGACGAAAGCGTACGGAGTTGGACCTGGAAATTGGCGACAAACTTCGAATTGGTGATGTGATCGTCACCATCATGGATACGCAGGACAATCAGGCGGCGGTGCTGATTGAGGAACTGAACACGGTCGAAGAATTGGATTTTGAAGGGCCGCTGTCCGCAACGCATCCACGTTGAACAGCGAGTCTCGCTACTGGGATAAAGTGACTGTCGTCACCGCGAAATTCAAACAGCCAGTAATCCCGAATGGTGCTCTTTTGACCGCTGGCACGGCTATAGCAGCTCTCCGGCGACGGTATCGGCGAGAAATCGCCCGTCGTATGTCAGTCGAACGGTTCCATCGGAGTCCTTCAACAGTCCTTGAGCGACAAGTCTGTTGATTGGAATTCCGGAGAGATCATTCAGATCGAATCCGGAAATGGCGTGAAATGCTGTTTTCGAGACGCCGTCGTTTGTCCGCAGGCTGAGAACCAGTAGCTCGCGAGCCCGGGATTCCGGATCGAGTTTTTCTGTTTCAGCAACCGTCGGTTCTCCTGCCAGCGATCTCTTCAGCCAGGTGGTAACGCTGCGGTGGTTCAACCGTCGTTCGCCATCGATCAGGCTGGCCGCTCCGGGGCCGAAGCCGTAATAAGACTGCCCGCTCCAGTAAACCTGGTTGTGCCGGCAGCGAAATCCTGGACGAGCGAAACTGGAGATCTCGTATTGCTGGAAATGGCTTGCTTCCAGTTGTTGCATCGCGAGAGCGTACATTTCCCGTTCCAGTTCGTCAGTTGTTTGCGGCAGTTCACCTTTCTCACGCCGTGTCCAGAACGCGGTGCCTTTCTCGAATGTCAGTCCGTAGGTTGACAGGTGGGTCGGCGTAAGGCCGATCGCTGTGTTCAGCGTCGTTTCCCACAGTGGCAGCGATTGTCCCGGCACGGCGAAGATCAGATCGAGCGAGATGTTTTCGACACGTGTCTTCAATCGATCAACGCAATCGAAGACGTCGGCACGTCGGTGATCTCGCTCCAGAGTGGTTAACGTCGTGTCGTCGAATGATTGCACTCCCAGACTCAATCGATTGACGCCAGCATCTGCCAGGACATTGATTCGGTCACCGGTCAATCCGGCAGGATTCGCTTCGACACTGAACTCAGCATTGGCGCTCAACTTGAATCGCTCATGCACGAGCGAGCACAGTTGTTCGAGTTGCCTGGCTGACAACTGTGTCGGTGTGCCTCCTCCGAAGAAGACGGTATCGACGTCAATTTTCTCCGGCGGCGGCAGGGCTCGATCGATTTCAAACTTGAGAGCTTCCAGGTATCGATCCGCCAGGTGATCTCGTCCGGCGACGATCGTGAAGTCGCAATACCCGCACCGATGAGCACAAAAGGGAACATGGATGTAAAGCGCCCGAGGCTGGTTCAATGATTCGCTTTCGAAGATTGGCCCGCGTCGCCGGGGAAGTGGGCAGAACGATTTCAGTCGGCATATGGTGCTTTTTCAGGTTAACGTCGAAAGCTGAACCCAGGAACTGTCTCTGAGTTGCGACTCAGTGAACTTGTCTCGGCCTGTCGCTTCTCAGAAATCGGAACGTCGGGACCAGTCTGGAATCTCGAAACTGCCCGGCGTATCATCCGCCACTTGTTGGCTGTGAGGTTTTCGAACCCGGCCTGTTCAATTATCGAATGTCCGGGATTTCCGGCATCAGAACTCGCATCGAAGGCAGCGGACCATGCCGAAGGTCACGTTCGTCAAAGAGAAGAAAACCATCGACGTTCCTGAGGGTGCAAACCTTCGGAAAGCCGCCCGCAAGGCTGGCGTGGAGCTCTATAAGGGCGTTCATAAGTACGTGAACTGCCTTGGTAATGGCCTGTGCGGCTCGTGCCGGGTGTACGTCAAAGATGGCAAAGAAAACGTCTCGAAGCCAGGTTTTGTCGAGAAGTTCACCACGAAGCTCGGCGGAAATCCCGAAGCGTTCTTCGCTTACGTAGGCCACGAAGACGAAATGCGACTCGCCTGCCAGTGCAAGGTCGAAGGCGACATCAAGGTCGAGACTCAGGCTCCGTGCAACTTCCACGGCGAGAAGTTCTGGGGCTGAGGTATCTGACGGGCTGGTTGTTGCATGAGCAGGCAATCGCGAAAACACAAACCCCAGCCTGTGATAACCGACGACCTTGAGACGAATGCTTCGCTTCTTTTGTCGGTCTGGAATCGCGAGTGGTCACTTCACGACATGGTAATTTCGTCGATTCTTCGAGTCTCGGGGCGCGTCGTTATTACGTTGGATAATTTAGTCCTGGTGCTGACCGGCGTCACTCAGTACACGTCAAATCTGGCGGTTGTCCCCGATGAAGAGTTTTCGGAGATCTGGATCAGCCCATCTTTGACCGGTTCCGGGGAATCTCGAACTCTCCGAGTGGAG
>JAQBWV010000471.1 GCA_027624335.1 Planctomycetota bacterium
GATACTCGTTGAGTGCCTGCGGAGGTGGTGTCGGAGGCGTCTCGTTACTCCACTATCTGAATCAGAAGAGAGGCCAGGATATCGCCGGGCCGTTCGTGCAGGAATATCTGCAACTGGTGAATGAGGGAGACCTGGAATCAATTCGCAACTTCGTTCAAAGCGACGCCCAGAACGCACTGCTCGATCCACCTCCACAGCAACCGGTTCCTGATGCGGAGTCAGGCCTGAACTGAATCTGCAATCGAGCTCAGGATGTCCGCTTCTCACACGCTGCTGCTCATAAGGGCGGCATCGGACCGCCTGAACATGACGCCAGAGGGTCGTTACGAAACACGCTTTCCGTCGCTCATGCCGCCTTTGCGGAAACTGTCGGAGCGGTTTGCAATCGGAATTGATCCCACTGACTGGCAGGCATGCTCATGGCCAGTTTCAATGCACCGGCTGCTCCCGCGTAGACAGAGTCTCCGACTTTGCGAACTCGGCCACCGCCGTACGGTTCCAGAGATTGCTCGATCAGGCGGTCCAGACCGTTCATCTGACTTCCGCCGCCAGCGAGGATGATGTTGGACAGCATCGCATGACGAAATTCGGAATCGAAGCGGCTGATCACTTCACGCAGGCCTTCGATGATCGGTTCGACAAGAGTCAGGCACGCTTCTTTCAGCGGTCCGGAAACATCGAACTGAGTCGGTCTTGCTTTGACATCAAGCATGGCGATCGCCTTCTCGTCGATGTCGTGAACGTAGCCGTACTTCTCTTTGATTTCGCGAGCGACATTCTGAGAAAGTTCTGCTTCCGGGAATTGCTCAGCCATCAGACGAATAAAGGTTTCATCCACAGAATCCCCGCCGAGCGGAACAGTGACCTGGTCCTCGTCCGTCGGATATGTCGAGTACAGAGGGCAGATGTCGATGGTTCCGGCGCCGATGTCGATCACCATCGCATCACTCAACGCGTTCATGCCAAACGCGACAGTGAATGGCTCCGGAGCGACCGCGACGGCATCAAAAGCGTCAGCGGCAATGTCCATAATGAACTGCTTGTTAATGATACTCGCTCGCGAGGGCACGCCAATCACACCATAGACTGGCACTCCGGGAGTGGGGCGAGTCAATTCGACAGCGTGCTTGACCAACAGTTTCGCTGCTTCTCGATGCTGTTCGATATCCTGGTCTTTGACTCCTGAATCAGCCGTGTCGAGATACTTCAACGCACCACGTTGAAACGGTCGGCACACCTTAAGCGCCAGACGCTTCTCGACGACATCTGTTCCGAACACAACATCTCGACCGAGGATCGCTCGCGCAACATGATCTTTCGGCCAGCCAACGGCGCTGAAAAGTGACTCACGAATCCCGTTGGAACTGACCACTGAAGTTTTGAACGTACCAAGATCCATGCCGATGTAAGCAGGCTGACTATCCATCTGAAGTAAGCTCCGATGTGTTAGGGAAAGGGGTGGCTGGATGAAGAAAGTCGAGGCCCGCCATCTCAATGGCGAGTAAAACAATGCTCGAACGTGTCACTTGCTCAGGCAGCACGTTTGCTGGAGCGGATCTCGCTGTGAAGTGATACGTTGTTTTCGATGAACTGCTGCAGGATGGCTGATTCTCGTTTTCTCGCACGCTGCTCGCTCATGGACAGGATGCCTTCAAAGTCTGGATCGAGCTTCATCGGGCGTGCCATTGATGAGGCCGTCGAATCGGCGACAGTGACTGCATCTGCTGAGGCGGCGAGTGCTCGGCTTTGAACAGTTAAGGGGCTATTGACCAGTTCAATTCTGAATGAAATCCCTTTGTCCCCCAGCAGCTTCCTGCCCATAGCAAGTACCGTCAGCAGCAGGAACAGCGTTCCAAAAAACAGAACGGCGAAGATCGTGATCAGCGTCGCCAACACGTCGAAAGTGATGGTCTGAACTGGTGATTGCGATGGTGTCACATCGGCTTGCTGGTCAGTGATCAACTGCGTGCGACGATCCAGCCTGTCATCCGACGGAAACGGTAACGGGATCGTGTAAGTCGTTGTGGAATCTGATACATCCTGACGGTGGGCAGGATTCAGACTCGCGGGTTCGCCAGACGATGACTCGGTATCAACTGCGATCGCAGGACCAGCAGACTGCGAGTCGACATGGATTCCGATGTACTCCGAATTTGTAAGCGATGGACGTTCAGAATCAGTCTGTCTTGTAACTTCGAGAATCGCCGGTTCCTGAAGGTTACCGGCAGTAATTTCCAGTGGTACGTCGTCGGACAGTTCGTCCTGTGTCAGGGACGCAGGTTCCCGCGCCTGTGGAAATTCAGTCGGCACGGGGCTACCAGGTTCGACATCCGAAACGTCGCTCACTCGGACATTAGGGACTGCCTCCCAGACTCCGATTCGTGCAGGTTTTCCTGATCTATGACCAGCCACGCTGATATCTCGTACAGAGCTGGTCGTCGCAACCGCTGAGTCAAGCGCAACGAAGCTGTTGCTGGCTGCGTCAACGTTTCGACGATTCGGCGAGGTTTCAGAAGGCGCTGACTTGCCGTTCGCTGCCATGATTTCAGCAATGACAGCCTGTCGAGCAGTCTCAACGACATCGTCGTCGTCCAGTAATGATTCGAGTTCCGCCAGAAGATTTTTGGGATTCTTTTCCCACGCTTGCCATTCAACAGGGTACGAGTACGCCAGCCTGGCAGATCGTAGAGCCCGACGAAGGTCTCC
>JAQBWV010000472.1 GCA_027624335.1 Planctomycetota bacterium
ACCGGCGGCGGATCGCTGACCAACTCCGACACGGCCACGATCAACATCACGGCGGTCAACGACGCACCGACGATCAGCGCGCTCGGGAATCAGACGATCGCCGAAGACGGCACGACCGGAGCGCTGGCGTTCTCGGTGAGCGATGTCGAGACCGCCGCCGGTTCGCTGACAGTCACGGCGTCGAGCAGCAACACAACGATCATCCCCAACGGCAACCTGACGCTGGTCGATCTGGGCGGCGGCAACTGGACGATCGAAGCAACGCCCGCTCTGAACCAGAACGGCGGACCGGTCACGATTACGGTCACCGTCGATGACGGCACGACGACGACCGACGAGACGTTCGACGTGACTGTCACGGCCGTCAACGACGCTCCCGTAAATCAGGTTCCGGAGACGCAGGTCACCTCCGTTGATGTCCCGGTCACATTCAACGCCACCAACGGCAATGCCATCTCGATCACCGAAGTCGATTCGGCCAGCTCGCCCATCAACGTCTCACTAACCGGTTACAACGGAACGCTGACTCTAAGCACCACGACCGGTCTGACCTTCAACTCGGGTGACGGAACGGCCGACGGGGCCATGGACTTCACGGGTACCGTTGCCGACATCAACACCGCGCTCGACGGACTGGTCTTCACTCCGGACTCGGGTTTTGAAGGCGCCGCTGGCCTTACTATTGGCACTGACGATCAGGGCAACACCGGGCTGGGTGGAGTTCAGGGCGACAAGAGTGCCGTATTTGTTTCCGTTGGAGCTCTCACGTTCCAGCAGGGAACGAATGGCTATTCCGGAAACGAGGACACGGAACTGCAGGAAGCGACACCGGCGACTTCGTTCGGCAATGCCACCAGCATTTCGATCGACCTGGATAACGGCGGGGCTGAATCGCAGGGACTGATCCAGTTCAGCAATCTGTTCGGCAGCGGAGCTGGCCAGATTCCGTTTGGCTCGACAATCGATTCGGCGAGTCTGACGGTCTATGCCTTCGACACCAGCGTGTCGGCAACCACGATCTCGCTGCATGAGATGCTGACATCGTGGGACGAAACCTCGACGTGGAATTCGGCCACGAACGGATTGCAGCGCGACGACGTGGAAGTCAGTTCGGCGGTCGACAGCACCATGACCTTCGCCGACTTCACCGGACCGCAGACATTCTTCGGCCTGGAAAGCACACTGCAGTCATGGTCAGACGGAGCGACCAACAACGGCTGGGCGGTGTTTACGGACAGCGTCGACGGCTGGGACTTCTACAGCTCCGAATACGCCACAGTCGATCGCCGTCCCGCGCTGACGATCAGCTTCACGGCTCCGCAGCCGTCGTCTATCGATCTGGATGCGAATGACAGCAGCGGCCAGGCCGGTGCGAACTTCGCTGCTGCATTTACAGAAGACGGCGGCCCGGTCGCCATCGCTGATGTCGATGCTTCGATTCTGGATACTGACAGCTCCAGCCTGATATCGCTCACGGTCACGATCACGAATCTCCTCGACGGCGCCGCAGAAGTGCTGGCCGCCGATACCAGCGGAACCGCAATCGGTGCGTTCTACGACAGCGGCACCGGAGTTCTGACTCTGTCCGGTTCCGACAGTCTTTCCAACTATCAGCAGGTGCTGCGTTCCGTCATCTATGACAATACATCGCAGAGCCCGAACGAGACTGCGCGAAACATCACGTTTGTCGTCAATGACAGTTACAGGATCAGCAACACGGCAACGTCCACGGTGAGTGTTGCAGGAGTCAACGACGCTCCGACCATCAGTCCGGCAACGTTCGGTCTGCCGGAGAACTCTGCGAACTCGACTGCAGTCGGGACCGTTACGTTCAGCGATCCGGACGTCGGCGACGCCCGCGCCTTCCTGATTACGTCTGGAAACACCGGCGGCGCGTTCAATATCGATTCCAATGGAAACCTCTTCGTCGCCAACTCAGTGGCACTGGACTTCGAAACCACTCCGACGTTCAACCTGACGGTCCGCATCACGGATGGTGCCGGTCTGTTCGACGAAGCAGCCGTGACCGTCAATCTGACAGACGAAAATGACAACGCCCCGGTTATTGACGCCGCGCAAAGTTTCATTATCTCGGAGGCCGCCGCCAACTTAACCACCGTCGGCACGGCCACGGCCACGGATGCGGACACGGTCGGCACGTTGCAGAGCTGGATGATTATCGGCGGAAACACGGACGGAATCTTCGCCATCAACGCGGCCACGGGAGAAATCACAGTCGCGGACAACACGAATCTCGACTACGAAACGACGACGCTGCACACGTTGACGCTGACCGTCGGCGATGGCGTCAACACGTCTGCTTCCGAGACGGTCGTTATCAATGTCACAGACGAAAACGAAGCACCGATTTCGGCAATCAGCGACACGGACGCTACGACCGAAGAAGTGGCTGAGAACCAGCCGGCAGCGACAAGCGTCGGCATCACCGCCTTCGCGAACGATCCGGACGGAACCGACACCGTCAGCTATTCACTGGACGACGACGCGGGCGGGCGATTCACCATCGACAATGTGTCTGGAGTTATCAGGACCACTGGCCCGCTCGACGCCGAGACTGCAACCAGCCATTCGATCACGGTGCGGGCGACGAGCGACGATGGTTCGACGACGACACAGGGCTACATGATCGCGATCAACGATCTGGACGAGTTCGACATCACGGCGATCAGCGACACGGACTCG
>JAQBWV010000137.1 GCA_027624335.1 Planctomycetota bacterium
CGGGCTTTGCAAACCAAGCCTGCCTATGCAGCGGCGCACAGTAATATCGGCGTTATCTGCTGGAAACAGGGTCGACTGAATGAGGCCATTGCCAGTTGCGAACGGGCTCTGCAAATTAAGCCGGATTACGCAGAGGCGCATACCAATCTCGGCGCTATCCTCAGGGAACAGGGCAGACTGGATGAGGCCATTGCCAGTCACCAGCAGGCTTTGCAAATCAAACCGGAGTTTGCCGAGGCGCATTGCAACCTGGGCAACGCACTCTTCGGTCTGGGTAGACTGGATGAGGCCATTGCCAGTCACCAGCAGGCTTTGCAAATCAAACCGGAGTTTGCCGAGGCGCATTGCAATCTGGGCAACGCACTCTTCGGTCTGGGCAGGCTGGATGAGGCCATTTCAAATTGCCAACGGGCTCTGCAGATCAATCCGGATTACGCTGAGGCGCATTGCAATCTGGGCAGTGTCCTCTTCAGTCAGGGCAGACTGGATGAAGCCATCGTCAGTTTCCAGCGAGCCTTACAAATCAATCCGGATTCTGGCGAGGCGCATAATAATCTGGGCACTGTTCTCTTCAGACAGGGCAGACTGGATGAAGCCATCGTCAGTTGCCAGCGAGCTCTGAAAATCAATCCGAGTCATGAAAAGGCGCACAGTAACCTGCTGATGTTTCACCAGTACAAACCCGGCATAACGCTTGATCGTCTGGCCATCGTCCACGCCGAGTGGAATCGGATTCACGGCACGCCATTGCAGAGATCTTATCCGTTGGTACCCAGCTCTGCCGGCCCCGAGCATCGATTGCGGCTCGGGTTTGTCTCGCCTGACCTCGGACTGCATCCGGTCGGTTACTTCCTTGTCCGCTTACTGGAGAGCCTGGACCCGACGGATTGTGAGACCTTCTGCTATAGCGACCGTCTGCAGAAGGACGTGATGACGACTCGAATTTCCGCAGCTGTGGGAACCTTTCGAGACTCGATTGGGAAATCAGACGAGGAACTGGCGAATGAAATCCAGCAGGACAACATTAACGTGCTCTTCGATCTGTCCGGTCACACTGCACAGAACCGGCTGCTGGTCTTTGCTCGGAAGCCGGCGCCTGTCCAGATGTCGTGGATTGGGTATCTGGGGACGACTGGTTTGGACACGATGGATTATCTCGTGGCTGATCGCTTCAACGTACCACCTGTTGCCGAGCAGCACTACAGCGAGCGGATCCTTCGACTCCAGGAAGGTTTTGTTTGTTTTGATCCCCCTGCCGACGCGCCCGACGTGGGTGCTCTGCCCGCAGCATCGCAAGGGCACGTCACGTTTGGCTGCTTCAACAACCTGGGCAAGATCAACAATGGCGTGATCGGACTATGGGCTGAGATTCTGCGTCGCTTACCGGACTCCCGGTTGATGCTGAAAGGAACGGGGTTCGACGACGATGCTGTGGCCGCTCGTCTCCGTGAGTCGTTCGAACAAGAACACGGCATTGATGCGCATCGACTGGAACTGCTCGGCAAGTCGTCTTATGCAGAATACCTGGACACCTACAATCGAATTGACATAGCGGTCGATCCCTTTCCCTTCGGAGGCGGAACCACCACATGCGAGTCACTTTGGATGGGAGTTCCGGTAATTACCTGTCCTGGCGAGACGTTTGCGGGTCGTCTTTCATTCAGCCACCTCTCAGTCGTTGGATTGACGGAGACAGTCGCAGAGAGCTTCCCTCATTACGTCGAACTGGCGGTTCAACTTGCCAATGACCTTCCGAGGTTGCAGTCAATCCGTGCGACTTTACGGCAACGCATGGCTCAGTCACCGCTGTGTGATGGAGAACGGTTCGCTACAAATTTCATCCGCTCGGTACAACAAGCCTGGGAAGAGTATCTGTCGAACATCCAGCTCAGGCGTGACTGCTAGAGCGGCATTGTTCAGGGCCAGAAAGCGGTGCCCTCGCACTGTGCTTGCGATCGCAGACTCTTGAAAGTGATATTGCATTGACGCGATGAGTATTAATTCAAACGCGATACCACCCGTGGCGACGGAAGCTCGCACACACAGTTTTCACGATTCGAGAGACATATGACAATGACTGGTCAAACACGGATCCTTGCGATTCACGCTCACCCTGACGATGTTGAGTTTCAATGCGCAGGAGTACTCGCTCTGCTGAAGCAGAACGGCTGTCACGTCACGATCATGACGATGACTCCTGGCGATTGCGGCAGTGCGGAACTCGCACCGGAAGACATCGCCCAGATCCGCCGCGAGGAGGCGCTGGAAGCGGCGAACCTGCTAGGCGCCGATTATGACTGTCTTGAATTTCGAGACCTCAGTATCTGTTTCGACAACGAATCTCGTCGTCGAGTTACTGAGGCGTTGCGGAAATGTCGACCCGACATTGTACTCACGGCTCCTCCGGTCGATTACATGGCCGATCACGAGATCACCAGCCGGCTCGTCCGTGACGCCTGCTTCAGCGCTCCGACTCCGAATTACGATACCGATGTTGCCGCACCCGCTGCGCCGCTCGACAGGATTCCGCACCTCTACTACGTCGATCCAATCGAAGGCACCGACTGGTTCGGCCAGCGAATCGAACCGGAATTCATTATCGATATCTCACTGACGTTCGAGCTGAAGCAGCAGATGCTCGCCTGCCATACCAGCCAGAGGGACTGGCTTCTGAAACAACATGGTATCGACGAATACCTCGACAGTTGTGAACGCTGGAGTGCTCATCGCGGCCAGGAAATCGGAGTTGGATACGGAGAAGCATTCCGCCAGCACAAAGGGCATCCTTATCCGTCGGACAATCGTCTGCTTCATGAACTGTCGAGCATGTGACAGGTATGAGACGAGCCTTAGATCCCTACCTGGTGGGTTTCGCTCGAGGGCAGGCACACTGCGACTCGATCGCTGTCAGTTGAGTGTGTCTTGCGAAGTCGTTTATAGTCGAACGTATTAGTTGACGTTGATTTGTCAGTGGAGCGTCGCCAGTCGATGTCGAGGGAGTTCGGTGAGTCTCTCGCTTGTCGTCGGCATCCGATCGCTCAATACCTGTCTCATACGCAAGGGAATCGAACATGAAGAAACCATCGAACTTGACACGCCGCGATTTCCTGAAGACGACGTCAGCCGGCGCTGCCATCGTGTCTTCCAGTGTCTGGACAGGTGGTGCTCTGGCCGAGTCGCGATCCGCCAACGAGAAGCTGGTCATTGCCTGCGTTGGGACGGCCAACCGTGCTCTCGCGGACATCGACGGTGTCGCCGGAGAGAACATTGTGGCAATCTGCGATGTTGACTCGAATTATCTGGATCGGTCAAAGGCGCGTTTCAAAGACGCTCGAACGTACTCCGACTATCGCGAGATGATCGAAACGGAAGCCGACAGTATTGACGCCGTCGTTGTGGCCACTGCGGATCACAGCCACGCTCCGGCTTCGATTCGTGCTATCCGCAAAGGGTTGCACGTTTACTGCGAGAAACCGCTGACTCATACGGTCGAAGAGGCTCGCATCATTGCGGAAGCCGCGAAGAAATATGGCGTTGCGACGCAGCTCGGAACTCAGATTCATGCTGGAAATAACTACCGGCGAGTGACCGAGATCATCCAGTCGGGTGCCATCGGCGACGTCACCGATTGTCATGTCTGGGTCGGCAAAGGCTGGGGCGGTGGCGAGCTTCCCGAGAAGGGCGAAGAGCCGCCGAAGAATCTCAACTGGGATCTGTGGCTCGGTCCAGCACCCGAACGTCCCTTCGCAGCCGGACGTTATCATCCCGCACAATGGCGTCGCTGGTGGGCCTTCGGCCAGGGAACGCTTGGCGACATGGCTTGCCATTATATGGACCTGCCATTCTGGGCACTTAAGCTTCGACACCCAACGCATGTTGAAGCTGAAGGCCCGACAGTTCATCCGGAAACCTGTCCGCTGGGACTGATCGTCCGGTACAAATTCCCCGCACGCGACGACATGCCGGCGGTCAATCTGACCTGGTACGACGGAGATATGATTCCGAAAGAAGTCGCCGGTCAGCGAGTGCCAGGCTCGGGCGTCATGTTCGTCGGTTCGGAAGGCATGATGTATGCGAACTATGGGAGCTACAAACTCTTTCCGCAGGAAAAATTCGCGAATTTCACGCCACCGGAACAGACCATTCCGAATTCGATCGGCCATCACGCTGAGTGGATCAAAGCCTGCAAAGACGGTTCGCCGACGACATGCAACTTCGATTACTCGGGCGCACTGACCGAATCCGTCCTGCTGGGTAATGTCGCGTTCCGATGCGGGAAGGCGTTGGAATGGGATGCTGATATCCTGGAAGTCACGAACACAACCGAAGCCGCCAGGTACCTCCGCAAGGAGTATCGAAAGGGCTGGGAAGTTTCATAGTTGAATGAGTCTTAGAGTCTGCCTCGGCGACTTCCGCACGCTGTGTGCATGGAAGTTGCCGGGTGAGACTCTAAAGGGGGCGGCGAGCGAGACTGAATGACTGCCCCGTCGGGCCTTTGTCCGACTGCGTGGCCAGCATTAGCGCCAGTGGGACGACGTCTTCCGGAGCTTTGACCCACTCACTCGATATTCCCGGGTGCGCTTGATCCTTCGGGAAAATCTCCGCGGTCAGTTCCGTGTAAACCGGACCAGGGATCAGCTCGTTCACAGTGACGCCGGCCTCCCACAGTTCGAGCGACAGACATCGCGTCAGCATCCAGACACCAGCCTTCGCGACATTGTAAGACGAGTTTTTCTCGCGAGGCTGGTGGCCCATGCCGGATCCGACATTGATGATCTTTCCGCCGCCGTCTGATTTGAGATGCGGCAACGCCGCTCGCGTGCAGTAGTAAGTTCCCAGCAGGTTGATCTCGATCACCTTCTGCCAGGCGTTGGGGTCGTCTTCCCCAACCAGAGTTCGCTCCAGACCTCCGCCAGCGTTGTTTACGAGGATGTCCAGACGGCCCAGCTCCTTGATTGTTTCAGCAACCATCGACTCGACCGCCGCCCGATCAGAAACATCGCAGGTTACGGCGCATGCTCGCCCGCCAGCTGCCTGGATTTCCGCGACCACCTGTTCAATTTCCGAGCTGGTACGAGCGGTCACACAAACTTCGGCCCCGGCTTGTGCATACGCAATGGCAATCGCTCGACCGATGCCTCGCCCGCCTCCCGTGATGATTGCGGACTGCCCGGCCAGATGCTGCTGTGAATCAAAGTGAGTCGTCGTCATAATCGGGCTCTCAGAATGTAAGTCGCATGAATTGTGGACCGGAATTCGAACGGCATACAGGCGAGCGGCGGGCGTTAGTCCGCTGGCGTAATCAGATCACCAGGCAATTACCAGCAGACTCACGCCTGCCATTCGCCTGTTCGGTTTCGAAGTCGAGATGGTGATACTGATTGAAGAGATGAATCTCCACCATGCGACATCAGCTTCGAGGAATTCTCAATTGATCAGGTGCGCAACTTTACTATTCGCCATGACGTTTCTGCTGCTTGCGAGTCTTGGTGGGTTGGCGCCAGCTGCCGACGAAGACGAACCGAGAAAGCCGACTCCCTTTGTCGACCGAGTCGTGTCGTATCAGGTCGGCTCTGGCGGCGGTCAAGGCGAAGACAAGCTTCCCGAGATCGTACTCGGACCTCCGAAAGGCGGCGGAAAGTTGATGGCCGGGCAGGATGTGTTTTCGCTCGGAGAGGGCGGAGTCATCGTGCTTGAGTTTGTCGATAACGAAGTGTTTGACGGCGAAGGTCCCGATTTGATCGTATTCGAGAATCCGTTTCTGGCAGCGCCGGGCAATGATCCAGACTATGGATTCTTTGAACTGGCGAAGGTGGAAGTCAGCCTCGACGGAATCACCTGGCACGAGTTCTCGTACGACACCGCGTCCAAAGAAAACTGTGCTGGCTACCATCCTGTGCTCGCTCATGTTGAAAAGAACGAAATCTCGCCGACCGATCCAAAGACCGCCGGCGGCGACGCATTCGATCTGAAGAAACTCGGCCTGAAAGTGATCCGCTTTGTTCGGATTACCGACATTCAAAGTTTTGGCGGCAAAGATGGTTCAGCTGGTTTCGACCTGGACGCGATTGCGGCCGTTCACTCTCGCCCGCGAGTCAGCAAGTGAGCCAGCATGACACTTCCCGAACACGCCATCTGCTCCTTGATGATCGCGGAATTTGGAGTTCGGCAGCGTCTTGGTCTGCGTGGTGTATCGATTGTCGTTGCAGCCGGAATCGCTCCGGATTTCGATACAGCGTCGAAGCTGTTTGGCGACGAGTATTTCTGGAAGTTGCATCACGCACTCGGGCACAGCGTTCTGTCGGTTGTGGCGATCTCTGCAATTGCCGCTGCGATTGGTGCCGTTGTATTGCGACTTCGCCATTTTCCGTTTCTGTTCGTGTGGTGCATGGCCGCGGCGGTCGCACATTGTCTCACTGACTCGCTCTACCGGTGGGGCATCCAACCGTTCTGGCCGCTCGACGCGTACGAAGTGTGCTTCGAACTGTTGGAGTATCTCGACCTGATTGTGCTGGTGATCTGGCTCGGCGGTGCTGCCTGGTTATTCCGCTCGCCGACGAAGAGGTTACGCGTCGCGCGGGTTACGCTGTGCGCGTTCGCGGCTTACGTCGCTGTGCGAGCGGCTCTGCCAAAACCGACTGGCCTGTTCCACTTGCTGACCGGCGGCTGGATATACGCCGCTCCGCTGGGAACGCCAGTTCTTGACTGGTGGTGATGTCACCGAGGTCGGGATGATGGCCCTGTTAGCGTTTAGCCTTTGCCGGACCGTCTCACGTCTCCGGCGTTATCGCAGGCTCGCTCGCTTATGATGTGGGAGCCGATACAGCAAGCGCTTCATCAATTGCCGATTCGATGGCGACTTTTCCCTGCAGCGATTTGTTCCAGACAACTGTTCCATCCCGACCAATCAACCAATAGCCGGGAAAGTATTCGGCCTTGAACGATTCAAGTGATTCACGGGCACCGTAGGCGTTGGGCCATTCGACTTTGTACTTCTCAAGAAAGCGCTGGATGTTGTCGCGACTCTCTTCGTCGTCGAACGTCATTCCGACGAAGACGACACCCTTGTCCTGATATTTCTCGTAGATCTCGACCAGGTCCGGCATCCCTTTGTGGCAGTACGGGCATGTCAGAAACCACGAGTTTACAAAGACGACCTTTCCTCGCAGATCTTCGTCCGTCAGGCCGTCTCCGTTCAGCCACCCACCGATTCCGGTGAAGTGTGGCAATGGCTGTCCGATTTCAAGACCCGCAGTCTTGTCGTCACTCGAACCGATTTGCCACAACAGCGGGGCTCCGGCAACGATGCACGCGAGAGCCACGAAAAATCCGATGGTCTGAAGAGTAGTCCTGGACATTGCACTGATTTCTTTCCGAACGACTTCATTGCAGAACCAGCCATCGATGGGCTGCGGTGAGGTTAATCAGCGGAACTGATCATAGAGAGGATATGACGTTCCCGTGCTCGCGGCAGGCGTGCCCCACATTGTGCCTCTTCGATTCCAGTGATGTCAGAGACATGCCGATATAATCCACACAGCCTGTCTGTCCGGACGGAAGATTGCGCGAGCCGAGCTTGACAATGCTCTTGCAACTCGGTCTCCTAATGCCACAGTTAAGTCGACTCCGATGGGACTATCGTTGCTTCCCACCTGCCGCCCTCAGCGGCTTGAGCAGCTCCCGAATGTCGACTCCCACCTGATCTCATAACTAACCCGGTATGCCGGGATGCGTTGCTAAGCTCCAAGTTGATTCGACAATCCCCCCCTCAGCCAGTGAATTTTCAGGAGAATATCCCATGCGTACCGGTACCAGTCGTCGAGGATTTCTGCAGGCCGGATTTGCCGGCGGAGTTGGACTGTCACTCGCTAATTACTTTCAGATGCAAAAGGCCCAGGCTGATCTGAAGGCCTACGAAAACTTCGAAGGCACTGCGAAAAATGTGATCTATATCTACCTCCCGGGTGGATGTGCTCACCAGGAAACGTGGGATCCTAAACCGTACGCGCCGATTGAATATCGCGGCCCGATGGGTTCCATTGAGACGAATGTTTCTGGGATCCGCATCAACCAGACGATGGTCAATACTGCCAAGGTCATGGACAAGATTGCGATCTGTCGTTCGATGACTCACGGTGAAGCGGCTCACGAACGTGGCACTCATAACATGTTCACGGGCTACCGACCGAGTCCTGCTCTGAAGTTTCCGAGTATGGGTAGTGTTGTCAGCCACGAACTCGGCCCTCGGAAGAACCTTCCGCCATACGTGTGTATTCCGAATCAGCCGAACGAGTTTGCTGGAACGGGCTACCTCAGTTCTTCATACGCACCGTTCAGTCTGGGATCGGATCCCGCTGCCGCCGGTTTCAAGGTTCTGGATCTGAACCTGCCGGCCGGTATCGACGATTCGCGATTCACGACGCGTCGCAACGTACTCGACAAAGTCAACGACCACTTCCTGGCCAAAGAGAAAGCTGACAACCTCGACGCGTTGAACAGCTTTTACGACCGGGCTTACAGCCTGATCAGCTCGCCAGCCGCACGGGAAGCATTCAATATCGAAGCCGAAGATGGCGGACTTCGAGATCGATACGGTCGAAATACTGCGGGTCAGCGAATGCTGATGGCTCGCAGGCTGGTCGAAGCTGGCGTCCGATTCGTTACGTTGACCTACGGTGGTTGGGACATGCACAACAACATCGAGGCCAGCATCAAGAGTCAGGTGCCATCTCTTGATCAGGCGCTGGCTGCCTTGCTGACCGACCTGGAAGAACGTGGACTGCTGAAAGAAACGCTGGTCTGTATCGCTTCTGAGTTCGGACGAACTCCGAAGATCAACGCGACTGCAGGTCGAGATCACTGGCCAAAAGTCTTCAGCGTTGTGATGGCAGGCGGGGGCATCAAGGGTGGTCAGGTCTTCGGATCATCTGATGCCACAGCAAGCGAGCCAGAAGAAAACCCGCTGAGCGTCGTCGACTGGGCGACAACCATTTACCACACGATTGGTATCGTCGCCGACAAAGAGCTGATGGCACCTGGCGATCGACCGATCGAAATTGTCGATGGCGGAAAAGTTCGTCGCGAACTGCTCGCCTGATTGAGATCTGCGAAGCCCGACGTCCGCTGTGGGCGTCGGGCTTTGTGCGTATTCTGAGATTCTGTGTATCGGTTGTTGAATTGCTACCGGGGTTTCCCGCAGATTCAGTTTTGCCGTATTCCGCGATATTGAGGTATGGACATGCCTGCTTTTCGGACTTTCCGTTCGTTGCTGGTCTTGGCGCTGCTGCTTTCGGTCAGCACGTTATTCGCCGCTTCTCCGCGACTGACGACCATCCTGCCTCACGGACTCCAGCGAGGCCACGATACCGAACTCACGTTCAGCGGAAGTCAGCTTGCAGATGTCGAAGAGATCTTCTTCTACGAGCCGGGCTTTACGGTGAAGGAATTCAAGCCCGTTAACGTCAACGCGTTTAAAGCCGTGATCAGTGTCGCTCCTGATGCACGCCTGGGTGAGCAGGTTTGTCAGGTTCGTACGAAGACGGGGGTTTCCGACTTCCGCACATTTTTTGTCGGATACCTGCCGGACGTTGCTGAGAAAGAGCCGAACAGCGAATTTACAACACCGCAGGAAATCCCGATGAACGTGACGGTGTCGGGCGTCGCAAATTCGGAAGACGTTGACTACTACGTGGTGGATGCGAAGAAGGGCGATCGCATCGCCGCCGAAGTTGAAGGAATTCGACTGGGAACGACACTGTTCGACCCGTACGTCGCCATTCTTGACAGCAAGCGATTCGAGCTGGCATCGGCAGATGATTCGCCATTGCTGGTTCAGGACTGTGTTGTATCGGCAATCGCCCCAGAGGATGGCAAATACACAATCGAGGTCCGCGAAAGCTCCTACGGCGGCAACGGGAACTGCCACTACCGTGTGCACATCGGCAACTTCCAGCGACCCACTGCTGTTTATCCAGCTGGTGGCAAAGTCGGGGAAGAAGTCGAAGTGAGGTTTATCGGTGACGCTGCCGGAGACTTTGCACAGAAATTTGCCCTGCCAAAAGAGATAATTCCTGAGTATGGCGTATTTGCTGGGACCGAGGGAACCTGGTCTCCAAGTTGGAACACGTTCCGGCTATCCGATGTCGGAAACACGCTGGAAGTTGAACCGAACAACGACCGGGCGACGGCGACTCCTTCTGAGTTTCCAAGTGCTTTCAACGGAATTCTGCAGGACGCTGGTGACAACGACTATTTCAAGTTTACCGCCACCAAGGGACAGCAGTTTGAGGTCGAATGTTACGGTCGCCGTATCCGTTCTCCGATCGATCCGGTGATGTACCTCTACAATGCTGCCGGTGGTCAGGTTGCGGCCAACGATGACTCAAGGGGGCCCGACAGCTACTTCCGCTTTAACGTTCCCGCCGACGGCGAATACGTGCTTCGTGTTGCTGATCACCTCGGTCGAGGTGGAGCCGACTATGTTTTCCGGGTTGAGTTTCAGCCGATCCAACCCAGTCTCGACTTGAGTATCGCGAGATCGGAACGCTACGGTCAGTACCGCCAGCAAATCTACGTTGGTAGAGGCAACCGATTTGCAACGACAATCAACATCGCACGTCGGAACTTCGGCGGTGACCTTGTCCTGGCACCGAAAGAGTTACCAGCGGGCGTCACGATGCACCACGACAAAGTACCTGCCAATATGAGTGTCATGCCTGTCGTGTTTGAGGCCGCTGCAGACGCACCGCTCGGAGGCGGACTGTACGACTTCACCGCGCATCACGCTGAGAATCCTGTAATCAGCGGCGGCTTCACCAACACATCAGACTTCGTCTATGGCGCTCCAGGGCAGTCGCTGTACTACACAAAGACCGTGCAGAAGTTGCCCATCGCCGTTGTTGACGAAATTCCCTTCACACTGGATATCGTCGTCCCGAAGGTTCCAGTGGCCCGGAACGGATCGATGCAGTTGAAGATTGTTGCGACAAAGAAAGAGGGCTGGGACGAGCCAATTACAATTCAGTTCCCGTTCCGTCCGCCGGGTCTTTCAGCTGGCAGTTCCATTCAGATTCCTAAAGGTCAAACCGAGGGCCTGTACCCGATCAATGCGAACGGCAGCGCAGCCGTGGGAATCTGGAACGTCTTTGCTGTCGGCTGGGCGACGGTTGAAGGTGGCAATGCCTTCGCCTCGTCTGCCTTGTCGCCGTTAGAGATTTCTGAGCCATTTGTCACTTTTGCCATGAGTCGCACGGCATGTGAACAGGGGCAGGAAACAGAAATCGTCTGCACTCTGACGCAGACTAAAGAGTTTCCTGGCGAAGCTGTGGCTCGAGTGTTTGGACTCCCGAATAAGGCCACCACCGAGCCGATGAATTTCACCAAAGATACGAAGGAAGTCATTTTCAAGGTAAAGACGGATGCCACCACTCCTGAAGGCCGGCACAAGAGTGTCTTCAGTCAGATCACAATCACTATGAATGGTGAACCGATCGTTCATACCGTGGGATCAACAGAGTTGCGTGTCGACAAACCGTTGCCACCGAAGGTCGAGCCCAAACCGCAGCCGACACCAGCGCCAGTTGTGGCAGTAGCTGAAGTCAAGCCAGCACCAAAGCCGGTCGAAGCGCCTCCAAGAAGACTAACACGACTTGAAATGCTCCGACTTGAAAAGGCCAAGGCAGCGGCAGCCGGCAACTGATCATTGTGTTGCGACTTCAATTTCACATCGTGTCATCAAGCCAGCTGCCCGTCACTTTGAGATTGATTCAATAAATGCCGCAGGGCTTCTGAAGGACTACCGTTATGTATCGTTTTCAACTGTGGACTGTTGCTGTAGCGATTTCCGTGAGTCTGCTCTCATCCTCTGCACGTGCTCAGGACAAGCCGACCACGCTTGAGGTCTATCCGGCGGAAGTGCACATCAACACGACGCGTGACAGCCAGTCATTTGTCGTGCAGGTGACCTATCCAAACGGCCTGACGCGCGACGTTACGATGGAGGCAAAACTGGCACTGACGAACGGTGCTCCGGTTAAGCTTGAGGGGAATGTTCTGCGTCCCGTCGCCGATGGTGACAGCCAGTTGACGGTTGAGTTTGAAGGAATGGCTAAGTCCGTCCCTATCAAAATCGAACAGGCAACCACAGATCGTCCCGTGAGCTTCAAGTTGGACATCATGCCGATTTTCATGAAGTCCAACTGCAACACAGGCAGTTGCCACGGCGCAGCCCGCGGAAAAGACGGCTTCAGATTGTCGCTGTTTGGTTTCGATCCTGATGGCGATCAGTTTCGAATCGCCAGAGAGCTGCCGGGCCGCCGAATTAATCTCGCCTTACCAGAGGAAAGCCTGATGATGACGAAATCCGTCGGATCGGTGCCTCACACTGGCGGCAAGCGTTTCGACACAGACAGCGAGTACTACTCCACGATGCTCCGTTGGCTTCAAGACGGTGGGAACAACGACAAGGGAGAAGTTCCAAAAGTTCTTTCAGTTGAACTTTACCCACCGGCGGCTGTGCTTGACGGTGTAGACGCAACTCAACGATTAACAGTTCGAGCGAAATACTCTGATGGCACCGATCGGGACGTGACGAATCTTGCCGTCTTCCTTTCCAACAACGATACGGCAGCCACTGTGTCTCCGGAAGGTGTGGTCACCGCTCACGAGCGTGGCGAAGCCTTCATCATGGCTCGGTTCGAAACGCACACGGTCGGACGTCAGTTCGTCACCTTGCCAAAGGGCCTGCAGTACACGGACCCGAAAACTCCGGAACTCAATTTTGTCGACACGCTGGTCTACAACAAGCTGCGAAAGTTGAGGATCGTTCCGTCAGAGATCTGCACCGATGAAGAGTTTCTTCGACGAACGTATATCGACGTGATCGGCGTTCTGCCTACCGTCGAAGAGTATGCCCGCTTTGTCGAAGACAAAGACGTAAAGAAACGGGACAAGCTCGTCGACGAACTACTTAACCGGAAAGAGTTTGTCGAACTGTGGGTCATGAAGTGGGCCGAGTTGTTGCAGATTCGGACGACGAACGAGATCAGCTACAAGTCGATGCTGCGATACTACAACTGGCTGCAGGAACGAATCGCCAGCAACATGCCAACCGACCAGATGGTTCGAGAACTGCTTGGTTCGAGCGGTGGAACTTTCCAGAATGCTGCGACCAACTACTACCAGAACGAGCGTGACACTCTGAAGACGGCTGAGAATGTTGCTCAGGTATTTATGGGCATGAGGATTCAGTGTACTCAGTGTCATAACCACCCGTTCGACCGTTGGACGATGGATGACTATTACAGCTTTGCAGCGTTCTTCTCACAGATCGGTCGGAAGCGAGGAGAAGACCCGCGTGAACTGATCATCTTCAACAGTGGTGGTGGCGATGTCCGGCACCTGGTTGACAACAGAGTGATGGTTCCAAAATTTCTGGGTGGAGAGGAACCGGATGTCAAAGGCAAAGATCGCCGGGTCGTAATGGCCGACTGGCTGGCCTCACCGCAGAATCCGTACTTTGCCACCAATCTCGGGAATATTGTGTGGTCTCACTTCTTCGGAAAGGGCATTATTGACCAGGTTGACGACGTCCGTGTCTCGAATCCACCGGTCAATAAAGAACTGCTTGATGAACTTGGGCGACGGTTCACGGAGTACAACTATGACTTCAAAAAACTCGTTCGTGATATCTGCACGTCGCGAGTTTACCAGCACTCAACCGCGACGAACGACACCAATGCGAAAGATGATCGCAACTTCTCGCACTCGGCGCTCCGTCGCGTTCGCGCTGAAGTGCTTCTTGACGCCATTACACAGGTGACTGATACGAAGAACAAGTTTCAGGGGCTTCCGACTGGTGCACGTGCCGTTCAGATTGCTAACGGGAATACGTCAACGTACTTCCTGACCGCGTTCGGTCGAGCCAAGCGGGAGACCGTCTGTTCCTGCGAAGTGACGATTGAGCCAAATCTATCGCAGGCGTTGCATCTCCTGAATGGTGACACGGTCAACGCAAAGATGGCTCAGGGCAAGCTGGTGCCGACTCGACTCGCTGAAGGGAAGACTCCTGAGCAGATCGCTGAAGAGATTTACATTCGCTGCCTGTGCCGCAAGCCGACTGATCGCGAGGCGGCGGCTTTGAAAGAAGTCATCGACAACGAGCAGAACAAACAGCAGGCCCTGGAAGACATCTTCTGGGCAACGATGAACTCACGTGAATTTGTGTTCAATCACTAGGCAGCGTTCATGACTGCTGAGGTGTTGTTTCACTTCGGTTTCGCGAGGCCGTTCAGTTAACTGAAGGCTGAGTGGTCATGTTGAAATTTATCACGTCGAGTGAAAGTGGGACTCCGTCGGTCAGAGCCTGACCTAGAGTGGAGTCACGAAGTTGATATTTCCCCGCCCGAACCGGTCCGACTGGTTCCCAAAACCACTTCCTGATATTGAGTCCGGAGACAGCTATGCTTCCTTCCCGACTGGCTCTGACGGCAGGCATCCTGTTTGTTGCGTCTGCGTCTGTACGCGCTGCCGATGATAAGGTGACTTACGCCGATCACGTGCAGCCGATTTTTCGTGCCAAGTGTTTCGCGTGTCACAATCCGGATAAGAAGAGCGGCGGACTTGACCTGACGAACTACACGGCGATGCAGCAGGGCGGAAGTTCGGGGGAAGTTGTCGAGGCTGGTGACGAGAGCAGCAGTTACTTGTGGCTGGTGGTAAATCACGAGTCTGAACCGTACATGCCGCCGAATTCCGACAAGCTTCCGGCTGAAATGTTGTCAGTCATCAAAGCGTGGATCGCTGGCGGCGCTTTGGATACTAAAAGCAGCACCGCAGTCGTTCGACCTAAGGCGAAAATGGAGTTCGCTTTGTCGTTCGGCTCAACCGGTCGTCCTGATGGGCCACCACCACTGCCAGGCCGACTTTCTCTTCAGCCGCTCGTCCACACAGAACACACGACGGCCGTCAATTCAATCGCGACCAGTCCGTGGGCACCACTGGTCGCCGTCTCGGGGCAGAAGCAGATCCTGCTGTATAACACGCAGACTCTTGAACTGTCTGGAACATTGCCATTTCCTGAAGGCGAACCTCAGGTATTGAAGTTCAGCCGCAGCGGGCATCTGCTGCTGGCAGGTGGTGGGCAAGGTTCAGCAGCAGGTCGAGTCGTGGTTTTCAATGTGAAGAATGGCGAGCGAATCTTTGAGATCGGTGATGAACTGGACGCGGTTCTGGGTGCCGACATCAGTTCCGATCATCGGTTTATCGCACTTGGCGGACCTCAGAAGGTTGTTCGTGTTTACTCAACAGAAACCAGCGAACTTTTGTACGAGTGCCGAAAGCACACCGACTGGGTCACGTCAGTTTCGTTCAGCCCAGATGGTGTGCTGCTGGCGACTGGAGACCGCAACGGTGGTGTCTTCGTGTGGGAAGCCGACACAGGCCGGGAGTATCTGGCACTGCGCGGCCATGCTGGACGAATCAGCGATTTCTCCTGGCGTGCGGATTCCAACGTTCTGGCCTCAGCCAGCGAAGATGCTTCCATTCGGCTATGGGAAATGGAGAACGGCAGTCAGATCAAGACATGGGGAGCTCATGGAGGTGGGACGGCTGGAGTCGATTTTACTCGTGACGGGCAACTCGTGACCGCCGGTCGAGACCGCACGGTCAAGCTGTGGAACGCCGATGGGGCGGCAGTCCGGACATTCGAAGCGTTCGGTGATCTGGCGCTGGCCGTTTCGTATTGTGACGAAACGAATCGAGTGATCGGTGGGGACTGGACTGGACTTGTTCGCGTCTGGAATGCAGCTGACGGCGTAAGAATCGGTGAACTTTCGACGAATCCAGCGACACTGGAAGCTCGCCTTGCTCTGGCTGTGGCTGACACAGGCACGGTTCAGGCAGACCAGAAAGCAAAACAGGCCGCGTACAACGCGGCTGTGGCACAGGTCACGGCGGTTACGGCTCAGCTGGAGGGAGAGAAGAAGAAGCTCGCCGATGCCACTGCACTTGAGCTGGCTCTCGCTGCGAAACTGGTGGCTGAGCAGGCGACAGCAGTGGATGCTAAGACAAAACATGATGCAGCAGCAGTCGTTACGACGGCTCTGCAACCACTGGTCCCACTATTGAAAGAGGCTGTTGCCAAAGCGGAACTGGCTGTTGCGAAGGCGGCAGGAGATAAGGCCGTCATCGACGCCACAAATCAGTTGAAAGCCGTCACCGCAGAACGCGAAGGTTCACTCACAGCTGCCATGAAGACGGTCGTGGATGAAGGCACCAGGATGAATACTGCCAACGCTGCCGTCGTTGCCATTACGAAACAGGTTGCTGATACGAAGGTGGTAATCGCAGCCACACAGAAACTGGTCGAGCAATACACCGCAACTCTTGCCGCTGAGCAAACGAAAGCAGCAGCAGCGAAGGCTGCGGTTGACGCCGCCAATGCCGCTGTAACAAAGGCTCAGCAAGCGGTAGCACGATGGCAGGACGAAATTCAGTTCACTCAGAAACTGGCCACTCTGCAGACTCGAAGATCTCAGTTTGCGGAACTTGAGATGGCCTTTCTGGATGTCGATGCGGAAATGAAGTTGATGCAGGCGCGTGTTGCGCAGGCGCAGGCAGCTGTCGCGGCCGCGCAACAGGTCGAAAAAACCTCGACAGATGCCGTGACCGCGGCAAAGCAAAAGCTTGCACAGGTTACCGCAGAAAAGACCGCTCAGGTCACGCAGATAGAACTTCGTGAGAAGGCGGCACCAATGTTGAAAGATGCTGTTGACAAAGGCGTTGCGGCGGTCGCTGCTTTGCCTGAGGACAAAGAGCTTGCCGCTGCTGCTGCTCAATTGAAGACGGTCTTTGATCGCAATAGTCAGATCGTTGGCGAGTTGAAGGCAAAGGTCGTGGAAATTGATAAGTCGATCGCGGCTGTCCTGCAGGAAGTGGCGGTTTCTGAGCAGACTCTAGTCGCCGCTAAGTCGACCACAGCCGCAACGACAGTGAAGCTTCAGGAAGAACAGGCGGCTGCAGTGCCGGTTCAGGCGAAGCTGGCGTCAGCGAAGCAAGCATTCGATCAGGGTCAGGCTTCACGCGATCAACTTCAACAGGAAGTGGACGCTTTGCGACAACAGGCGAGCACCCCGGCGGCCACTGCATCAAATGGCTGATTTGTCGACTTCGTTCAGTCCGCCGAGCGACTCAGTGACACAGCGTTCGCGATCAGTATCTCTGCCTGGGACCGAGCGTCGTTCGATTCGGGAAATCACTCACTGTTGTGGGGCGAAAGGCGATTCTCGGACAGTTGTTGATCGAGCGATGCTAGCAGCGTGTCCGGATAGTTGTTGTGCGGCGTAGCCGTGGAGTTCTGACAATATCAGAATTTCTGT
>JAQBWV010000138.1 GCA_027624335.1 Planctomycetota bacterium
ATCCGCGACTCAAGGACTGCGCTCGGTTACCTGCCATCTTTGATTGCTAACCGTGACCGTCAGCGTTGCTGAACCACCTGTTTTCCGGAAATGATGTCGTTACGCGATGGCCGGCAGCTTTTCACCCTTCATCAACACCGAGCCGCTCTGCACCGATGGCTTCCGGCTGAGCTGTCGTCGGAAACTGCCAGACGAAGGCTCAGGCGTGAACCGGCATGATCAGGCGGGTGATCAAGAAGTTCACGACGCATTCAACAAGACGACTCCATTTCGGAACGACCGATCCGCGCATGCAGCGACGCGATCAGGAAGTCAGCTCGGCGAGTGCCGCTGTACTGTCTGCAAACGACTCGGTCCGAAGTCCAAGCTGATTCAAAACCGTCACGTAGACGTTCGACAGAGGCGTCTGCTCGCTCAGCTTGATCAGTTTGCCATGCTTCAACCCAAGCTGCTCACCGCCAGCGATCATCATCGGGTAGTTCCTGTTCTGATGAGTCTGGCTGTTGCTGCTGCCATAAAGCACCATCGTGTGGTCCAGTAGGTTTCCATCCCCTTCTTCAGTCGATTTCAGGCGTGTCAGGAAGCGAGCCATCTGGTCGGTCAGGAATTGATGCCACTTGCCGAGTTCTTCTCCGCCTTTTCCTTTAGCGCCGCCATGAGCGAGGCTGTGCATGTTTTTGCCGAGGCCGAGCAGCTGAGGGAATTTGCCGGCGATCGACGTGGCTCCGTTCATGTTGCCCAGCTGATAAGTGGCCACACGCGTCGAGTCTGTCTGGAATGCCAGGAACATCAGATCGTACATCGTCTGAATCAGTTCCTGCGGTGTTGAATCATCGGCGTCCAGACTGAGACCGACTTCGTCGACGCGCGGCTTTGGAATTTCAAGCCACTGCTTCGAACGTTCAACACCCTGCTCGATCTGCCTGACCGAAGCCAGATACTCGTCAAATTTCTTCTGATCGTGCTTTCCCAGTGTGCGTCGCACTGACCTGGAATGTTCGAGCACTCGGTCGAGCATGCTGCCGGTTCGCTGAAGCACTGCTCGCTGAGAATCGGTCGAATCGGATGTCACTCCAAAAAACCGATTAAACACAACGCGAGGCTTGTTCTGAGCCGGGATCGGCTGCCCGTTCCGGTTGTACGACAACGTGCTGGAGCGAGTCGGTTCTCCAACTCCGCCATCCGTCGAGAGAACGAGCGACGAGTAACGTGTCTGGTCGACATGCATGTCGGCGATGATCTGGTCCAGAGACATCGTGTTCTTCATTCGGCTGCCGGTCAGTTTCGAACCGGTCAGCCAGATATCGGCGGTGTCGTGTCCACCCATCGATCGGCCCTGCGGATGCGACAGCCCATCCAGCATGGTCAGGTTGTTACGCAGTGGCTCGAACGCTCGATGGATTTCTCCAAACGTGAAGTCGCTGCCTTCGCCTGTGGGAGTCCAGTTCCACCTGGCGAATTCGGAATCGTCGCTCTGAAAGACGCTGCCGTACGGAAAGTATGCCGCGCAGAATCGCTTTGGCCGAACCGTTTGTTCCGCGTCTGCTCCCATACAATCGAGCAGCGGAAGTGCGAGAGAAACACCGACTCCCTTGAGGAGCGTCCGGCGGTCAAGCTGCCACGGTTTATTGCTCATGGTTTCGTTCTTTCTGAATCGCCGCTGTCAGCGAACGGGTACGTTCAGCGATCTTGCTCAGTTCAGGCTCTGCCTGACGAAAAGTGACAGCGACATTAAAGTGACAATGGCATTACTGAAAATCAATTCGAAATTCCGTCAGACCGAGCCTGACCTGCCTGAGAACTAATCAGCCGCAGAGGACTGCATCGCTGGCAGTTGATTACTTCGAGTCAAACGCGTCGCTGGCTGCAATCATCTGGATGAGTTTCCTGAGTTTATAGTCGCTTTTGACGAATTGGGTGGTCAATTGGTCAACGGTATCGTGATCACTCAGTTCCAGCGATCGCCCCAGCGAATATGCGAGTAATCGAGACACCAGCGTTCGAGCAAACTCTTCATGCTTTTCCGTCAGCAGGTGTGCTTTCAAGTCATCCAGACCATCAACCTCGTGGCCGTCGGGAAGCGTTGCCTTTGAATCAACATCAAACGCGAGCATCCTGCTGCCCGCTTTTCGTTGGATTTTGTCTCGAAACAATCCGATCGCGTCAAACTCTTCCAGAGCGATCCCCCACGGATCGATGCCTCGATGACAACGTGCACAGGCCTCGTTCTCACGGTGCTCCTTCAGTTGCTCCTTCAACGGAAGGCTCGCCGCATCACGATTCTCCTGATTCAGATTGGGGACGTTCGGCGGAGGCGGAGCGGGTGGATCATTCAGCAACCGATCACGAATCCAGACACCTCGCAGAATCGCATGAGAATCCTCGCCCGTTGAATTCGCCAGAAGAATCGAAGCCTGTGCGAGCAATCCGCCACGCTGCTGACCCTTGTTTAAAGCCACTCGTTCAAACTCGATGCCACGAGGGCCGTTGAGCCCGTAATGCTCGGCCATTGGCTGGTTGAGCATGACAAAGTCGGAATCCAGAAACGCCAGCGCGCTGGTGTCGCTTCGCAGAACTTCGTTGAAGAACTGCTGCGTCTCGCGACGCATGTGAGGCTTCACTTCGTTACGGAACGTTGGGTAATACTCAGGATTCACGGCAACGCGATTCATTCCGGCAAGGTCCAGCCATTGATCACTGAACTGTTCCACAAAGTTCCACGACCGAGGGTCGTTCAGCAGCCGTTCCACTTCTCCCTGCAGGGTCTGTGGATCACGGAGCTCTCCAGCGTCGGCCAATTCAAATAAGCGGTCGTCGGGCATCGAACTCCAAAGAAAGTAAGACAACCTCGAAGCGAGTTCGTGATCGTCGAGTTTCCGACTCTTGCCAGATGAAGGCTCTACCAGGTACAGAAAGTCCGGAGAGACCAGCACCATCGTCAGTGTTTCCCGCATGGCTGCTTCGAATGTCGCAAACGTCGGTCGCACTTCCTGAAAGTACGCAACCATCAGCTCGACTTCAGACTGCGTTGCCGGTCGCCGAAATGCCCGCCGCATGAACCTCGCAATAACTTCGCGGGCGTACGCCACCGGATCTTTCGTCCTGAGATCGCTCGAAATCAGAATCCGAGTGTGGTGCGCTGGCGGCCAGGTTTCGAAAACGGGAGCCGTGAAGCTGACAGATTCAATTTCAATCTTCGGAAAGTCAGGATCAACGGGCCAGACGGTCCGTTGCTGTTTCTTCTTATTCTGTTTCCCCTTTTCGGCCGTCGTCTCGACGACTTCCTGCCGAGGCTTTGGAGCCGGCTTCCCATCGCTGTAGGCATTGTCGAGCCAGAGCAGCAGCCCCGGATATTTGCTTTGAGTCCGGCTTTGCAGCGGAAAGGTTTCCAGACGACCGCGAAATTCGTAGTCCTGAAAGTCGGTACTGGTGACTTCCCGAATGCCGACTTCTTCAGACGGCGTCTGCGTGTCGGCACGATAGCCAAGCACAACTCGCAGTTGCGGGTATGGTGCCTTGTCTGGCAGGACAGCACGCGCCCTCACTCGAATCAGAAAGTCGCCTTCGTCAGGAAATTCCGTCGAGCGAAACACAAACGTCCCTGAGCGTCCCAGGATGTTCGTCCAATTGCCCTTTATCTTGTCGGTTGTCGTCTCCGTCTGCGTTACGTCGACGACGGCAGGTTGTTCGACAGTCACGATGGCTCGACTCATGGCACTTCGAGCCGACTCCAGATAGCTCTCCAATTGAAGAGCGGACATCTGCAACGCCGAGCCATTGTTTGTAAAGCCATCTTCACCAGGACTGTCGGGCAACAGATTCTGACCATACTTAAGGTCAAGCCCGAGCAGATCCCGCATTGTGTTTCGGTACTCAGTCTGGTTGAGCCGCCGAATAACGACCTGTCCACCGGTGCTCCGTCGCACCTGAATGGCGTGTTCGATCTGCCGCGTCACCCAACCAGCCAGAACATCACGTTCTGATCGAGTGAGCTGCGTTTCATCCTTTGGCGGCATCTCTCCAAGATTCAGCACATTCAGCACGTCGTGCCATGTCTCCGCCGCCGCTGAGTCCTTAACCAGGTCCGTCGACAGCGTGTCGAGACGCACATCGCCGTTGACATCATCAGGTCCATGGCAACCGACACACCGGCGCAGCAGGATCGGCTTGACGTCCTTCTCAAAGTCCGCCACCGCGTCAGCTGCAGTTAAGTGCGAAACTTGAAAGACGGAAACAAGAAGGGCGACGCACAGACGAATCGAATAACTGACTCGCACAATGACCTCGGCAATGATGCTCGGGACGAAGGAAGAAGGAAACGCTTGCAGGGCCACGTGTGATTGTCATCAGCGATCAATATTAAGGAGTGCATTCTGACGGCCAGGAGACATCCTTGATACCCGATTTCGGCGGGAGAAAGAAGCTTCTGAAGGCGTCCGCTTTGACAGGAAGAGAAGGATCGACAGGTAACGGCAGAGCACGCGTCCTGAAGTTGCAGGTTTGATGTATGGCGTCTGGTCACGCTCCGGCGCTGACCATCGTGTCAGACCAGTCTTTCAACGCTGGCGTGACTCTCTCCGAGAACTGAGCAATCGAAGACTGATTAGATCACTCGATTGTCACTTCAGACCGCGATTCGAGGTGAATATGTGCCAGGTTTACTCGAAGTGAAGAGCCTCTGGTTGGGGCATTCATCTGGAGATGGAGAACGAAAATGGCTCCCGCAAGCGGCAGCCGTTTGTGCAGTGATCCTGCACTCGATGGAGCGATGAAAATAGGCACACTCATCGTGAGGTGAGGTCGCAAAGCCATGGGTCTGGGAGACACTCTCAGATCGCCAGGTTTCCGCAGTAATTTCATCGAGAGGTGTCGGAGCATGTTACGCAGGAAAACACGTCGATCAAACAAGTCATGCACTTCAGCGCTTTCAACGCTCGTCAACACGCTTGAGCCACGTGTATTACTGACAAGTCTGCTGGATCCGAATACTGGCATCCTGGCAATTGCAGGAACCAATCGAGCAGACGACATCAATGTGTATCGTGGTAACACGGGATCAGAGAATGTGATCGTGGGCATGACCGGGAATACACCGCAGACGTTTCCCGCCGACGGCGTGACCCAGCTGACCTTTCAAGGATATGCAGGAGCGGATTTCTTTCAGAATCACACAGACATTCCACTGTTCGCTGCTGGCGGGTTCGGCGACGACACGCTCATCGGGGGCACTGGAAGCGACACGCTGAATGGTCAGGCGGGGAGTGACTATCTGGAAGGCAACGCTGGCGATGATTTCCTGATCGGTGGTGCCGGGTACGACACACTCATGGGAGGCGTGGGCAGCGATACGTTGAACGGCCAGGGGGGCCATGACTTATTAGCTGGAGATGCTGACAACGACTATCTATATGGCGGTTCCGGCAACGATACGCTGGAAGGTGGTGCCGGCAACGACGTTGTCAAAGGTCAAAGCGGTGTTGACCTGGTTGTGGCGACGGGAGATGTCGATTTCCTGCTGACAGACTTACTTCTAACCGGTCTCGGAACAGATCGATTGGATGACGTTGAGCAGGCTGAACTCAGCGGCGGCGACGGAGACAATGTGATCGACGCCAGCGGGTTTTCAGGGTCAGTCACATTGATGGGCGGCGCTGGTAACGACGAGTTGACCGGTGGGTTGTCCGCCGACAGCATCGATGCTGGCGCTGGTGACGACACGTTGCATGCTGGTATCGGCGGTGATCGACTCGAAGGTGGCGCCGGCGTTGACCTGATTGTCGCGGCGGGAGATTTTGATTTCACGCTGTCGAATTCGACGCTGACAGGTCTCGATACCAGTCACATCCTCAACATCGAGCTCGCACAACTGACCGGCGGTACCGGCAACAACGTGCTGGACGCCTCAACATTCTCCGGAAATGTCACGCTGTACGGCGGAACTGGCGACGACTCGCTCAGTGGCGGAGCTGGCAACGATCTGCTGGTGGGCGATGACGGGGCTGATGTGATCGATGGCGGAAAGGGTGACGACCGACTGCTGGGGGACGGTGGTAATGACACGCTGATCGGCGGCGGCGGACAGGATCAGCTGAGCGGAGGCGACGGCGACGATCTGCTGCAAAGTGCCGCCGAACTCGAAATGCAGGTCGTTCATGTGACGACGCTGTCGCCTGACGGACCCGGATCACTGACCGACGCTCTGACTCAGGGAAACCGAACGATCGTGTTTGACGTCTCCGGAGTGATCGACCTTCGCAGCGTCTCGGCCGCTCGCCCGGATTACGTCATCGCGATTACGAACTCGAACATTGTGATTGATGGCGAAAGCGCCCCGGTTGGGGGTATCACGATCGTCGGCGCGGGCATTCAGATCAACAACGCTGAAAACGTGACACTGCGTCATCTGCGAATTCGCGTCGGCGATGATCCGGTAGGCCCGGAACTATCGAATCGTGATGCGTTGAGCATCCTCGGTTCGGAGAATGTACTGATCCAGAATGTCTCATTGAGCTGGTCTCTCGATGAACTGGCCGAAGTCTGGGGCGGTTCTCGTAATGTGATTTTCGATCAGGTGCTGTTCGGTGAGCCGCTGGACGCTGGCGGCCACGGACACGGTCTGTTGATTGGCGACGGCTCGACTGAGGTTGTCGTGTCGAATTCTGTTTTCGCTCACCTTCGCAAACGAGCACCGAAGTTCGGATTTGGTACGGACGAGATGGGATTCTCCAGCGGACTGCTGGTCAACAACATCATCTACAATCCGAGGGGTCGAGCGATCATCGTGGGAGATGGCGCATCCGTCGCGGCCATTGGAAACCTCGTGATTCCAGGTCTGGACACACGAGAATACATCTCGCTACTGGAGGTGCAGCCAGACGCTGGTCACGGAACGGAAGTGTTTCTGCAGGACAACTTCTTTGCCAGAGCTGACGTCGTCATGGAGCCGGACCCGAATCGCATCGACCCGTTATTCACCAGCCCTGCGACCTACGGCAACCCTGAAGCTTACGACTGGAACGTGTCGTATCGAAATGGCTACCCAGGGATTCGCGGAGCAGTAACAGAAGGCTTGTGGAATGCCGAAGTGACCGCGGTTCCCGATGCATGGATGGCCGATCGACTGGCAGAAATGAATGTCAGATCGGTGACGACCGTACTCGACAATACGCTGGCGACGGCAGGTGCATTCTTCTGGGATCGTGACGCGACGGATCAGCGAGTTATTGCTGATGTCCAGAATGGATCCGGACATGTCATCAACAGCCAGTCAGAGGTCGAAGGATTACCTGAGTACACAGCAGTTGCTGTCAGCCAGGGCACCAGTCAGTTTTCGATCGTGCAGGAAGACGATCAGCTCGACGGTGGCGCTGGCAACGACACGGTGATCGGCGGTCAGGGGAATGACTGGATCACTGGCGGAGACGGAGATGACCTGCTGATCGGCGGAAGTCGCAACGACACACTGCTGGGCGAAGCCGGAGATGACGAACTGAGAGGCGGCGTGGGCGACGACCTGCTACAGGGAGCAGCCGGTGTGGATCAGGTCTTCGGCAACCGCGGAAACGACACAGTCACCTGGACCGGCGGAGACGATGCTGATGTCTTCAACGGAGGCCAGGGCTCCGACTCGTTGCAGGTCACCGGAACCGCACTGGCCGACATCATCCAACTGAGCGGCGAAAATTCCAGTTTGCTGGTCTCTGTGAATTCAGTCACGCTGGTTGCTGACGCTTTTGAATCCACCGCTGTCGACGGTGCCGCCGGAAACGATGAAGTGACGACAGACGATCTGCAGGGCATCACCACTACCAGCTTTGCTAATAACTTCGCAGGCGTTCCTGTCGAATATCACCTGCGCATCGAAGGTGGTAGCGGTGACGACATCCTGAACGCGGCGCTTCAGACAAACCCTTTCGTATTTTTGACGCTGGACGGTGGAGAAGAAAACGACACGATTACGCTGCCTGACAGGCTCGATCTGACGCCAGTTGGATCACCCACGTCCGGAAATCAGGCGTTTGGCGGCGATGGTGACGACACGATCGTCGGTGGAAATGCTGCTGAACTGATCCTGGGCGGTAATGGCAACGACCAGATTTCAGGCGCAGGCGGAAACGACACGATCTCTGGCGGTGCCGGTCTGGACTGGATTCATGGCGGTTCCGGCAGCGACTACATCGATGGAGGCGACGACGCAGACACGCTGCTGGGCGGCACGGGTGACGATCTGATGCACGGTGGCAGCGGCGATGATCGACTCGACGGTCAAGTGGGGGTCGATTCGCTGGCGGGTGGTTCCGGAGACAACACGCTCACCACTGTGCTCGACGAAGATTTTGTTGACGAAGCATTCGCCGACTGGTTCACCTTGAATGCACAGCTGCTGTCAACTGGGACATAGAGCTACAACCTGAAACTCAACGTCGAGTCCCAATTCAAAAACTCACTCGCTTCAATCCCGAGATGGCTACTTACTGTCTGCTTTTTCGTGGCGAGTAACGACGGCCAGGCCGGCGGAAGTGGCGACGTAGAGTTCGTTGCCTCGGACGACGGCGGCGTAGGCCATGTACGTCGTGCTGGGGCGGAAACCGTCGTGCGGCGAGAACATCGTGAACTCGCCGGTCTTCATGTTGCAGCGGTACAGGCCGGCACTCTGGAAACGCGAACATGGACTGCCGCCGAACCAGATGTGACCATCCCACTCGACTGCAAACTTTACGTGGTAACTTGCTCGGTCTTCGCCTCGTGGAAACCATGAGTCTTTGTAGTAGCCCGCTTCAAAACTGAGCGAGCGGAGTGACGGAACGAAGTCTGCCGCCTTTCGGCCTTTCGACTCGCTGCGTCGATCTTCAAATTCCTTGATTGCGACTTTCAACTCGCTCATGCGAAACAGTTGGTGCGTATTGAAAGTGCCCCAGACGCCCGATGCCGTTCCAAACACCCGGCAATAACTTTCAGTTCCCAGCGCCTTCCACCTCCCGGATTCGAGATCCAACTCTTGAAGTCGACTGCTCGACGACACAAATAGCAAACCATCATGAGCGACAATGTCCATCGGTGCCTGGGTCGGTGAGTTGTCACCTTCCATGACCAGGACTGCATCGTCCAGCCCGATTCGTACCAGGCCTCCGCTGCCGGTTCCAACGCCAACGTAGGCTCCATTCCTGTCGGCAGTTACTGCCGAGATTGTCATGTCGGGAAGCCCGTCCGCTTCGGTTAACTGTTTCCAGTTACGGCCAGAAACGTCGCCTCGCCACAACCCGTTCTGATGTGTGCCGACCCAGATTGTTCCGTCCGAGTAGTCCATGCAGGTTACTCGGCCGAGTCCTTCTGGCGAGAGATCCTGCCAGGATTCATCGGCGGGATCGTAGGCCAGTATTCCTCGCCCCGGTTTGCCCGTTGCAAAGCCTGCGAAGTTACCGGCGCTAAAGATGAGGTTCCCGTCCGTCGCCAGAGCCAGCGTGCTCGATGTGCCTCCGCGAGGACCGTTGACGTATCGAACGTCAACCTGGCGGTCTTCTGAAAGCGGCACTCCGCCGAATCGCAGAATCCGTTCGACAAGATCAGAGTTGTTGACAAAGTCTTCGTCGAGATTGGCGACCTCCACATAAATCGCGAGTGCCTGTTCTGTCTGCCCAAGCCGTTCGTAACAGTCGCCGATTGACTGAGCCCAGTAAGCCAGGCCGACTGCCCCGTCATCATGCCTCGGCCTGAACGACTCCAGCAATTCGAGCGCTTCGTTCAGCTTGTTCGCCTTCAACATCGCATTAGCCGCAAGAACCCGGAAGTTGTCGCGCAGCGACGATTGTTTCATCTTTTCGTCTGCCAGCAGAGCATTCGCGGCATGGAGATACCACTTCACGCTATCGTCGTAATCCTGTTTTGCGAAAGCGCGATCACCGAGTCCTCGGCAGGCGACGTGCTTGAGCGTCAGATTTTCACCGTGGGCCCACAACGCAAGCTGACCCGCCGATGCAAAATTGATCGCGTTCATCGCCAGGTTGTATTGATATTTCTCCGGAGCCGATTCTGTCACCTCGGCAATTTCATCGGCGACAACTGCCAGAGCTGCCTGATCATCTCGCGGGTACACGTCCCGAATCAGCTTCAGCATTCTCGACCAGCGAGTGTTCTTCGCTTCGTCCGGCATCGACCGAAAGGCAAACAGCAGTTGCGATGCTGCGAGCTTGCGATTTTCCAGTGCGCACTTGCCCTGCTGATGATGGAAACAGACTTCTGACAGAACCCTCAGAGCAGAGATGCCGACGGGCCCTTTCGGATCCATACTGAAGGCTCGACGGAGCAACTCGTCGGCCCGTTCGAGATTCATGATGCCATCAATGTGGTAGGCATAGCAGAACCCCAGAGCAAAGCAGACGTCCGCTCGGTCAGGCATGATGAACAGCGTCGACTCGAGTCGATCAATCGATTTCTGAATCGTATGCCGATGCGGTGGTGAATCGAGCTGTTGGTAGATGCCTCCTGCCGTGACACTCGTGCTGATTTTCTTCGGGATCTCGAATCGTCGAGAACTGAAATCAACCGGCGTCAGCCTCCCGTAACGACGCAGATCCTTCACAACCTGAGTGAACAGCAACTCGGTTTCGTTGATCTCACGCAGCGTGCCCGGAGTTTTGCTGACTGAACCGTCCGGATGCCGCAGAAACGCGGCCATCAAGTCAACCTGAGCAGCCAGCTTTCGCGGCAACTCTTTGGGTATCGAGACGAACTCAAAGTCACGAACCGTCATTCCCGACGCGGCATGAACGAGCTTTGCAGACACGATGATTTCGAAGCCGTTCTCGTTTCGTTCATCGATCGTCCCGTGGACACGATAAGCCGCTGCGCGAGTCGGCAGCGACTTTGGCAACCGCGATTGATCGACCAGTCCCGACTGCGCCAGATCGAGCTCCTTCAGCAACTGCTGCATGTTCGATCGTTGCAGAACCAGGAACGGCGAACCCGGAGCAGTCTGATTCTCTTTGTCCGCCGCCTTGCCTTCGTTGGACTTCTGATCTGCAAAACCGAGATCTCCCCAACGCCGCAGCCGAGTGGCGATCATGTCTCGCAGACCAAGCTCCATTGGCCGCAGCCGATTGAAGCGTCCCAGACTTTCGAACGGAGCCACGGCCACTGTCACGATTGCATCCGCCGGTCGGGCCGCAACCGCAGACAAATACTTCGCGATGTCCGCCGCCGACTCGTCGACTGTAATCAGCTCAACCGGCGTGACCACCACTCCGCGAATCGCTCCGGTCAGCGACTCGACGATCCGCACGAGCACGTTGCGAACGTCGGACCCCTTCTCCGGCGGCAGCAGTTCCATCGTCAGCAGCAGGTCCGCGTTCACAAGTTTTCCGAGCCGCAACTTCTTCTCGGAAGACTTCGACAGGTCGACACTCAACGCCAGCTCGTGCAGCACCAGATCAATCTGCCGCCGCTCGACAACCGACATCCGCGAGTCTTGAGCCACTTCCAGTTCGAGCAGCGTGAGCAGCGACGTCGCCAGTTCACGATCCTCGGCAACGGCATTCTTCGGAACGGCAATCGTCAACGCGACCGTCGTGTCTGCCGCGACTGATGAGCTGGCCATAAAGCACAGCAGCGTGATCAGTGCCAGCAAGTATGCAGAGCATCGATTGGTGCACATGGTCGAGTCCTTATTCTTTTCGTTCCCGGCCAGGAGACTCATTAAGGATGGTCAACCGGGAGACTTGCTGTTGCTCGCTGAAGGGCGAGTAAGTGATTAATCCGTAATGTGCTGACGAGCCGACTCGCAAGTCCCAGTACTCGTGCGGCACATCCTTCGCCTGCAGACGTTCCAGCTTCCTCGTGGCAACGTGCTGCCGCATCCAGACATAGCCCGGACGGTAAAGCCAGCCGTCGTGGTAAAGAATGCGTTTCGAATTCCGCGAGACGGCAACTCCTGAATTCACTGGAACGGCAAGGCCGTCTCGAACAAAGAGCCTGCCGAGGTATCCGAGTTCTGTTTCCGTCGAAAGTCCCCTCAGCCGTATGCTTTTTTCCGGAACGGAAACATCGAGTGTCTCCAGATCAATCAACATCAGCGACAATTCATGCCGATCTACCAGGACGAAGTCCCTCCCGTCGGAATGGTGCACCCGGCTGAGATCTTCGGGTTGAAAGACCGTCGTCACATCTGCGGCTGCTTGTGCTGACGGACGTCCTTCTACGACGTTCTTCGCTTCGAAGAAGACGTTGACTGACGACTTTCCGTTCTCGCCGATTTCCAACAGGCCGCACCAGGCTCGATTCGTTTCTCCAAAGCTGCCTGCCATCAGGGCTCGTCCAGGTGAAAGTCCAATCAACCGGTGCCCTTTCGAATAACCGGGCGTCTTCCGCTTGAACGAGGTCAGGCCGGTGCCGTCAGGTCGAACTGCAACGATGCCCTGACCATAAGCATGTAACCAGATGAACTTGCCGTCCCAGGCGACTTCCCAGAACAGCGTGTGTTCGGCACTCAGATTCGTCAGTTTCAATTCACGCAACACGTCTGGATCGTGCATGACGAAGAAGCGGTCTTTCGACCAGTACGCATCGACGTCGCCGCACCTCAACATGCCGATGATGCGTGGCTGCTTGTGAACGTTCTCCTTGCCATCCACGACGAACCGAAGAGGCTCCAGATGCATTCGTCCCAACGGTCCGGTGAACCCTCGCGGGAGCGGGGCTGCTGGTTCGCGAACGGGCTGAGGTTTCGGCCGGCCCATCCGGAGATTGATGACGTTGTAGATCGGTTCGTCGGTACGTCCCATCCGTTGCACTTCGGTCAGCAAATGTTCCATATCGGGAGTTGACCGAGTCCTCTTATTCTGGTCCTGAGCCAATCCGTATACTCCATAGAGCCGAGCGAGGTCTCGATCCGACTTGCTGAGGTCAGTCAGGAGATCGATCCAGTCCGAGTAGCTGTCGTCCTCTGGGCCTGGCACGTACGTATAGCCGATCAGTCCCAGCAGGCTGCTCGACGTTCGAGCATCTGCGGCAAGATGACGGGTGAGCAACTCCCGCAGGCTGACCAGCGATTCAGAATTGAAGCCGTTGAAGCCAACATCGCTGATCACGTGATTCGTGACGACATATTGAGCGCCGTAGTACGGTTCGCTCAGGTGTCTGGGGAGTCGTCGTCCGTCCGGCAGTTTCATCACTAATGGGTAGACGTCACGAAGAAATTTCCGCTGTGCCACAATGGCCGGTTGCAGCGTCTGCAGTTTGAGCGAATCCACCGGGTTCGCTGCGGTGATCATGTATGGCGGTTTGTACCAGACGTGCCTGCCAAGAATTCCGATGGCGTCAACGCGATTAATCAGCTGGTTTCGGATCAGCCAGGCCAGATGATCCAGACCAACGCTGTAGTCGTGCGCGGCAATTCGCATCGCTCGCTCGCGAGTTTCCGGAGGAATCGGTTTTGCGAATCGCGCGGAATGCCAGTTCTTATCCAGATCGGGCTGAAACCGGTGCTGGTACTCGGTGATCAGCAACGCCCGTTGCAGCACATCGTTGGGATCGAGCACCAGAGCCGTCTCACGCAGTGAAATCGACTGCTCCCATTGGCCAAGCTCTGCGAAGCGTTGCGCGTGTCGCGTCAGAATCTCCCTCTGCACTTTCGGAGAGAGTGCCGGTGAATGTCTCTTACTGGTCGTTATCAGCCGATTGGTCAAATCCTGAACAAGCCACGAGCCGACAGCATCGACATCAAGCGTCTTTTCGATCTGCTCGCGCTGGCCATCGCCGTGGGTCAGTTCAATCTTCAAGTTGACCCGTCGCTGACTGCCCTTGTCGGACACATCGACCCGGTAGGTTGCCTTCACGACGGATGAAATCGGACGATCCAGAGCACCGCTGAGAGTATTCTCGAACTCAAGCCGAATGGCCCGCGCTTCTTCGATCTCAACCACCGCGACTCCGGCGTGTGCCATCAGCGAACTGCTCAGCTGATCGCTGCAGCGAGTCTGCAGATAATCGAAGTGATGTTCAAAGTCTTCGGACAGAAAGGCCGGCACGGCAATGATGTGTTGAATGCCGCCCGCAAAACGCTGTCGAACTTCATCGACGGTCGTGGCACAGTGCTGAACCAACTGCTCGATGTCGTCTTTGCCTCGGCAGGCAAAGCGGCCTTCCCACAATCGAATACCGAGATCGGCGTCGCACACAACAACTCGCAGCAGTCGCTTTCCGTCAGTTCTCTCAAACGACAGGACCATCAAAGCGTTGGCTTTGAGCGTCCTGCCAAGCTGCAAGCGTGAACCGACCTGGTCCGCTCTGACAAGCGTTGAGAGTTGCAGCTCACTCATTGCTGCCTGCAGTTGCTCCCGCTCGACGAGTTCCAGTGACTCGTTCTGAGAAAGTTCGACCGTCAACAGATCTGGCAGACCGCTGGCCACGACTTCCCCGGTCGCAATCACCGCCCAGCGCTGCAATCGCTGCTCTTCACCCTTAGCTGCAGCCAGGGACAGAACCAGCAGTACCAGGACGAGAATGAACGGTTTCAGATCGGTCGCTGCGAAACCAAGGGCGTACGATGGAACAACGTCAATGGCCTGCAACCATGCTCGGGGCAATGGCCTCAACCTGTCGGCGGTGTCATTGTTAAGAACCGGCTTCATGAGCAGTCTGCCGTGAGAGACACTGGATGTGCGAAAGGGTCCGGACCGCACGAACGTTGACGTCATAGTTATGTCGCTCGGCGGGCAATCTGAATCAACGACAGTGAATTGGTCCAGCACAGCGACGCATTACTGGCGGCTATAGAACATGTGGCGTTTCACCTTGAGACTCCTGACCGTTGACTGAGCCGCAGAAATCGCATCGTCAGAGACTGCTGTATCGAGCAGGCACAGTCGATGGAAAGACCGGCACTCTGGGAGGTTCTTCAGGGTCTCGTCCGTAAATCCTTCGCCATGCACGATCAGTCTTTCGAGTGCCGGTAACCGGCCAATTGAAGTCATGGCCTTGTCCGAGAACTGTTCCACGTCGGTAGAACTCTGCAATCGAACTTCGGCAAGAAACGGTAGCGCGCCGAGCAAGGCCAACCCCTGATTCGTGACACGAGTCTGTTCGAATGTCAGATGCTGGAGTTGTTTAAGCCGGGCGATCGACTCGCAGTCCGCATCGGAGATTGGAGCACCGACCAATAGAAGTTCCCGGACGTTGTAAACGTCTTTGAGCAATGCAAAGTCGTTGGATGTGCCGGCCCATGATTCAGGAAACCACGCGGCAGTCCTCCATTCCTTGCCGTTACGCCGCTGGAAGACGGCTCGCGCGAACGATCCCCAGCTTGATTCGATCGTAGCTCCAAGCCCCCGCAATCGTGTCACGGCCTGATGATGTCGAGCTCTTTGACCCGCCGGCACGAAGGGATACCGCTCGTCGAGGGTCGGCAACTGTGACGGATCGGGCGTCGCGTCGATGCGATAAAGCTTGTCTCCCCGATTCCACGCCACAAGGCCCAGGGGGCCGGACATCGCGTACTCATCAAAGACCCACTCCGTCGATAGTGGCTCTGGAGTGACCGCTTTCATCGAACCCGAATCCGGGTCGACATGTCGCCACATCGGACCAGGAAAATACACTCCGTGATCTGTGACAAGAGGCCATGCGTAAGACTGATGTCGCATCGAGATTTCTGTCCGAAATTTCGTCAACTGTGATCTCCATCCGGAAGCGGAGTTCGTGTCGCGTGTCAGCAGATTAAAACCAGCATCATCCTGAATGATCGCTGACTGGCCGAACGCAGTTGTCAATCTGATGGGTCCTGTACCGTTCACAGGGGCTTCGCCGTCGAACAGGCTGACCTGCTTTGAATCAATGTCTATCAGCATCGGTCGCCGAACCACGGTTGGGTAACGGCTTGACCCACGACCCATCAGAATTCGGGACACCGATTCACCAGACTTTGGCGGAACATGCAGTAACCACTTCGGTTCGCAGGCCTCTTCGATGCCGGGATCCTCGACAGCGTTGCGGTCAAGCTGGAGGGCTGCTTCATGCAGCACGTGAACGTTGCAGCGCTCGTCACCATATTCCAGAAGGGCAATCCACCGCCGATCCTGTTTTCCGTAACTCCCGGTCACCAGGCACCGCCCCGGCGAGACGCTGAACAATCGAAACGCGTGCTGTCCTGAGGTGCTTTCAAGACGAGCGGTCATCCCGTCGCCCATGTTGTCGGGTTCCCATTCGGGGAGTGCCGGTCCGCCCGCCACACTCGGCTTGCCCTGCGGAATCTCAGCCAGAACGTCTCCGTCAGTCGTGAAAATACGAACGCCGAAAGAATGCGTCCCGATCCACAAGTAATGCCCATCCCAGACAACCTGACGGACCTGGTCTTTCTGCTGTTGAGCGTCGTACAGCACCTTCTGTTGCCCATCAGCAGACAGCTTTGCGACTCGTTCGAAAGACCAGGCGATGTCGAATTCCGACGTGCATGGTGTGAGGTGTGACCAGTCAGCAGTGATTTCCGTTTGATGGAAGCGAAGATGTGGAAATGGATCCGCTCCAGTAACTGGCTGCGGAGTCGCCGGCCATCTGTCCTGCGCCATGCTGTAGCGTTTGTTCTGGACATTAAATCGCCAGCCACGTAGTGCGGTGACTACCGACCGGCATGATTCGGAAGCCACATGATTCTCGCTCTTCAACTGAAGTACCTGTGTTTCGATCTTTGCGAGACTCTGGATGCGTGCGTCGATGACCGCGGCGGTCTTCTGGCCGTGTGATTCCCATTCAATGGTGGCGGCCAGGGAATCTCCATAAATCTTCCAGACCGGATCGGCACTTGCGGAAAGCGTGGACTGCAACTCGGAAAGCTGCTTCTGAGAACAGACTCCGAATTTCATATGAAAGACCAGGCCGTCTGCGACATTCTCGTTGCACATGCGGACGATACGGGGACACGGGCAGTTGGGGAGCCGACTTTCGACTAGAAGGCGTTTGAAGACGTCGAGCGTGTCTTCAGCCTGCCATTCGACTCGTGGCCCGCGAAGCGCCACGTTGCCCCGGTACCGGAAGATGTACGCTACTGCGGCGTCGATCCATCGATCGTTTCGACCAGTCAGTGTTTGACTCAGTGATGTTCCGCTAACGACCGGAATCAGCACCCTACCTGAGTTGAATTCTTCGCGGGTCGCGTTACTGAGAATGGAAACAGCCGACCAGAACGCCGGTTCGCGAACACTGTGAGCTTCCTGCCAGCGTTCCGGCACAAAGCGACAATCGGGCAGCCTGCTCGTCATGGCCCGCAGCACCGTGCCGGCCCGGTCGGATGGCGAATCAGATCCGCTCAGGATGCTCAGGCAATGGGGAATCATGGCTCGCTAAAG
>JAQBWV010000473.1 GCA_027624335.1 Planctomycetota bacterium
CCGACAACCCGCACGGCGACGACGAACCCAAAGTCGACAAGGCTTCGAAGAATGTGGGGCCGGCTGAATTCAAGCACATGCTGGTCGAAAAAGATGGTTTTGCGAATTACTGGTTCAACGAGCAGGAACAGAAGCGGCTGATGCCACTGATCAACCGTTGGGGCGACTTCGCTGATCGAAACGGTGTCTGGACGGTGACTGGGAAATCCGGTGATGCTGATGACTTTTCGCTGACGCTCAGTGAAAGCGGACTCGGCCTGCAGATGAGAAACGATGTCTTCTTCCAGCCACTGGATGGCACCGACTTTCTTGACGAGCCGCCTGGCAGCGGCGGGCTGTTGCTCGCCATGCACCATCTTCGGCTGATGCTGCAGAAGAAGGCCGCCGGGTTTTCGGAGTTCTATTACCTGGGCAGCGAACCGCTTGAGCTGACTGGAGAAGTGGTTGACGTGCTGGTCACCACGCTGACGGGCGTTGAAACCCGCTGGTACTTTGCTCGACAGCCAGCAGCCTTTGTCGGGCTGTCCTGCCAGATTACTGAAGATGCTGAAGAGTGCGAGGTCTACTTCGGTACGGTCGACCAGTTCGGCGATCGATTCTTCCCCGGACAGATCATCGTCCGCTCCAGCGGGCGAGAGTATTTGCGACTGACCGTCAGCCAGGTTGAACTGGAAACAACTCCGTAGATCAGCCCACCGGCCACTGAACCCTCGCATTTTCGAAATCATTTGCCGCCGTTGAAAATTCGTCATGCAGAGCCTGACCTACGCGGGGCTGAGGCGGGAAATCAGAATTGCTGCGGCTACCGATGCGTTAAGCGAGGTGACGTCTCCCCGAGTCGGGATCCCGCAGACGACGTCGCAGGTGTCGAGCGTCAATCGGCGAAGTCCCTTTTCTTCATTGCCAACAAGCAACATCCAATGGCGGTCCGGCAGCACTTCGGCGTACGACGACGTGGCGTGTTCGGATGAGCCCAGGAGCCACAAACCGGATTGCTTGGCACTCTCAAGAGATCGTGCCAGATTCGGCACCATGCAGAATGGCACACTCTCGACGCCTCCGGCGGCGACATCGTACACGGTGGGCGTCATCGGGGCGGAGCGGTCTTTGCTCATCAGGATGCCTCGAACACCAAAGAACGCCGCAGTTCTAAAGATCGCTCCGACGTTGTGCGGATCCTGCAGACAGTCCAGCGCCAGCCACAGTCCAGAAGAATTCGAATCAGGTTCGCTTGCGAGCTCAAACAGTTTCTCGGGTTTAGCAACGCCCGCATGTTCGCGGACAGTCGCCGTTGCAATTCCGACGCGTTCGTTCTTGACCGACCCTTTCTGTACTCGTCGCGAGTTCGATTCCGCTCGTTGAGTGACGACCGAGATTCGTTCTCGCTGCGCTGCTTCGACGACATCAGCCCACGCTCCCTGAGGTTGTCCCGGGGCGATACGAATTTCAGTGACGTCGTGCGGACGGTGTCTAAGAGCAGCCAGGACGCTGTGCGGATTGCGAAGTTCAAGCACGATGAAAGTCTTTCAGGTAAAGCTGGCACACGAGCAAATCACGATAGTCGTCTGGAAGGATCGAGTTTCTCTGCCCATTCAGAGACGCGATCGCGTCCACCATTGCTTTCATAAGCGGATGTAACCGAATGTTCCGTCTTGATGATGCGACTAAGGGACGGATATTGTCCTCCCGGCTGGCCAGCGGCAATCAACACCGTCATCCAGCACATTTTTTATCACCGGCTGAAACGAGCGAGAATGTGCCATGTCAAAGCAGGACGACACACAGCCGGGTAATTCAGAGCACGATGAGCAATCGCATCCTGCTGACAATCCGGGCGATCCTCATTCTGAGGATGGTTCTGAAACGCTGATGGATCCGGGACTGGTCAAGCCTTTCGATTCAGAACCTGCACTGAGCGAACGCGATCCTGCTGGCCAGACCTTTGAACTGCCGTCGGACCCGACTGTTTTCGAAGATACCTCGCAGGCCGAGCAGGCGACACTGGCCGACTTACCTCTCAACGCTTCGCATGATCGTAGTTCCGCGACCATAGCCGGCAATCTGGTTGATGATGTGGCGGCTGAATCAGAACTTGATGATCGGACGACGGTCGAGCCGGAATTGCCACACGCTCCGACGGCGGGGTTCGAAAACGAGCACTCTGACGCCACGATTGTCCAGAGTGCGAAGCCTGGGGATTCACAATCTGCTGACGAAATCTCGAATGCCGACGGGACTCAGGTTTCACACGCTGCAGAGGACGTCGATCGAACAACGGCTGACAGCGTTCGTAGTGAGGGCAGTCAGGGAGGAACAGTTCCGGATGGCCAGACTCCGGATCACGATGCAACCATCATCGAAGGCGTGTCCGCCGATCCCGACATGACGATTGTCGAGGGGGCGACCGGAGCAGACAACTCGTCGAACACCGGACCGACCGCAGTCGACCGATCAGATTCCCGGGAGGCTTCGGGGGCAGGCAACTTGGAAAAGACGCGGGATGCGAACGAGAAAAAGCAACATCCGGCTGGCAAAGGTGTTCACGAAACGGCGAACCGCTGGGATTTCGAGCAGCGATACCAGCTGGTCAACAATTTTGCTCGTGGCGGTCTCGGGCAGATCTGGATGGCCAACGATTCGCGGTTGCGTCGCGAAGTGGCCTACAAGGAACTGTTGCCGACTGCTCT
>JAQBWV010000139.1 GCA_027624335.1 Planctomycetota bacterium
TGGCGGACGTCGTCTCCAGGCGCGTACTCCCGGTGCTGTACGAACTCGATCGACTGGCCGAAGTACGGACTGCGATGCAGGCCGGATAAAAAACCTTCGACGATTCGACGAGCCCGGACCTCCAGACGGGAAATCCGTGAGATTTCCTCAGGCCGCAAAAATCTTCTGGAGCCTTGGGTCACTGGTCAGCTCGCCTTCCTTTGACGGAGTTTCTTTCACCAGTCGCTCAATGACCCGGTCCGGAGAAATGCCTTCGCTCTCGGCCGAGAAGTTGGTGACGATGCGATGCCGCAGCACGGGCTGAGCCAGCGCGGCAATATCGTCGGTTGATACGTGACTGCGTCCCTGCAGTAATGCTCGAGCTTTGCCGCCCAGCAACAGGAACTGAACTGCTCGGGGACCGGCGCCCCAGCTCAACCATTCGTTCACGAAATCCGGAGCGCCCGGTTCACCGATGCGCGTCTGGCGAACCAGAGCCAGCGCGTAATCAACGACGTGATCAGTGACCGGAACTTCTCGAACCAGGTTCTGCAGTTCAATAATTTCTTCGCCACTGAGCACAGGCTTGATCGAGTCTGTCTGAAGACTCGTCGTCGCTTTTGCGATCTGCCGCTCTTCACTGAAGCTGGGATACTTCACGAAGATCTTGAACATGAACCGGTCCTGCTGCGCTTCAGGAAGTGTGTACGTGCCTTCCTGCTCGATCGGGTTCTGAGTTGCCAGCACAAAAAACGGATCACTCAGCTTATGCCGGGATTGGCCAACGGTCACCTGCCGCTCCTGCATGGCTTCCAGAAGTGCCGCCTGTGTCTTCGGAGGCGTACGGTTGATTTCGTCGGCAAGGACCACGTTATGGAACAGCGGGCCCTGGATGAATCGAAACTCACGTTCGCCGGTGTCGCGATTTTCCTGCAGCACGTCAGTGCCGGTGATGTCCGCTGGCATCAGGTCCGGTGTGAACTGAATTCGGGCAAACGTCATCGACAAACATCGAGCCAGCGTACTGATCATCAGCGTCTTCGCGAGACCGGGCACACCTTCCAGCAGGCAATGGCCGCGGCTGAACAGCGAGATCAGCAGATGATCGATCACCTCGTCCTGTCCGATGATGACCTGCCGCATTTGCTCTCGTAGCTGCTCGGATGCCTTGCTGAGCCGATCGATCGATTCCTGCGAAACACTGGCGTCTGACATGACACTCCTTCCACAAGTCAAATTACGGTGCAAAAGGCAACTGCCGAGCGACCGCAGTCTGGAACATCCCAACCAACCCGGTCACGATGCGCCGATGTTCTATTGTTAGAAACTGGTCAGGACACTCATCGAGACCGATCGAATTCAAGCGAGGCAGTCTACTGACTTGCACATCCCCGCGAGAAGGCAACCGGGATTTGAATTGGAACGACTGTCTGAAAAGCCATCGATCCGCACCCTGTCAGAGGCCTGACTCTGACTGAGCATGTACTGCCCGCAAATGTCTTATGGCGATTCGGCAGCGTCGCTTGAACTGTCTGGTCGCTTCGGAAGACCCACACGTTCCAGCGACGAAGCTCTTCGCCAGAAATCAGCCACGTAATGCGTCGATGAACCTGCGTGGTACGAATGGCACTTCAAACAACTTTCTCCCGCAGAGGAATCCGTGTGACACTCGATACACCTCGCCTTCGAAATCGCATCAAAGCCACTGGCCAGTGACACCTTCCAATCAGTCTGCGGCATCCACTGGTGGCCATTCTCGGAGCGGGTGAAGAATTCAGAGCGGTATGCAGAATCTGTCGAAGCCGTCCGGGAGACTTGATGGCAACTGATGCAGCCGTCCTCGGTCAGAAGTTTCATGTGTGGTGAATGAGAGAACGCCGTCAGAGGGCTGCTCTTTTCTCCTGGACGCCTGGCATTCCAGTTGATTCCCAGAGTCCCGGACTTCGGATTTCGGTCAACAGTATGACACTGCAGGCAACGGCCCGAGGCAACTGGCCCTCGACTGGAAAGGTCACCGGATCCGGACGGACTGACAAGTTGCGCCAGCATTCCTGAAACCGCATCGGGCGATGCGTCCGGCGACAGTCTCCCGACAGCCACATCAAGCAGCGTCTTGAGTAACGGATCTGAATGCCCGACCGGACGATACCGTACGGTGTGATCGCTTTCTCGAATGTACCAGCCGCCTCCCATCACCGAATCGGGCGTCAGCCGCAGCCTGGAGTTTTCACCAGCCGACGGCTCAGCAACTGGAAGTGGACTTCCCTGGCTGCGAGCGATCACTTCGTCGTTCAGTCTGGAAAACCATAGCCGGGCAGCGGAAACCGCCGAGGGGACAATCGACGGCTCCATTTCAGCCAGCGTCGGAAAGCGATCGTTCAATCGCCGCTTGAACGCCACGTCGCCATTAACGGCCAGGTCATGGAACAAACGCTTGATTCCCCAGAGATAGTTCACGGCCACAGCCGGAGTTTCGACCAGCGCGATGCTGAGGTTTCTCGGCGCCAATTCTCCCAGTTCGATTTGAGCGGCCAGATACTCCGCGTCCGTTTCGAGCAGCATCTGCATGAAATGTGGTAACGGTGACAACGGTGGATCAATCGTGGCCACCGGCCACTGACCAAGGCCGACTGACATGTCTGGCATCGCTGCGGAATCGATAGCCAGCGAAGGAATCGCCAGAAAGGCAATACCCGGAGACTCACGATCGGCGATTTCGCGCTCGTGACAGCCGGCACACATTTGCTCGAAACCACGAGTCTGCATCAAAGTGCCCGACGTATCAGGCTCGTGACACGCAACACATGAGGTCGGCGATTTGCCGTCCGGCATCACGCGATAAAATTCTTCCGTCACGAAATACTGTTGCAGATGCTTCGAATGATCAAAGTAAATTCGAGGGCGACGGGAATACGCAAAGTCGGCCAGTTCCGGATGACCGTCCTGGAAACTGTGAAACTGCTTCGAGTGACAGCTTTGACATTGCAGATCAGCCAGGCGAGTCAATTCGTGCAGCTTCCCGCGATGCTCCTGGTGGCACGTTGAACACGCGAGGTGCGACTCAACAGCGGCGTCCCCTTTAAACAACGAAGCCAGCGAGAGCAACATCGGACGTCCCGAATCGGCGATCACACCACTGCTGGATTCGCCCGAGGTTGTTTCTTTGGACTGCTGGCCGAAGTTGACCAGTTCTGCATGAGCAACACTGTGCGGCAGAAATGGCTCCGAACCGATTTCGGGGTGACACTTCATGCAGAGATTACTGTCAGCAATCGCCGTCTGCGTATCGAAAGAATGAACGGCGAATTCTGTACCGTTCTTTCCGGCGGCGACGTGACAGGTCCAGCATTCATGTTCCAGCGACGAATGCTGGAATGTGACATTTCCAGGAGACATTGCTCCGGAAGGAGGATGTCCGCCGAAAACGTAAAGACAAAAGGCGATGCTGAGAGCGGTCACCGAGCAGGAAACAAGCCGTCGCTGATGAAAGAGGCTTCGGCGTGGCTGGCACGCCGTGTCCTGCTGGCAGCAGGTTCCGTCGGGGAGCGGCCCTTCCTTGCAGACACCACCGAATGCTACGGCTCGGCTGCAGATATACCGGTCTCCGGATTTTTCCGGCTGGCAAAGATTCTGAACCTGGCACTGGCCGCGGCTTGTCGGACCGAACTGGCACGGGGAACCGTCGCACAGATGACCACACACCCAGCCGTGAGCCGGTCGTTCATACTGGCTTTGTTTCCAGCCGAATTTCTGAAGCGGTTCAGTCATGAACTGGCCCCTTGATCCATACGAGCTGACATCAGTAGCTGCCTCCGTAGGCATAGACCGCCAGCCCGTGGAAAATCGACATCACCAGGAGCCCGTACGTCAGCGGAATGTGGATAAAGAGCCAGACTTTCAACGTCCCCTGCAGCGCGTACTGGTAATCCAGATCGTCTTTCGTACGGACTCGATCGGTGACCTGATCAACGGCTTTTCGCTCACTCTCTGAAAGAAATCGCTGCTGCCCGCGAATCTCCAGCAGCAGACGCTGCCGGGGCCGGCCCGAATGCACCAGGTGCCAGAAAACGTTGCGCGGCTTTTCGAAAAAGGGTTTCAAATGCGACAGGTACAACTCAGGTATTGCCGTCGTTTCAGTTTGTTCGACACACGTGAAGACCACTTTTTCAACGTCATCTCGCAGCTGCTTCAAGAAGACGGGAATCCGCTCGAAGAGAATTTCCTCCCCGCGCGAAGTGATGCGGGCGGGAAAGGTTCGTGACAGAAACAAGCCAGCCACACCGCTGGTAAACGTAGCGACATAAAAGACCGCCAGCGTTCGTTCGAAGACTCCATCCGGAATGCGAAGTCCAACATGCAAGGCGAACACGACAGAAGTCATGATTCCGGCGTACAGATGAAACTGAAGCCACCCAGCTGATGTACCAACCGGAATCAGCGCCAGCTTCTTCCGAACGTTGTACAGAGCCAGAACGACGATCAGGCCAAAGAGAAACCAGCCGCTGAAAAACGGCGTTCGATAGTGCAGCACGTTCAGGATCTGATTCGCAACGACAGCCAATGTCGCCAGCAGGACGAACAACGCACCGTTCTGAATTCGTCTTCGCGCCCGCTTATTCATGACTGCAGTGCATCTCCCACCGTTTCGAAGAACGTCAGGTCCACTCGCTGAAGTGCGTCATGCGGACATGCCCGCTGACAGGCCGGACCGCCAGGCAGATTCTGGCAGAGATCACACTTCGTGGCCTGCATCAGCGGTCGACTGGTTTTGTCGTCCACGATGAACTGCCCTTTCGCGTCGCGAATTTCAACCATTCGAATGGCATCGTACGGACAGTTGTTGGCGCACTGAGCACAGCCGATGCAGGTCTGCTCGCTGATGACGATCAGCCCGTCTCGCTGATCTCGATGAATTGCTCCCGTCGGACATTCAATCATGCAAACGGGGTCCGCACAGTGCAGGCACGCATTGGCCACCATGTGCTGCCCGTGGACGGGTCCATGCCGGATAAATCGCGGGTTGTTGTCATGAGTCGCCGCGCAGGCCCGCACGCAATCATCGCACCGCGTGCAGCGGTCCAGATCGATCACCATCGTCGCTGTGCCCTGAACAAATCGATGATCCACCATAAAATCGAGCAGGTGATCTGCGATACGCACTTCCTTCTTCGTAGTCGCGGCGACGGATGAGGATCGCTGCGAATGGCCCAGGCCTGCTTCGGCTGGTGCAGCGGGTGCCCGGACGGCTCTGGTCTCCAGCAATAATTGCTCGACGACGATGGTCGGGACGATGACCACGTTGAGATAGCCGATCGCGGTCAGCGAGTATCGCAGCGGAACTGCGGACGAGCAGTTCCAGCCCTGCGAGATTTCCGGAAAACCATACGACTGACCAGGCATCAGGTATCCGACGGTCCGATGTCCGTTGAAATGTTTCTCGCTGAGTCGCGCCAGACCACTGCGAATCAGAATGATCCCGTTGGGATATTCGCTCTGCCTGGCAACGAACGGCTCGTTAGACAGATTCAGCTCGGCTCCCAGTTTCGCCAATTCTCGAAACGGCTGCGGCGAGTCGTAATTGCCGTATGTTTCAAATTCGACTTCCTGAACAAGACGCCGCATCTGCTCGGCAGTCAGATCCTGGAAGAGCGGTTCATCCCGCAGGAAAGTCGCAAGAGCCCGTTCCCGAAAAACACCTTCGATGTACGCTCGCAGGTCACCATCACGGTCGTGCCGCATGATGTCCCGCAGCCCCTGCCAGCGAATTTCGAGCAACTCGCAGGGGCCATCGGCGAACACGGTTGCCGTGCGAGGCGTCCGGCCCAACGCTGCCAGTTCACCGAACCACTGTCCCTGGTCGATCGTGGCCGTGCGAAACTGATCGAGCACCGCCGGCACGTCCTGCAGAAAGATTCGCGTGGACTCACCAGCGCTACGAGTGCCGATCCGGTCATCCATTTGCGCAGCCTGACTGCGAAACTCCGGCTCGTGATGATTTCGCCAAAGTTGAGCAATCGCCTGGAACATCGTCTGACGAGGCCGTTCGGTGCGCCCGAGCATCGTTGCCGGCATTGCCGATTCCGGCGGTTCAATCTCGACGCGGACCGATCCGGAAATAATGAAGAACGCGGTGTTCCCCCAGTCGCCACGGCGTACGACGATGTCGCCTTCCTGGAATGGAACCAGCCGGGCATCGTTTTTCAGGATGTCCCGCAACGGCAGCGTCTTCTTGAATCCGGCAGGGTCGATTTGAGAGAACGGCGCCTGCCCCATGAGGCGATCGACATCCTCGTCGGTCATCTCGCGCTCAGAATCACTCTCCCGACAAAACGGAATATCCCAGCGGCGAGGACGCGGTATTGACGGGGAAACCGCCATCGATCACTCCAGAGTCAGGCTGCTCATCGGCGGGTGTGGAACGGTCGGAACCAGGTGAAATTCGACGTCTTCTTCAAGTCTTCGTCAAACTGTCAGGCAACGGGTCTCCGCAGGAGTGAATGCCTCGACAAGTGACGCCATCATTCTCCGTTGGCCTTGAGATACTGTTGCGAAAAGTGCGGCGGAACCAGTCCTGTCACGGCGTCGAGACCCTGCAGTTTGCTACCGTCATTCCCTTCGACCAGCTGCTTCGCAAGTTCAGACAACTTGTCAGCGGCCTTGCTATAGGTGTCCTTGTCGCTGCCCTGTGCGACAAACAGAAGACCCATCATCGGAGCCACCATTCCCGCTGCCTGCTCCGTCTGGGGAGTTGGACCGACTCCGTTAATCTGGAGCAATCTTCCGTTCAACTGAGCGACCAGTGCACCTACCTGCGGAACGTAGTTGGGACCCTTGGCGGCCGCTCGCCGTCGTAACGCCATCTCGATCTGTGCCAGCATGCCAACAGTGAATTTGATCCGGTCACGCTGCGCAGCAGTCCGCTTTTCAGTGGCCATCCACAAACTGGGCGCGGGGGCGTTGGTCGACTTGTCCATGAAGAAGTTGTGCCGAACTTCACCGCCGGACCAGGAAACCAGCTCGAAATTGCTGGCGGCCTTATGACCGGCAGCGACCAGTTTCTCATTGTTGACGATGTGACAATCCATGCAGTTACTGGCCAGCGAATGAATCGCCTGCGGCCGAATCATGCCGGCTTTCGCGACGGATTCCAGTCGAGTTGCACGATGTTCGGGCGATTCTTTTTCTCTGTCGGACCGCAGTTGATCCAGACTTTTGAAAGCCATTCCATCGTGGTATTCGCCATGACTTTTGAGCCAGTCTTTCGACGGGCCGTGACAACTTTCGCACGACACACCGGATATCACACTGACCTCGCCGTTGCGTTGAGCTTTGGTCCCGTGGCAGTCGGCACACAGGGAATCTTTCGCCAGGCTGTCGCCGGAAATCCCCAGAGCATCGGCGTACTTTTTCGAGTTGCCTTCGTACTTGAGGCGTTCTGTCGATCGGAAGTGAGTTGTCTTTTCCCACTGCGTGACTTCCGATGGATGGCATTGCCTGCAGTTGGCCTCGGCAGTTCCCACGACTTTCGAAAGATCAAAGTCTGAGATCAATCCATCAGCCGCCTGAATTGAATCAGCACTGATACACCACGTGCAGACACACGCCGCGATACCGAATGCAGTGGCCTTATGAAGAAACGTTCTGAGGCTGTGTCGTGCGTGCATAAGTTGAATCTCAAATCAGACGTGATCGGGATGTGAAGCAGCGAATAGCTGCGACCGCCAGCGCGAAACGGAAACAGCTATTCCCGCAGATACTTCTGCCGAAACTGCTGCGAGAAGTGAGGCGGAGTTGCCTGAATCATCGCGTCGAGACCAGGCAGCTGACTGCCATCATGATTGACCGCAAACTTTCGAGCCTGCTCCGCAACTTTGTCAGCGGCATCGTTGTACGTTTCAGGATCCTTCTCAGAAGGCGCGAACAGTGTTGCAAACAGAGGGACAATTAACATCGTGATGGCCGTTGTCTCCGGGGTATTCGCCATAGCGTTGATCTGAGTCAGCTTTCCGTTAATCGCCGCCACGGATCCACCGATCTGAGGCACAACGGCCGGATTCTTTGCAATCGCCCGAGCACGCAGCGTCGCTTCCAGTTGTGCCATTGCTCCCAGGACAAACTTCAGTCGCTGACGCCCCTCAGCCTCAGCTCCGTGTGTTTCCAGCCAGAGACTCGGCACCTTCGCATTTTTTGTCCGATCGAGCAGAAAGTTGTGTCGAACTTCACCCTCGGACCAGGCAACAAACTCGAACGCCGCACTCGACATTTTGTGACCGGCCGCGATCAGTTCATCGCTGGCCACGATGTGACATTTGAAACACGCCTGAGTTTGATCGAACAGGTTGGCAGCTCGAATCATCCCTGCGGTCTCACAGGCTTCGATTCGCTGCTGGCGATGCTTCGCCGTTTCCAGGTTTCGCGCGACCGGCTGAGTGTCGTGATAAGACTGATGGCGATTCAGCCAGCCATCGGGTCCACCCGAGGCTCCGTGGCACGACTCGCACGACACTCCACTGACGATCTGAATTTGTCCGTTGACGGGGGCTTTCGTGCCATGGCAGTCGGCGCACATGGAATCTTTCAGCAGGTCTTGACGCGAAATCTTCATCGCATCGGCATATTTCTTTGTGTTCCCATCAAAGCCAAACAGCCGCAGGTCCGCAGTCTGAAAGTGAGTCGTCTTCATCCATGCAGCGACTTCCGATGGATGGCACTTTTTGCAATCGCCCTGCAGCACTCCCATCGTGAGTTGAGGATCCCGCCGACGGGATGATGTCTCTGCGAGTCTTGCGACGACGGCACTCGTCTCGGCCGGCAACGCGGAAGCGGTATCAGCAGCCGGAGCGTCCTGTGCCGCTGCACAACTTCCGGCAATGTAAAGTCCGACGGACACAAGCACCGCTGCGAATGAAGTCGTCCTTGATCTGCGAGACCGAAGACCACTGCCTGAAAATTGACTGCAACAGCGTCGACTGTGTCCGTTCATGGTGCTCGTCGGCCCGTGTAAAATTTTAGGATTGCGAAGCAAGAGTCAACCACCTCAAAGAATAATTCTTAGCGTACAGGACTGACAGTAAACATTCAGACAATGTCAGGCATCCAGTACGAGATCACCCGTCGGCACCGCGACGCAAGGGAGACATGTGCGATCCTCACAGCAGAATTCAGGCGGGCTCGGATAACGAACCTTACCTGAGCGAACGGCCGTCTGACATGTGCCACAACTGCCAGCTCCGCACCCGGAATCAATTTCAACACCGGCGACTTTCGCGAGTTGCAGCAGGTCGCTTTTTGTATCGTCCCAGTCAGCGGATTTCTGAGAGATACTGAACTCGACTCGAACTTTCTTTACAGGCATGGACGGTGTCCTGCCTGAGTCGTCGTTCTTCTCCGATATCGGTGTTGCTGAATCGCCGTTGCTCTGTGCTGCGGCCTTCCGCTCTCTGATTGCCTGTGCGGAAGGAGCCCCGAATGCTTCGGTGAATATGTTGCTGGACGGAACACCCCAGTCTTTCAACTGAGCCATCAGATCCTGCATCATCTGCGGCGGACCACAAATGTAGAAATCGAAGTTGTTCGAGGGCAGGACTGATCTGAGCAATTCAGGTGAGACTCTCCCGCAATGGTCATAGTCGACCCCCAGCCGATCTTCCGCACCGGGCTGACTGTAGGCGGTCACAACGTTGACGTTGTCCTGCTCTGATGAAAGCTGCGAAAGCCGCTCTTTCATCGCATGCTCGCTACCATTACGAACCGCATAGACCAGGGTCAGCTCGCGACCGTTCTGATCTTTAGACGCCGCCTCAAGCATGCTGACGAATGGAGTAACTCCGACTCCACCGCCAACCAGCACCGCCGGTCGGGTACCACTGCGATCGACACAGAAGTCGCCACGAGGAGCCTGAATATCCAGGATCGCTCCTTCCTCGACACGATCGTGAAGGAAGCTGGAAGCGGTGCCATTCACGGAACGCTTGACCGTGATCCGGTAGTAGTCCGCGTTCGGTGAACTTGAGATCGAGTAACAGCGAACAACGGGTTTATCCAGTCCCGGTACGTTGAGCCGGAATGTCAGAAACTGGCCAGGACGAAACAACGGCAGCGACTTGCAGTCGTGAGGGATCAGATAAAACGAGCAGACGTTGTCGGCTTCACAGACCTTCTTCTGGACGAGGAACTTTCGGTAGCCATTCCAGCAAAGTTGCTGCTGTTCACGTCGTTCTCTCAGGAGCGACGTCGCTTTGATCTGCTCCCTCAGCAGTTCCAGTGACATCTCGCTGCGAAGTCTGGATTGAAGTCCCTGCCGTCGAAGCTGTGCCGCTGCCATCGCCGCGTACATCAACACGATGGTACCGAGAATTGTTCCTACCACCTGCATCCCGCACCTCATCTTTATCTTCACAGCACCCAATCCGCAGCCCTCAGTCGGTCGCGAACTGGCCGAGCATCATCCCTGCCGCCATCGCTTCGCCACAAGATGAGTAACGTGATTTGCCCGAAGAGACAACTTTCAAACGTCGGGATTCTGACAAATCGAGACCGAAGTCTGGCCTTCAAGGAAACTCTCACAACCTTCTTCGACGGGGGCAGCACAGATCTCGGTAAGCAGTACGCGCTCCCCGGTTCGGGTCACGGTGAGTTTAACGATTATGAGTCGCCCGACGAAAGAAACGACTGCGTACAGTCATCCAGCTCAAAGGAATTACGCGACGTGGACCGATAAGACCGGTTGAGACACTGTCGTGACGACTCGCCATTCTAATGCTACGCCGGGGCAAACCGGAGGCACACGACCATTGATCGTGGCGAAGTCTCACTTCCAGACATCTGTTTGCCGACTCATTCCGCCGATTGCTCGCGTCGCTCACCGGTAGCCCGAAAGCTTTTCAGGATTCTGACATGACCTTGTCTCGTTCAGTCTTGTTGCGGTTTGTTTCTGAATGGCGTCACGTTTCGAATTGCCTGCTGGGATCACTTGTTGTAACTGTCATTCTGCAAAGCGCCAGTACTGGTCAGGAAATCACAGGCCACAAGATCCACGCTGTCGGAAATCCCGCTCCGACTTCGGAAGCAGATCGGCTGGAAGAAATTCTGAACAACGTCGCGGACGAAACCCACGCTCAGCTCTTCGCCTGTGATCCATTTCCGTCGGCGAAGAAGTGCGCGAAGTGTCACCCGAAACACTATCTGGAATGGTCGGTCTCACCGCATGCCTATGCCCAGTTGAGCCCGGTGTTTCTGACGATGTCGAACAAACTTCAGCAGGCGACCAGTGGAACGCAGGGCGACTTCTGCATCCGGTGCCACACGCCTGTCGGTATCTCGCTGGGCGAGTCGACCAGCGGCAGCAACCTCGATCGACACCCAACCTCCCGGGAAGGCGTGACCTGCGTCGTCTGTCACCGGGTCAATCAGTCGTGGGGAAAAGGTTCCGGTCGACTGGCACTCGTCCCGGGCGATATCAACCAGACCGTTTACGGTCCGCGTGGCGGCGATATTCTTGAGGAAGTCCTCAGAAACCCGGATCAGTTTGGCGTACTGAAAACAAGCGCTGACGAGAGCGACAGAGCGCGAGACATTCACGGGGATACTCAACGCTTCTTTCAGATGTCGACCGCAGGTTTCTGCGGTACCTGTCACGACGTCTTCGCGCCCAACGGATTCCGTCTGGAAGACGCATTCAGCGAATTCAAAAATTCTCCTTCCGCGACCATCGACGGACATAATTGCCAGGACTGTCATATGGGTAAGTCTCCGGGCAAACCCGAGGGCTACGACGTCGGACCGGCGGCAGTGGTCGGAAATGTTTCGACGCCAGTTCGCCGCACGACGAATCACATGATGGCGGGTCCGGATTACTCGATCATTCATCGCGGACTGTTTCCGCATCACCTGACGGCGATCCGCGAGGAAGACAGTCCTGAGTCAGATGAAGGCCTCGCCACCATGCGGCAGTGGCTGCAGTTCGACGATCACGGCGGTTGGGGCACCAACCGATTTGAAGAGACTGTCACCGACCAGTCACACTTCCCGACTCCGTGGAACGATTCCCGCACGCGGCTGAAAGCTCGAAGAATTCTGGACGAGCAGGGTTCGCTCCTGAAAGAAGCCACGCGGCAGCGATTGCTGGTGCTTCGCGCCGGTTACTGTGTCGACGATATCATCATCGAGCGGGCATCCTGCGAGGGACTCGACTTCTGCGTTCCCGTAAAAAACATCACTCGGGGACACGGAGTCCCGACGGGATTCGACGCCGAACGGGTCGTCTTCCTGAGGACCATCGTCTGGAACGCCAACGGCGAGCCGGTCTTCATGTCAGGAGATTTGGATCCCAACGGCGACATTCGCGATAACCATTCGATCTATGTCCACAACGGAGAAATCCCTCTCGATCGGCAGCTGTTTTCGCTGCAGACTCGGTTTATCACACGCAACGTGCGAGGCGGCGAGCGGGAACAGATTCTGCCCGTACCGTTCTCACTGGACCCGTTGCCGTACGTCAGGCCGGAAACGCGTCCGTTCACGGTTCTCGGAAGGCCGGTCGCCGCGAGAAAACATAAGCAGAACATCGAACCGGGCGGTCATCGTGTCGCGAGCTATCACGTCTCCCGGAATCAGCTGCGAGGATCTGGTCCCTTCACGATCCGATGCCAGTTGATTGCCGGAATGGTCCCGCCGAATCTGATCCACGCGATCAGCGACGTCGGGTTCGACTATTCCCTCAGCGCTAAAGAGATCGCTGACCGGGTCGTCGCGGGCCACCTGGTGCTGTACGAGAAAACCGTCCGCGTCGACATCGATTGATTTGCGTCAGGAAACAGCGCGGATGTGCTATCGACCAGAACGTTTCCGTCGCGCCGGAAGACACCGAGGAGTTCGTGCCGTGAATAGTCATTCGAAATTCGTTCAGAAACCGTGGAGACGTCTTCCTCTGCTGTTAGCGCTTGGGATGACCTCGATCGGGTTCTCGCTTGATAACGCCTTGTGCGCCGAGCCGCTCGAGGATCACCGGTCCGACGTGGGTTATGTCCGGTTGACAGAGCTGCCCGCTCCCGTACCCGAAGCCGAATCGGATCTCGAGTTGCCGGCACCACATACTACGCTGTCAGCTCCATCTTTATCCGAGGAAGACAGTCCGTTCGCCGAACGTGTTGAATTCATGCACTCTCTGCCCGAGGAGGAGCCGACGTGCAACTGGCAGTTGGCGGAATCGTTCATGGATGCACTCGAAGCGCCGGCCGGTCCGCTGTCGAGCTTCTTTGAACATCTGCTGTGTGCGAAGCACGTTGAAATTGAAGGCCCGCTGGAAAACCACGCACTCGGGCTGCAGCCGATTCCCCACCGTCCGGATCTGCTGCTGGAACTCAACGAACGGTTTCTCGGAGCGGGCACGCTGGAGCAGGGTGTCGAATTGCCGACCGGTGCGATCTGGCGACCGTCGCTGTGGCTGTTTGGAACTTACCGCTCGGCTTTCGGTCACCGCGACAACCGCCGCGGCCAGAATTTTACGGAATGGGCAAACCGACTCGATCTCTTTGGCCAGGTCAATCTGTCGGGAACGGAACGTCTGCTGGTTGGCATGCGTTCGCTCGACGAGGAACGCGGCAACCGTCGCACGTTCTCTGGATACGACTTCCACAGTGGCAACGATATCAACGGTTTGAATGCCGACATTCAGACGCTGTTCTTCGAAGGCGACTTCGGCGAAATCTTTCCGAATCTTGATCCCTATGATCAAGGTGTCCTCGATTACGGATTCTCTGTCGGACGACAGCTCATGAGCTTTCAGCAGGGACTGTTGATCAACGAGGACATGATCGACGCCCTCACCGTTACGCGAAACACGCTGTTCGGCAACGGCAATCTGAATATGAGATCGACCGGCGTCTTTGCGTGGAACGAAATCAACCGCAACAACAACATGCCCGATCCCAACGCGAAGATGGTTGGCCTCTTTACGGAAAGTGATTTTGAAATCAGCACGGTGAACGCGGACGTTGTCTATCTCGACTCACAGTCAACTCAGGGCAGCATGGTGGCCTTCGGCCTGAGTGCCATTCAGCGGCTGAAGGGATTTCATAACACTTACAACACGTCATTCCACGTGCTGGGCTCTCACGCAACCGGAAACGAAACGGCGGCATCCGGCAATGGCCTGCTGCTGTTCAGTCAGTTGTCCTGGACAAGGCATCACCATGAAGACCTGATCTACGTCAACGGATTCTGGGCCATCGACCAGTTCACCTCACCCAGTCGCGGACCATTGATGGGAGGCCCACTGGGGCAGACGGGGATTCTGTTCGCCTCGCCAGGGCTTGGTCAGTTTGGAGCTCCATTGAGCAACCAGGCAAGCGCCGCCTATGGCGGCAGCATTGGCTATCAGCTCTTCTACGACAGCATTATTGGTCAACAGGTGGTGGCTGAAATCGGTGGTCGCAAAGACACAAACAATATTAATCAGGGAGAACTGGGAGCCGCTGTTCGATTTCAGCGCCGGCTCGACCAGCACTGGATCCTGCTGGTCGACGGTTTCGCAACCGCACGAGAAGGCGAAGGCGTAGGCCCCGGTGCAAGATTCGAAGTCCTCGCCAAGTTCTAGTGACGACAATCAGCCATGCCGATCGACTCAATTGAAAAGCGAACGACACGGTCAGAAAAAAAGGCGCTCACCGGATTCGGTCAGCGCCTTTCTTCTGTGCCAGAGGTTCTGTCGCTTCTGCGGACTACATCGACTTCAGATATTCGAGCAATGCCCAGCGTTCTTCGTCGGTAATTTTTGTGCCGTATTCGTGCCCGGCGTTTGAGAATCCCCGCTGAGACGTATCGAACCGGTAACCGCCTGCGAAATCGCCAGTTTGATACCCGACGCATTTCGCGTCGTATTCCCGGTTGCCAAGCGTAAAGGTTTTCGGTCGCTGATCCGCTGGCAGCAGCAGGTCGTACAGCGTTGGTACCGACGCGTTGTGAAGGTAAGGGGCACTCGACCAGACACCTTCCAGTGGAGCGGCCTTGTAGACGAGCAGGCTTTGAACCAGCGCGTTGAGTTCCGCCTCATTCTTTGGCAGCGTTGGCATGTCCCGATAACCAAGCCACTCCGGGTAGTCGCTTTCTGGAACGCCCAGTGCCGCGACTTCTGACATCGTGAGGTGAGCCAGTGTTCCGAGAAACAGGACTGCTGCCGGCAGGTTGTCAGCCTTCTCGAACGGCGAGCCTTTGAATGCGGGTGCCATGATACCCGGCTTCGCCGTTCGCTGCACAAAGTACATTGCGTAGTTCGGGTCAGTGCCAACCTGGCCGATCGGCGTTGGATAGACCTTGATGAATTCTTTGCCGAACCTGTTCGGCTCGGTCATGGGATAGGGATGCTTATTCGCATGACATGCCGCACAGCCTTCTCTGTCATAGATTTTCGCGCCGAGGGCCAGCTTATCGGGGTCGAGTGCCCCCATGATGTGTTCCGGCCAGCGGGGCGACGATAGTCCGTCGACGGTTTCGTAAAGTGACCGCAATGCTCGAAGGTCAGCGGTGGACTTCATGCTCAGGCCCTTGTCCGTTGCAGTAACCTTCGCTTTGCCGAAAACGATGATGACTTCACCAACCGATCGAAGCGTCATATTTTCGACAGACGCATTCCACAGCAGCTTGTCCATCTGATTGGATCTCCAGATCGACGGGTAGCTCACGGGAACCTGTGGCGTGCGATAGTTAGCCGGCTCGCCCAGCGCGGCTCCATTGATCTGGTTCAACAGGATATTAACGGCGTCCCAGTTTCCGAATCCTGTGGCGATGGCCGGGCGGCTGTGTGCGGCCCAGTCAGCGAGTCCAGCAAGCCCCTCTTTCAGTTCGGCTCTAAGCTCGGCGAATTGAGCGGCTGTCGCCGTTGGCCCGAGTACCCGCCAGGCGAAGCGGCAGAACTTGTCTTCCTGCTTCACGGTGGCGCGAACCGCGTCGACCAGCGCCTGCTGAAAGGCGATCATGTCAGCCAGTGTCGTGCCGCCATCAACCCGGACGGTCTTTCCCCGGTACGTGAACTGTGTTGTGTGGCAAGCGGCACAGGTCAGCCCCAGCCACCGATCTTTACCGGTGGTAGCGTCACCGACGAAGCCAACCGGCAGTCCATCAGGATTATGTTTGTTGGGTGAGTTCGGCAGGAACTTGAAGCTGGTCAGGTAAGCGTTGTCGCGAAACAGGCACGCACAGTCTGGCTGTTCAAGGGCGATGAACCAGCTGTAGCGAATCAGCTCCGACCCCTGCGGTGTGTAATAGAACTGCTGACGAGTGTCGTCGTCCCAACCCTGATCCAGGAAAGTGACATCGTCTGCACGCCCGGAATTCGCGGTGATACACAGCAGCACGGCAACCAGAACTCGCACCCGTGTTCCGACTGACATCTTTGGAATCGTTCGCATGATTGGCTCCGCTGGGAATACTTCAGACCTTGTGAGAGTCGTTTCAAAATAAGAAGTCATTTCGGTTTGAACAGGCCGAGGCTTCATCAAGTCCGAATTTCCGGGGCACTTCCCTCGGGTGTGTCAGTTGGTCGTGGCTCCAGCATGGCAACCCCGCGAGTTTCGTGACGCAGGAGTGAGCTTTTAGCGTAAACGATTCGGCGGGAGCGATTGAGTCCCCCGAGCGGCTGGTGCTCCGGCAAAGAATGCCAAGGATTGTATGAGAGATTTTCGCCAAACGTGTCGTGGTTGTTGGTGTTGAAATGCTGAGCGGGAATCGTGATCTCGGCGACTCGTGTGAATGGTGATTTCCACTCCACCGACGCATCTTCAACCGGGTCTGATTCGGAACAGGTCTGCTTCTGAATGTGAAAATAGAGCACAGCCGGTTCGCTTCCGCGGGCGAGACGTTCTACCAGTGCCGCTCGCGCGTAATTCTCTGAATCCGGATGTGAATCATATGGAGAAGCGGCAGTGGCATTTGCTGGTGGCGCGGCCATGTACTTCACCGCTTGACGGCCCAGCAGGTATGGCACGCAGCTCCAGTATTGAGCGTCGACGAGCGGTGCCGGTGCCGGACGGACGGTCTTGAGAAATCGCTCGACCTCGCCGGGGAAATCAACACTGAGTGCCTGCAGTTGCTCCTGCGGAGTCTTGCCCTGCATGACCAGGCCGACTTTCTGCTGCATGAACAGCAGCAATCGTTCTACGGTCGCTGCGAAAAAATACGACGTGTCCGCCA
>JAQBWV010000474.1 GCA_027624335.1 Planctomycetota bacterium
TCGTCCGAGCCCTGGGACGTGACGTTTACCAGGCCGCTCCACAGGCTCAGCCCGTGGCAGAAACCGTGGCAGAAACCGTGGAAGTCACTGCCGGCGAAGAGTCAGATCGTGGTGTGCCGACGGCGGAAGAGTTTCTCGCCATGCTGGACCAGAACTGCCCGCGGCTGGCTCCGCAGGCGCCGGACGACACTCGACGTCTACGACTTCTACGGAACACCGTCACCCTGTGAGGAAGATTCAGCATGATGACTGACAGACAGCACGGCAGTGGAGTTTAAGACTCAAATTTCGAGCGGGAACAGCCATGGAATCCACTAACTTTAAATTCTTCAGAAATCGCTGGCCAGCAATCGCTGATGACGCAGCCAGTGCAGAACGGGATGCGCATGAGAACCCTCGTGCTGCCCTGCGAAACCTCCGTTCGATCTGTGAAGAAGTGTTGCGATCGGTGTTCAGCAGCGAGCAGACACTCAAACCAATTCTGAATCGTCACCGTGCAGAACTGCCTGCGGATCTTCACCCGCGTCTGGACGACCTAAAGGAAGCCGCGGATGACGCAGTGCACCCGAAGCCCGGCCGACAATCGGACAGAATCAGTCCTGAGACAGCACTGCGCCACCTGAAGACAACATTCGATCTGTTGGTGTGGGCGTCCGGAAAGCTGGGAGATGTCCCGCCATCGGCAGATTACGTCGAACCGCCACGCGGCGGCCACGAATGGCATGAAACGCAAAAACTTCTCGGCAATCGGCCACAAGACCTTTCCGGCTGGATCGACACATCAGCGGAAGGCGGGATCGAATCGGCGGCCGATGATCGGTACATCGGCCGGTCGGCATTAATTCGCGAAATTCACGCGCGGTTAAGTTCTGGACAGCAGCGAATTCTGATTGCCGGAGAACCGGGCCGAGGAAAAACACGCCTGCTCAAGGAACTGTCAGCCCGCGGAATCCTTGCGGAGTTCGGGCAGACATTTACGTATTTCTTCGTCAGCACCGCTGGTCGCGGCCCGGACTCTCTGGCCTGGCTCAGACATTTTTACGCGTCGTTTCTGGAGCGATTTGATCTGGAAGAGACCAGCGAAGCGATCCATCGCATGAACAACGATGACCTTCAAAACCGCTTGTGTGCGCGACTGTCTGAATTCTGCGGCAGCGGCGAGACACGACGCCTGATCTTTGTGATCGACGCGATTGACGAAGCCGGAGATGCCGAGCCAGCCGTTGTGGACTTTCTCTGCAGGCGGCTCCCGGCCCTGCCTCCGCAGGTCACGGTCCTGGCGACTCTGCGCCCCGGCCACCTTCCTTCCGGAATGTCTGCCGACATTAATCTGGAAGAATCAGACCGGCTGAACGAGCACCGGACCGACGGACGCCGCTACGTCAGTGATCGACTGGACGGTCTGAAGATCCCGCAGAACCTGATCGATGAGATTGCGCAGGTCGGCGACGGAAACTTTCGAGCTCTGTTCCATATCTGCCAGGAGATTCGACGTCTTTCTTCGCACCGGGAAATTCGTGAGTACCTTGACCGGCTCAGAAGCAATCCGGACGTCCTGACCGGTGTCTACGAAGAATGGTGGCGGCGGCTCGGGCATCAGGTTGAAGCGGACGACCTGGAGAAGCTGGTGCGGATGGCGGCCCTGATTGCGGCAGCCCAGGCTCCGCTCAGCGAAACAATCATTCGGGACATTCCGGGCTGCCGAGACCGTGACTGGCGCGCGTTCGAGACGCACCTGACCGAGTATCTGAAGATCACCGTACCCGAGGCTCCAGACAGTTCAGTCGATAGTCCTCACCAGGAAAACGAGAAGGTCTACAGATTCTACCACGCGACATTTGCAGCATTTATACGCGTGGAATTCCCGAAGCCGGTCAAGTCCGCGACCAGTCAACTCGCCGACTTCTGTTGTGACTGGAGAAACCAGGCTGACAACTGGTATAGCCGCGATTATTCCTTGAGATTTGCCGTACGGCACAGCATTCAATCTGGTCGCTGGCAGGATTTGACAGAGCTGCTGACGGACCTTTCGTTCATTCGGGCCAGATTTGCGGCGGGCCACGGCTACGAAACGCTGATCGACTTTGACGAGGCCCTGCGGTTGCATCCGGAAAGCCGGGAGCGCATTCAGCGGCGGACTGAGGTATCGGGACGCTGGGTTCGCGAGATCGTCGAATACAGCCGGGCCTGCTCCGAGATTCGTAAACGACACACGGCCGGCGAGTTGGCGGATCCCGTCACCGAGATCCAGAAACTGGTACTTCCCGAGGCTCCAGACACACGGGATGTCGAACACCTGATGCGGGAAGCAAATTATCAGAGCCGATCAGAATCCTGTGTGAGCAGTGCCAGTTCTGACTCGGACAGGATTCTCGAGTGGCGTGGTTTTGTGAACCGCTGGTTTCACTACCTGGACGCATTCCCGCACTTGACCACTTCAATCGCACGCAAGCACGGCACGATCGGCGTCGCCCTCGCAGGCAGCGAATCCAGGGATGGCGGACCGGATTACCTTCGTCGCACCGGATCGTGGGAACCAGCGGTCTACAACTCGCTGCTGATCCACGAAATCGTCGACCATCTTAGCGATGCTGACATGCATTTCGGTGGTATGACACGGGACGCGGCGACCTTCTTCGGCGCTCGTTGCTGGGAAGAAACCA
>JAQBWV010000475.1 GCA_027624335.1 Planctomycetota bacterium
CGGGATGACTCGGAGGGAATGCGTCTTGATAGTCTTGTTACATCGCTCGCCGAATATGCCGATGTGAGTCCGCCGAGCGTATATATGCAGGCGCTGTCAGTTCGGTGCCGATTGCGATTGTCGTCGACCTTGAATGCCGAATCGGCCTGGGAAGTTGAACTCGCCGATGCTTCGGACGAGATAGACAGGGGCTGCTGTGCCGAGTTGATCTGAATACTCAAAGCGTGTCACGTGTGTCGAGGAGTTTCTTACGCTGTTCGAATTTGGCGGTGGCGTCTACCGACTGAATTTCCGACTCGTTGTCGTTAATACAGGCGGCTGTCTGACCAGCCATATGCATCGGAAAAAGTGGCTGTAGACACCATTCCTTGCCGATTATTCGGGTCTGGAAGCCTTGGAGTCACGACCCAATGAGGATTCGGCTTCTGGCTGCGGCTACGACGTGGTGTCTGGATTCGGTCGTAAGTCGCTTGCGGAACGTGCTTTGCAAGCGTACAACGAGCACCGTTTTGAGCTGTGTGCGGTGTCGCTTTGGCTGTCATACCGACAGCGCAGGTAACTCAGCTAACTAGTTACGACGCTCTGTTTCTGTCGGGTGTTTTTACGACAGGATTCGACCAGTAATTTGTCGGTCGTTTTCTGAAACGGAATCTGCAAGACAGTACAGAATCTGGATGTTGCTCCTTGTCACAGAGCAGCGAGACAGGTCTGCGTCAGTCTTTTTTGAGGAGGAAATGACAATCAGAAGACCTCAGTTTGCTCAGCCCGTGCAGACGAATCTGCCGCGGATGAATGAAGGAATTCGGATCACGCCAATCCGCGTCGTCGATCAGGACGGCGAAATGCTCGGCGAAATGGAGACCCATAAGGCTCGGGAAATCGCACTGGAAGCGGGACTGGACCTTGTCGAGGTCAGCCCCGGTGTTCGCCCGCCTGTGTGCCGTATCATGGACTTCGGCAAGTCTCAGTACGAAAAACAAAAGAAGCTGAAGAGCGGCGCCAAACAGCACTCCGTTCAGGTGAAGCAGATCCGTCTGCGAGCAAAAACTGGCCTTCACGACGTTGAAGTGAAGGTTCGAAAGGCTCGCGAGTTTCTGGCGAAGCACGACAAGGTGAAGGTAAACGTCCTGTTTCGAGGACGCGAGAACGCTCACCATGACCGAGGTCGGGAATTGCTGCAGCAGTTCATCGACATGTTGGAAGGCGAAATCGTCGTTGAACAGCCTCCGCGAATGGAAAGCGGTCGAGCCATGTCGACGATTCTGGCGCCAGCTTCGTAAACATATCATATGCAGTGAGTCGATTGGCTGATGAGGTTCGACCCGGGATCGCGGTCCGCGCTGGCCTGAAAGGCACCGCACCCAGAGTCGCATACATCGATCGCTGATGACGCTCGCCACTCTTCGGTATATGTTTGGAATCACTTCTCTATTTTTGCATGACATTCTGACGAAGGCGGGAATCTGACATGCTCTACTGGTTCCCCGCCTTCGCAGGAATGACGGATCTCCCGGAACGGCGAATCTGCTGGAATTCCGTTTGCGAGAACGTTGATTCGGGGGGAGTTCCTTCAAGACCCGGGCGTCTGTTGGGCCGCAGATATCAACGGTGATTGCGAGAAAGACCGTCTGGCAACTTGAATCGATCCGCGGGACTCACAATCCGCCTTCTTCCCACACGGTGCGATAAGCGCCGATCGACTCAAAGTATTCCAGCAGTGCTGCAAAGAAGTTGTTTCCGCCGATCGTTGCGCTGTCACCGATGACGATCAGTTTGCGACGGGCTCGCGTCAGCGCGACGTTCATTCGTCTCGCGTCTGCCAGGAAGCCAATCTCGCCGTCTGCGTTGGAACGCACGAGCGAGATGATAATCGCTTCCTTTTCTCGCCCCTGAAACCCGTCGACAGTGTCGATCTCGACTCGTTCATCCGGCGAATTCTGCCTTAGCCAGCGTACCTGTGCGGCGTAGGGAGCGATGACGCCGATGTCGCGACTTCGCAATCCTGCATCGAGCAACTCAACCAGTTTGCGAAGGACAAGTTCTCCTTCCTGCAGGTTACGTTTGCTGAGACCGTCTGGTTCCAATTCCTCTTCCCACCCGGCACCGGCAGTATCAATAAAGGTGACCGGCTCGATGGTTACCAGCTGCTCCTCTACATGCTTGAGGTCGCTAAGAAGATGTTCTCTGACTGAGTCGTGAGCCACCAGACTGTCGTCGTAAAACTGCTCGGACGAAAACCGCATGATCTGATCGTGCATGCGGTACTGCACGTTGAGTCGCCGAGTGACGCGATCTCCGTAAAGCTGAACGAGTCGCTCCAGCAGACTGACTTCAAGTCCTTCATTGGCTGCCTGCTTCGAGAGCACCGTCGGCGGCAACTGGAAATGGTCACCCGAGAGCACTAGCCGCTCCGCACGCAGGACCGGCATCCAGCTGCCTGGTTCTGTGCTTTGACAGGCTTCGTCGATCACGACCAGATCGAATCGTCGGTCGCCGAGCAGCGACTCATCAAGCGTCGTCGTGGCGCACACAACGTCGGAATTATCGAGAACGGAATCGATCGCCTGCTGTTCCAGCATTCGAACATCCGCTTTCAGTCGTTTGGCGTCCTGTCGCATTTCGCGTTTCGCACCGTGGACGGGTTTGGCACGAGTGAATTTTC
>JAQBWV010000140.1 GCA_027624335.1 Planctomycetota bacterium
CCGAACTCGCAGTCGCCCGATCGCTCCAAACCGTTCGTTCATTTGATGCCTCAGTTCGGGGTACTGATCCATCGCCAGCGCAACCGCGTTGGGAAACGATACCAGCAACTGATCGTCCAGTGAGTCGGGCAGTAGCCCGATCAGATCTGCAGAACCTGCCGACGAGATCACCTGACACGCATCCTGAAACGCGGCCCCGCTGACGGCCGCCTGAAATTCGGCCATAACGTTGTACGCTTCTTTGCTGACCGGCTGTGCCAGCGGATGTCGTTCCGGAATCAGTCCGGTCTTCCAACGTCGAGGCAACGACAGCCGCTCTGACTGAGCCTCGCTGTCGAGTGTCTCATGCGAACGCAGTTCGGCCCAGGCGACCGTCGGATAAAGAGGATCGACCTGCGACCACCAGTCCCGTTGAGGGTGCGAGTGGGCATTCCAGAAGACGACCTGGTCAACGAGCGTTCGAACCGCAGCAAGGCGGCCTTCCTGAACAAGAGCGATCAGTTCGAGCCGCGTTGCATCCTGAGGAGTCATCGCCGACGGCTGACTCGACCACAGCGGCGAACTCAAAAACGCTGAAGTCATGTTGCGGATGTCGCTCAACGATACCGCGCGCTCAGTGCCGGTCTGGTCATCGTTGCGACGGTGGTGTTCGAAATCGCTGATCACACGCCGCCGGGCACGCTCATGATAAAGCTGCTGAAATTGAACAGTGCGATTCGAATCGACCACCGACACCAGCTGGCTGACTTCGTTCAACAGGTTCCATGCCTGATCGTCATCAGAATCCTTCAAAGCCTCATCAGAAAAAGCTCCATCGGTGAGGAGACCGTTCAACAGAAAGGTTCCCAGCTCGGCTCGAGGACGGGCTCGCAGAGTTGCGACAGCACAGGCTCGACGCCACGCGTCGAAAGCGACTCCGCTGGGCTGAAAACGAATAACGCGGTGCAGCCACGATCCCATGTCCAGCAGTTTCAACGGCTCGAATCCCGCGATATCGACTCGAGCAATCAGCGTGGGATCAGCGACTGCTGGCAGCGTCGAAAATTCGTTCACCGAAATCTGACTCAGCTGAATCTGCCGGTCACCTTTGGGTTCCGTGTAGACACCGATCGTCGCCAGTTGTTCCCAGTCCGTCCGGATCGGCGTATCCGTGAGCCATCCCCAGTGAATACCGTCCGGGCTTATTTCGATGGTCGTCATGCCGTAACCGGCGACGACTCGCAGCCACTGATCGCGACCTGTCCAGGGGGCTGCCTGACCGCCCGAGTCGAATCGGGTTTCAAGTTCATGCTGCGCGGCCAGCCGAAACCATATAGCCGGTCGACTGGCGGCGGTGTCCCAGACAGTAGCCACCTGGAAGATCGGCTCACCGTCCGCTCCACCAAAGTAGACTCCCGTGCCGGGATCAGCCGACGAGATCCGAAAGATCATCTCGGACAGACCGGCGGCGGGAATGCTGGACCAGGCACGCGACAGTTTCTCCGACGTCGACGTCGTCACCAGTCGAACCGTTCCGTCAGCCGTGTTCTTTGAGAATGCTCTGTCCGGAACTTCGGCGGTCGACCACTCCAGCTCCGCCGGTTTGACTGATGGCAGACTGTTCGGTCCAGCAGCGGATTTCGCTCGGTCGACAACGTAGTCCGGCAGAGGATCTGATCGGAACATGCGCAGCTCGCGAAGATTCATTTTGCCGTCGAGCACGACTTCTTCGGGACGAGCTTCAAACGGAACCGTCAGCAGCACCACGTTGCCACGAACCATTCGCAGAAATCCATCACTCCAGCGCAGGTCGAAGGTTCCAAGATTCGTGCGGTGCCAGCGACCGCTGTCCGTGATCATCAAATGGCCCACGCGAGGTAATGCGTCTTCGCCTTCAGGACCGTTGCGACTCACGGAGTAGACACCCCACAGATTCGGATTGCGACTGCGATAGTACCTCAGCTGAACTCCTCGATTCCCCTGCCAGATCGTGATCGTGCAGCGCTCGGCGTCGTACATGCCCAGTCGCAGAACCGCCGCATCCACCCACGGTGCCCGCAGCGTTGCGATCCCGTTGAAGCTGGTGAAAACTCGAGTGTCGACTTTCAACTCGCCCATCTGGAACGGCTTGCCGGGAACGGGCGACAACCATCGCCGACAGTCTGCTGGTGTGAATTGATCCGCCTTTTCCTGACCGGGCAACACCCACGCCACGTTTTCGAAAGTCCGCGGCGGCACCTCAAGCGACAACGACTCGGCCCAGATCGGTGGTTGATCGTCGGGCGATCCCGCTGGCGAGAGGGGCACCGCGGCGACTGTTGTCCTGCTCGCAGACTCCGGCTCCATTTCGTCAGGGGATCGGTGCGCAGGTGCTTTCGCCGTGTCTGTAGTTTCAGTTGGCTTACCGTTGTGCGGCTTTGTCGCTTCGCCCGAACTGGGTTGAGCATCGCCAGCGGTCGAAGCCGGTACAGGCGCAACATCTCCGGTTTCGGTTTCAGCGACGGGCCCCAATGGTAAAGGATCGACTTCGCCGTCGCCCTGACCGTTGATCCACATGGCGAGGCCAGTCAGCAACCCACACACCACCGCTCCGGAAAGCAGCTTGAGCCGACGCGAGCCAGTGGTCTGCCGGCGGGACGTTCCTGCTGTCACGGCGTCTGCGGAAACTCCCAGTTGCTTCGTGATCACTTTTGAAAGTGGCGACTCGCTGACCGCTGCCTGCAACAAAGCGGACGTTTCAAAGCGGTCTCGAATCTCCGCCAGAACGGAATCCGTCAAGTCTGACGCAGTGCCTTCGAGGCAAATTCGGATCAATTCTGCATCGCTCGGACGATCGCTCATTCAGGCTGCCTCGTCGCAACGTTGATTTCCGTGAGTGTGTTCCGCGGGGGGGGGCGGCGGGGCTGCTGTGCGGAATGCTGCTCGTCGGCAATGGTCCGCACAGCGGACCCGGTGGGTACGGCGGCGAGTATGGAACATGCCCGCAGGAGCAACAAGCGAGGGCTATCGCCGCGAGAAGCTATTGCAGCCCTTGAACCCGTGACGCTTTGTCAAAGTCGACGAAGTTTCGCGACGGGATGAAGCGGAACGTCTCAGCAACGACGGCCGTCCGTTCGCCACCGGCGACTTTTTCACGCCAGAGAATCGACTCGTCGCCCGACGATCGCAGCATGTAGAGCCCCTTGGATTCGTCGTACGAGATCTCGTCCGCCTGCGCGAAAAACGATTTGCCTTCCAGACGTGCGTTCTTTCTGGCCAGCAGTTCGACGTGCTTTTGTCCGTCCGAAGTTGATCGTTGTACGAACTCCAGCCAGTCACAGAACATCGCGCCGCCGTCTTTGGGTAAACGATCCAGGTCGATGCTCACCAGCGGCTCATCGACGGGTCCGTAGATGACTTCGATCTGGCCCTGGAAGGTCGTCGTTCGATCCTTCACGCTGCCGGTCATGTCTCTCGCGAATTGGATTCGAGAATACTCCCACTCGGTTCCCTGAGCATCCATCGCACGATTCGCTCCAGAGGCCGCTCGCGGCGCCAGCCCTGCTCGTTTGCCGCGACCGCGTCGCCAGAGCGAAACCGTTCCGGGCCCGTTGTCCGCGAGAATCTTTCCCGTCTGATGGTTCAACTGGAAGCGAGCGAACTTCGCGCGACGAACTTCCTTCAGCGTGCCATCCTCGATGAGGTGGCTGTTGAATTCGACATCGAACTGGCACGTGACATTAGCGATTTCCGGACGCTCTTTCGGAGCGGCTCCCTCATCGAAGTTCAGCGGCTTCGCCATCGTGACTTCCATCTGCTGACAGCGCATCACACTGTCAAACAGCGAGGCATGGACTCGCCCGATGAATGTCGCCACTCGCCCGTCGAACGCCATCTGCTCATTCCAGTTGATGGTCAGCTCTGCCGGTGCGTCCAACAGATTTCCGTCAAAGTCTCGCTCGGCCGGGAGCTTCAATTCGCCGCTGCCGTCGGACCATGCGAGGTTTCGGCGACGATCAAAGAAGATCTCGTCGCCGCTCAGTTTCATACGCGGATCAAGAATCTGAGCCGGCTGACCATACAGGTGCATGACCTGGTCGTCAGTTGCGTTGTTGAGAATGTGCAGCCGGTCGCCGGTCAGAATCATCGGGCCGTCTGCAGACTCGCGATGGTGAGTAATGCGGACGTCGCCTTCCGTCCAGACTTCGCGCACTTCCGGATCAACATCGTCGCCGTGACGCACGATGCGAACCCGGGCCAATGCCGCTGAGACAAAGACAGGCTCTTTCAATTGTTTGGAGTCGCGCTGGACATCTGGCAGCAGTTGGGGAGCGACGTCGGCAGGAACCCGGTAGGAAACCGGCGTCAACTCCGTCGGATTTTTCGTCGAGTCAACAGCGGGGTCTGCGTCTTCGAACCAGACCTGCAGCTCTTCCATCTGCCCCTGCATTTGCGGGCTGACAAGCATGACGTTCTTCTGAGCCAGCACGCGTCGCGGCGTTGGTGCCGTCTTCTTTTCACCGAGCTTGTCATTGCGAGAGGTTCCGGACATCAACTTCGAAGTTCCGCCAGTTGAGTCCAGTGGGTCCGTCCAGATCTTGATGTAGTCGGCAGAAACTCCGGAACGATCTTCGGGAATCTTGACGACGGCGTCGCCCACCAGGTCGATTACGTTCTGCCCGGTTGTTTCGTCGGTATAGCGACGAAGCTGACGCTTCCAGTCAGCCAGCAGAACATCCACCGGCTTTGCCCCTGCAACGCCGGGCTTGCGATAAGCCAGCCAGCCATACCCTCGGCAGAGGATTTCGTTGACTCGCCCATCCGGATGGTGTGTGACGGTCACCTGCTGGCTGTCAATTTCGCCCGATTTCTGGGCGATACGAACTCTCGGTTTCCACTGACCAGAGAGAGCCGGGTCGAAGTCGTTGAGTATCAGTCGGCGTTCGATCGCGTCGTAGTCCACAACCGCCACAATACGCTGCTGTTGATTCGGACCGCTCACGACAGCCTGGAACTCGTTCAACTCAGACGTCACTTTGACGACGTACCCGGTCGCTCGCATCCGTCTGAACTGAACGGAACTATTGCCGAAGGCTGGTTTCGACTTCGCTGGAGTCTCCGCAGCGACAGCCTGCTGCAAGTCGGCCCTTTGAACAGGATCAGGTTCCTCAAGATGCAGGTCGAGCTGGTCACACGTCAGAACATCAGCGGTGTTAAGTTCGGTGGTCCGTCTGACAACGACCTGATCTTCGAACGTGGCGATGCTGCGTGAAGCAGGATTCGCTTGTCCCCCCAACAGCTCCAACATGAAACGTCCCGCACAACGGACTGACAGAGGGATGACCTCGTCTTCCTGCTCGAACAGAAAGTCCATCACGACGTTTCGGAACAGATGCACCCGCCGAACGCCCGAAATGCCCAACTGGTCGGTCTCGCCCGAGGCCATATCGAGGTCGACTTGAATTCCCTGCTGCGAATGTCCTGAATGCTTCTGCCAGGTGAATTCGACCGGACTGTCCGAGAAAACGCTGCCGGACTCTTCCGAAAAGACAAAGTGGTGCCCTTTCACCGACAGGCCGTCGGAGCCGCGGATCGTGACGTCGCCAAGCAATTCGCCAGCGATGATTCGTCCCGGATCAGGCGACGCCAGATCGACGTTCCGTTCAAATGTGATCCGTGCGGACTCGGCCAGAATCACCAGCGGCTCCTGCCCCTCTTTCTGAAACCAGACCAGGGCCAGCGGTTCGAAATTTACTGTCCGTTTTTCGTCGGACTGATCCCACTCCTGAGCGTAATAAAAGAGCGTATCGCCATCTCGAAACTGCAGCGTCGCATCCTTCGCCCACTGTTGATCAGGCAGATATTTCGTCGCGATTCGCGAACTTTCATCGAACCCCTCAATGCCCGGATCGATCTCGCTGGGCGTCGGAGCAAACTTCGGCGGCACCGCGCGCAGCACGGACCGAACTCCGAACGAATACACAAAGTACCCGGTGGAAAGCGTCAGCAGCACGATCAGTGTCAGCCAGCTTCGCGAGATCACGGTCGATTGGCGTTCCTGAAGAAGCGGAAAAAGTCAAACGTCGGCAAGTCACGGCATGTGGTCGAGCTTTGGATAGCGTCGGGGCTTGCGATATCCTGGAATGTGTTCGAAGTACCTTGCCGACAAATTGGGATCCCCGGAGATTCATCATTCCTGCGAAGGCAGGAGCCAGTGACGGGTGCTGGATTCCTCCTGCCTGGGAATGACAGGCGACATCGGAAACTATTCTGGACGGGTACTCAGGATTGTGTCTGAATGGCGCGACTCATTTCGGAGCCATCCCGATGACATCTGTGATATCGATCAGCCCAACTGGTCGGCCCGAACCGTCGACGATTGGCAGTTCACTGATCTTTCGCTCGGTCAGCACGGTGACGGCATCTCCCAGGCAGGTGTCGTCTGTGAGGGTCGTGGGGTTGGAAGTCATCACTTCAGAAACCGGGCCATCAAGCTGGTCGTCGCGGTGTTGTTCGAGAAGTCGTGCAAGGTCGCTGTCAGTAAATACTCCGCACAGTGTGCCATCGTCCTGCGTCACGAGAATCGCTCCCGTACGACGACCACTTGACCTCAGTCTCTGCAGCGTGCCTCGAACGGTTTCATTTCTGGTTGCTATGCGAAGTTCGTCGCCATGTCGCATCACTTCGCGAATCGGTGTCAGTTGTCTTCCCAGTCCGCCAGCGGGATGGAACGTCGCGAAGTCCGTGGCTGTGAAACCTTTCGCCTGACTGACGACCAGAGCGAGCGCGTCGCTCATGGCCAGCATTGCTGTCGTCGTGGTTGACGGTGCCAGACTCAACTCACCCGCTTCGCGTAGCCGGCCGATTTCCAGAACGATATCTGCACCACGAGCCAGTGTATTTTCACTGCTGGCTGTGATCGCAATTGTTCGTACGCCGAGCTGACGGATGATCGGGAGCATTCGACACACTTCTTCAGTTTCTCCGCTGTTGGAGAAAACAATCACCACGTCGTCGGCCGAGACGCAGCCGAGATCTCCGTGGACGCCTTCAGTCGGGTGCAGAAACTGCGCGCGAGTTCCGGTCGAACTCAATGTCGCCGTCATCTTCTGTCCAATGAGCCCGGCTTTGCCGACTCCCGTGACAATCACTCGGCCATTGCATTCGCGGAGCAGTTCGACGGCTTCGCAGAATCGAGTATCCAGTCGACTCGACATCGCAGTGAGTGCGGTCGCTTCGTCGCGAATGATCTCGCGAGCTGCGCGCAGTTGCTCGAACTGATCGAACGGAATGGAATGTTGCAGAGCGACAGAACTCATGGCCGACTTCCCTGTCTGGCTGATTTTCTGGCTGGACGTTGTCGCTGGTAGAAACGACAACCACGACCACGGAAAAGTCTCCGCTGGTGCCTCGCGATCACAATTTCTCCAACGCCTGATGTTTCAGGCCGCGAACTATACGACTGACCTTTCAATGGGGTCAATGTGCGACTTTCCTGTCGAGCAGTGGCGAAATTGTCTCCCAGCCTGGAGTGACTTCACGCACCCTGTGGAATGAGATTAGATGTACTATTCGTTTCTCCACGAGCCCGGAAGCAACGACGATATCAGGCGTAAAATACCGGTCTGGACCCGCTCTCCGGGCATGGCTACAGTCCCGGCCCCTTCAGTCTGAGCGGACAACGTGTCGTAACCAGAGCTGCAGTGAGAAATCGTGATCGAAGCCGCTACAGGCAATTCGAGCAGTTCGCGTTAGGCCTTTCCGCATTACAGTCTTCCCACCTCTCGCGCCTGTCGGAACGGAGTTCGCCATGCGTGCTCGATTCTCGTGCACACTCATTATGGTCGTCACAGCGCTGATCGCTTGCGCCGGTTCCGCATTGGCCGCTCGCATTGATGCGACGCTAAACCGGACATACACCATCACCAGGGAGCATGGACCGTGGATGATCATGGTCGCCAGCTTTTCGGAACGGCATCAGAACGTTCGAGTCAATGGACTCTCGCCGACGGAAGCGGCCGGCCAGCTGGTCTACGCTCTGCGTAAACGAGGTATCCCCGCCTACACCTTTCGAATGAGCGAAGCCGCCGAGCAAAGGCAGGAACTCGGTCAGGACGCACTCGGTCGAAAGCTCACCACCAAAGGTGCAGTGGGGGGTAACAGCATTTCGGTGCTGGCCGGTAACTATCCAACGGTTGATCATTCGACCGCACAAAAAACTCGCGACTTCATCAAGCGGCTTAAACTTGATGACCTCAATCTGAAGGATGCCTGGGAAAAGGGCGGCCTTGCTTTCAGATCGACTCCCGGGCAACCAGGGCCTTTCAGTGGCGCTTTCCTGACGATCAATCCGCTGTTCAGTCAGGAAGAAGTCGCGAAAACCAAACGAGACCCGATGCTCGTGCGGCTGAACGGGAACGCCGAGTATTCGATCCTGCAGAACAAAGGGAAATACACGCTTGTTGTGGCATCGTTCAAAGGACGTTCGCAGACCGGAATCGGTGAACGCAACTACCAGAAAGCACTGAGCCTGTTTAAGCCTGGTGGAACACTGATCGACGGTGCCGAGCGAGCGTGGAAGGTCACAAAGATGCTTCGAGAAGGACTGTTTCATGGAAGTCAACAGGGACGCACCTTCGAAGCGTACGAGTACCACGACAGATTCGAGTCGATGGTGACCATCGGCTCGTTTGACTCACCGCAGGATCCAAGGCTCGCTCCGCTGGCGGATATTTTCCGGGCGAAGCATCACACAAGTACGAGCGGGAATGCCTTTGCGACCGGGGAAAGTATCGTCATCCCCGGCAACCCAGCGGAGACCGTCATCTTCGATCCCGTGCCGAGACTGATCGAAGTGCCAAAGGTCCGTTGACGAGGAATTACCCAAATCCTGATTCGCCAGGACGTTGACATTCTCGTACAAAGAACGCTCCAGTCATCGTTCATGACCGGAGCGTTCTGCATTGAGAACCAGTCCCGTTAAGAATTTTCTGCGGAGCCTTCCGGACGATGTCCTCGGAATCCCACAACCTGTCGACGCCGGACTGGCAGCAGTCGGGATATAGAAACATCTGGATGCCGTACACGCAGATGGAGACGTCGCCGTTGCCGCTCCCGGTTGTCGCAACAGAAGACGTGCATCTGGTTCTTGCTGACGGGCGAAAACTGATTGACGGCATGGCCTCGTGGTGGACCGCCTGTCACGGTTACAACCATCCTCACATTCGCCAGGCTGTCGAAGAGCAGCTGCGAGTGATGCCACACGTCATGTTTGGCGGGATCAATCATGAGCCGGCGTTGCGGCTCGCTCAGCGTCTGGCGAGGTTGACTCCCGGCAATCTGAATCGAGTTTTCTTCTCGGATTCCGGCAGCGTGTCTGTCGAAGTGGCGTTGAAGATTGCGGTTCAGTTCTGGCTGAACCAGGGCGTTGAGGGACGGACGAAGTTTGTATCGTTTCAGCACGCCTATCATGGCGACACCACCGGAGCGATGTCCGTTTGTGATCCGCTTAACAGCATGCACAGCCACTTCAAGGGCTTTCTGCTGGAGCAGTACTCGCGTCAGATTCCGACGTCCGAAGCCGAACACGCCGCTTTCGACGCATTTCTTGGTTCGCAGCAAAGCGAGATTGCCGGTGTGATTATCGAGCCGCTGATCCAGGGTGCCGGCGGGATGAAGTTCCATTCGCCCGAGTCCGTCGCGAAAATCCGGGAGGCTTGCCAGCGAAATCAGGTTCTGCTGATCGCCGACGAAATTGCCACGGGATTTGGTCGTACCGGTACGATGTTCGCCTGCGAGCAAGCCGACGTTGTGCCCGACATTCTTTGCGTCGGAAAGGGTTTGACGGGAGGAACGCTCAGCCTGGCCGCAACGATCGCGACCGACGACGTGTTCAACACCTTTCTTTCGGATGACTCATTGGCGGCCCTGATGCACGGTCCGACGTTCATGGCCAACCCGTTGGCATGCGCCGCGGCGAATGCGTCGCTCGATCTGTTCGAAACAGAACCTCGACTCGACCGGGCGTTAGCCATGCAAGCTGAACTGTCCGACCAGCTGAGTCCGTGTCGAGAATTACCGGGCGTGGTTGATGTCCGCGCCAAGGGAGCCGTCGGCGTTATCCAGGTTGAGCACCTGCACCATCTGGATCAACTGCGTGCTCGATTTGTCGAGGCGGGTATCTGGCTGCGGCCATTCGGTAACGTAATCTACATGACTCCGCCGCTTTCGATCACCGCCGAGCAACTCACCACGCTATGTGCAGAAACGGTGCGAGTTGTCCATGAATGGTCATCCTGGCCAGCAGACTGACTCGACGTCACAAACGCGGACGACGCTGTGATCAGGCGGCATTCTAAGAAGTTATTACGTCGAGAATGCTGACTGGAGTTGAAGCAGTTCTTCGACGGTTGTTTCCCCGCGGAGAACCTTTCGCCGAGCGGAGTCTTCCAGTGTTACCAGACCATTTCTGACTGCGATTTCCCGGATGTCGTCCTGGCCATCTACTCGCAATACAGCATGCCTTAGTTCGGGGGTGAACGTCAAAATCTCAAATACTCCGGTGCGCCCTGAATAGCCAGTTGAGAAGCAACTGTCACAGCCTTGGCCGCGATAAAGTGTGGTGCTGGCCGCTTCGTCGTCAGACAGGTTGAGGATGGCTTTGGCACTCGCGTCTGGAGCGTACCCTTCCCTGCATTTCGGACAAATTTTGCGGATCAGTCGCTGTGCGATGATGCATTTCAAGGCGTCGACGATGAACATCGGCGGGACGCCGAACTCTCGGAACACGTCGATCACGGCCAGACTGTCGTTAGCGTGCAGAGTGCTGAGAACGGTGACGCCGGTCAATCCGGCTCGCGTTGCGATCTGAGCGGTCTCCGGATCACGAATTTCGCCGACCATAATGACGTCCGGATCCTGTCGAAGTACGCCTCGCAGACACTTCACGAATGTGAAGCCGATTTTGGCGTCAATCTGAATCTGATTGATGCCTTCCATGTGGCGTTCGACCGGGTCTTCGATCGTGACGACGCTCTCTGTGGGACGATTGCGCATCGTCAGCGCGCTGTAGACGGTAGTGCTCTTTCCCGATCCAACAGGTCCGACCGACAGCAACACTCCGTACGGGATATCGACCAGCCGCTGAACCTTATCGAGCTGCTCGGGCTCGAAGCCAAGTTCTTCCAGACTGGTGAATGACTTGTCGTCGGGCATCAGCCGCAGAACGAGTCGTTCACCGTGAATTGTCGGTCCGCCGCCGACCCGGATATCTCGCTGATGCTTGATGACTGACTTGGAAATGTGTCCGTCCTGGGCGGCGCGACGCTCGGTGATGTCCATACCGGCCATGAGCTTCAGCCGCGAAATCACCTGTGCGGTCAACTTCTGCGGCAGCTGCATGACGTCATGCAGCATCCCGTCGACTCGCAGCCGGACTCGCAGTCCCTGTTCATTCGGGTCGATGTGAATATCAGTCGCGTTGAGTTGAAATGCTCGCTCCAGCAGCAGGTCGACGAGCGGGGCTGGACCCACGACGTCGATCAGTTCCCGCAACTCTTCCTGCAGCGCCTTTTGTCGAACTTCCAGACCTTCGGATTGCGTGGCAGGAGTGACGCCGGTTCCAGTGGTTGCTTCCGTTGACATGATTACCTCCTGCGTAAGTCATTTACTCGTTCTCTAACGAGCGATCAGATGTGGGTTCAAGGTTTGTCAGCCAGTGAATCGCTGATGCTGAGTTATGCGACTGCGGCGGCCACGACCACACCGGTCGCGACGATCACCAGTAGTATTCCTAGCAGCCGCCAGACACGCTGGTCGCGAATGGCAGCGACAAGTCCGGCAATGACGGCAATGCCTCCACACGTAAAGACCAGAATCTGAGCCGTCTTTGGATCGATTACGATTAGCTGTTTCTGCGGGGCCACGACAAAATATTGAGCTCCCGCAGCCATGACCCAACCCAGAATGGCCAGGAAAAAACGTGACATCGGCGATGCCGGGCCGAAGCGGCCTACACCAAGCAATTTCTCGGCAGCCTCGCGGGAATCGACGATGTTCCAGATGCGTGCCAGGCCGGCGATTTCCAGCACCTCACCGATCATCATGCTGTTATTGACGACAACCATGTCACCGTTCTTTTCCTGAGTTGTCTTCCACAGTTTGACAATCAGCGCCACCATCGAACTGCCCATATACTCAAGTCGAGTCAGGTCAACGAAGAAGACCGGGCGATCAAGAGCGACAAGTTGCTGTTTGATTTCCGTGCCAACCTGCTCAATGTCACCCCACCGGCAATCGGCCAGTGAGGGATTGAAAGACACGACCACATAGCCGTTCGCAGTGTCGTAATCGTACGTCGTCGTGTGCGGCATCCTGGGTGCAATCTCCCGAACGAGGCGGCAACCAAACCGCCTGGACTACAACTTCGTTGATACGTTGGAATTCCAACTTGCTTCGGGACCGCAATAGAGAGCAGGAAAAATCGAAAGACTGGGGCCCGGTTCCCAACGAAAAATCATACACATCCGCAACGAAATCCGCACGGACGCGTCACACGTTAGCCAATCGCTGGCAGTTACCAAAGTGGATTCTTCCCGATTCATTCTCGAATTGATCTCAGGCACTGGAATAGAACAATCGTTTTCGAACCGAATCGCTCGGCCACCGAGCCTGTCTGAATCTCGGGGTGTTGCGATTCAACCAACTGAGTCGATCGTGGATTTGAGACCGTTCGTTTCTTAGAGGGCGAGATGCTTGACGACGCGAATAGATCGGGGAGACTCTGGCTGACCGTTGATTCTCGCTCCGCAGTCCGTCAGGAACGATAAGAATGTGGAGTTCGTGTCTCAGCGTCCTGCTGGAAGCTGCCGTGATCGATCTTCAAGGTGACGTATTTCCGTGTTGCGAATTGCTGAGATTTACAAGTCGATCCAGGGCGAGGGGCAGTTCACTGGTACGCCGTCAATTTTTGTCCGGACAACCGGCTGCAATCTGCGGTGCTGGTTTTGCGACACGCCGTTCACGTCCTGGAAACCGGAAGGCGGGCAGCAGACCGTCGAACAGGTACTGGAGCAGATCGCCGACCTTGATGAGCAACACGTTGTCGTTACCGGCGGCGAGCCACTACTGATACCCGACATCGTCCGACTGACGGCCGACCTTCAACAGGCAGGAAACTTCGTCACGCTCGAAACTGCCGGAACTGTCTTTCGCCCGGCCTCGACCGACCTGATGTCGATCAGTCCCAAACTTGCGAATTCAACACCGAGCACTGAGCGGTCGCTCGTGTGGTCAGACCGGCACGAGCAATTACGACACCGACCCGACGTGATTCGAAGTTTGATTTCGGAATCGGCTTACCAGTTCAAGTTCGTGATTGACCAGCCGACCGACGTCGCCGACGTTGGGGTGTGGCTGGCAGAGTTTCCCGAAATCGACCGTGCCAGAGTCTGGTTAATGCCTCAGGCAGCGACTCGCGAAGAACTCGCGACAAAGACCGGCTGGATCCAGGCCGCGTCCGACGCGAACGGCTTTCAGTTCACATCCCGATTGCATATCGAGCAATTCGGAAACGTCCGCGGGCACTGACTTCCCGGCTTCAGAGAAACCACGCTGAGCATACTTCTGAGTGCTTTGTCAGAGGCGATTTTTCGGGTAGTGGAATTCGCCAGAATTCCTGAAGGGATTGCAGGGCAATGGGATTCTGGCAAATCCCACTACGGTCAATCCGAAGTGTTGACCCTGACAAAGCACCAGCTCGTAACAAACCACACGATCGCAGAATTCTTCCTTAAAGATTGTGAGTGACTCTGTTGAGCACACCTGACATTACTTCGACTTGCCACCTGAAGCTTCAGTAATAGCCGCTCGAAACTTTTCTTCAGGAGGTACGCCGGAGAAGTTGCTGTGTACGTTTCCGCCGCTGTCAATGATCACGGTTTGAGGAAGTCCGTTAGCGTGATAGAGCTGCGACACCGCTCGATCAGAATCGAGGACAACGGTCAGGCTCAGACTCTTTTTCTCCAGCAGTGATGTGATCTTGCCTTCATCTTCCATCACGTTGACGGCTACCAGTTGAATCTCCTTGCTGTCCAGTTCGCGTATGACGCGATCGACGGTGGTCAACGCATCCAGACACGGAGCGCACCAAGTTGTCCAGAAGACAAGAATGACGACCTGTCCCTTGCGATCTGCCAGTCTGAACTTCTCACCGTTGAGCAAGGATAGCGTGAAGTCAGGTGCTGGTTTCCCGGCCATCTCTGGCGGTTTGAAAAACGTCATCAGCTTTTCGAGCGATGTTCCGGATGGTTGCTGCGTCTCAACCTTTTTGATTGACACATTCGGTGTTTTCCGTGATTCAGGCTTTTCGGTCGGCGGGCGCAAAACAGGAACGTTCACCTCGATCCGAGTGCCGTTCCAGACTCGAAGTGAATCAGCGGATGAAACGATCTGTGATCCGTCGGGGGATACAGCCAGTTGGGTAGCCGCTTCTGTCATGTCCGTTAGCGTGAGCGCCTCGCTGCCTGTCGCGACGTCCCAGATCTTGATGGTCCGATCCCAGCTGCCAGAGATCAGGCGACTTCCGTCGGGCAAAAAGTCCAGCGACTTTACCAGGTACTGATGGCCCTTGAGCGTTCGAAGAAACTGTCCCTTTGACACGTCAAACAGATCAATCTCGGTTGCGGCGCTCTGTGAACCATTCTTGTTTCTGGATGACGGTGTGATTGCCAGCAAGCGGCCGTCGCTGCTCAAAGCAGCACTGGCGATAGACGTCCCCAGACCGTCAATGGCCTGACGCGTAATCTCGCCTGAATGGATATCTGCTCTCAGAATGCCCACACCACCGGCAACTGCTATCAGTCGACTTTCATCACCCACATCAAATCGGATCATCTCAGGTAAACCGACAACTTGTATTCTCTTCGTTGGCCCTGTCGTTAATCGTGAGACGCTCCAGACAGTGATTCCTTCCCACTTACTGAAGATAGCCAGCTGCTGGCCATCAGAACTCAATGCACTTTGCCATTCAGTCGCGTTGCCGGGATCCCTTTTGAATACCTCCCACGTGTGGAGAGTTTCGCCCGTTTCAAGGCTCAACAGATGCACGTTTTGCTTGTCGAGAACGACAACTCCGTTGCGACCAGGAAGCACATGAACCTGACACGTCGGACTGAGTGGTTTGTCGACAGTAAATCGATCTTTCTTGGGAATCTTCAACACCTCGCTGCCAGTTTCCAGAGACCAGACCGCGATCGAATCCGTGAAGTTTCCGCCGATCCATTTTCCATCCGGTGACAGAGTAAGTCCCTCGACGCTCTTTCTACTCATCTGCATTGCTTCTGGATCAACAAGAGCATTCCAGACCTTGATTGTTCCGTCACGGCTTCCAGAGACGACCTGTTCTCCGTTGGGAGTCCAGGCGACGCTTTGAACGGCGTCATCGTGACCCTGTAACGTCCTTTCCGGAAGTCCGCGCGGTGACCAGATACGAACGGTCAGATCCCACGAGCCAGATGCAACTCTCTTATGTATTAAGTGCGACGCTACATCCAGCACGGATTCGGTATGTCCTCGCCAGGGCAAGGCAAATGAGTTTTCCGTGTACCAGTAACCGACGTCGTGAGTGGCGTTTTCCTGTGGTGTCAGCAATGTTGGTGCAACGCCATCTCTTTCCATGAAACAAACCGTTGGAAACGCGTGGTATGTCCAATTTCCGCGTCCGTCTATCGTTGGAAGTTCACGTTTCATTTTTCCAGATCGGATATCCCATAAACGATAGGACTTGGCAGAAGCTGTGGCGGCCATCAATCCACTGTGAGACAGAGCAACGTCTCTAACGGCGGAGTTGTTGGCAAACTCATGAATCAAACCGGATTCGCTGTTCCAGAGCTTTGCAATCCCGTCGGCACCACCGGACAGAACATGTTCCCCTTTCGAGTCGAATACCGCCGAATATGCTATGCCTGTATGTCGCCCAATTTCGCGGACGAGCTTGCCGTCGGAAATCTTCCAGACAGCGACGATTCCTTTGGTGCATGCAGTGACGATCGTGTTTCCATTCGGGTGAAACGCTACTGAACTGACAGCGCCCGTTGTTACATTAATCGTTCGAACCCGCTGTCCTGTCACCGCATCCCAAATGTGAACGCATCCAGGATCGCGAGACACGCCGATGTAAACTCCACCGGCTGCTGAGGCAATCAATGAACCGTCCTGGCTGACCGCGACCGAACTGACAGCGGCCTGCTGGTCCATTGTTCTGATCGAGTGATCGCATTGTCGTCTCAGATAATGCCATTCCCAGTTACGCAGATCTGGCGGACAACGATCGAGAGTTTCTTCCGCTTGTCGTGACTGATTTCTTCGGCGCATGGCATCTGCCAGCGCGATTGAGCTGAAGTACAGTGAACGGCGGGCTTCTTCGGCACGTTGTACCGCCAGGTGCTCGTTCTGTTCGGCGACCAGCTTTGCCGCTTCCGCCTTCTGCTCACCGTCAATCGCCCGTTGCTCGTTTTTCCGGGCCAGAGTCTCGCCGTCGATCGCGCGACGCTCGTTCTGTCGAGCCAGTGTTTCACCATTAATGGCCCGTCGTTCGTTAGACTCAGCCGCCTCGCGAGCAAGTCGCTCAGCATCGTTGGCCGTCTTCAGATCACGGTTCTTGCCGGTGACAACAACCGATAATACGGACAATGACAATACCGCCATGATGACTACGGCGGATGTCGATACAACAGCAGTCTGATGTCGGCGAATCCACCTTCGCGCCCGCACGATAAATGGTTCACGCCAGGCGGAAACAGGTTCGTCGCTCAGCCATCGCTGAGTTTCCTCTCGCACTTCTGTGGCCGACTGGTATCGAACTTTCGTGTTCAATGACATTGCTTTCAGGCAGACCGCTTCCAGTGCTGGCGGAACGAGCGGTTGAAGCAACCGAGGTCTGGGAAACCGCCCCTGTTTCGCGTGCTCAACGAGCTGCATGACAGAGAGCCACTTATGATCACTTAACGCCGGTTTACTGGCCGAAGTTGACAGTGCTTTCGGTCTGGCACCAATAGGAGCTTGACCAGTCAGAATACAGAAGAGAATTGCTCCCAGCGTGTAGATGTCCGTGGCTGGTCCAAGTTCTCGTATTTTTCCCGCC
>JAQBWV010000476.1 GCA_027624335.1 Planctomycetota bacterium
GAAAGAGGAAGTGAGCGAAGTAACGGCTCCAAAGTTCGAACCACCAAAGTTCGATCCGTCTGACGACGACAACGACAACGACGAAAAAGATGCCTAACGGAAGATTTACCAGGCTGAACGCATCGAACGCAGAGTCCGCGACCGCAGGTCAGGATCTCCATCCGGCAGAGCCTGACCTGCATGAGACATGGACTACACCGTTGTTGCCAGTTTCATCGCGACGTGGCAGGCCTGCAGGAAGCTTTCGATATGCAAAGTCTCGTCGACCGTGTGAATGCTCTGTTGACCGCAGCCCATCGTGACGGTGGGAATGCCGTTGGCAGTCATCCAGTTGGCGTCGAGGCCTCCGTTTGAAATCCGGTAGGCCGGAGCCATCCCCAGAGATTCCATGGCAGACTTTGCCGCTTCGACGGACGGTTCGTTGAGGTCCATCTTGAAGGACTCGTACTTGAGTGTCGCTTCGAACTCGATCGAGCCTCGGCGTCCAGCAGCGTTCTTCAACTCGCGAGCGGCTTTCTCGAACGCCTTACGGATCTGGTCGACGATTTTCTGGCGAAACTTCGGATCATGGCTGCGTGCTTCGGCGCGGATTTGAAGCTGTGACATGACGACGTTCGTCGCGTCGCCGCCCGAGATCACTCCGATGTTGCTGGTCCCTGAGTGGCGGCCTTTCTGGATCAGGCCGTGCCAGCCGTCGCGAGTCAAATCAGTGATGGCCAGCGCCGCGATGGCCGCCGCGTTGACGCCGTCTTCGGGATGAGCCCCGGCGTGGCTGGCAATTCCGTTGACTTTGATTTCGATGTTGAAGTCTCCGGTAGCTCCGATGACCAGCATGTCCGGCGGGCCACCGTCCCAGTTGAATGACAGTTCCGGATTGCCAAGTTTCGCGGCGTTTACATATTTCGCACCGACCAGGCCGACTTCCTCCTGAACAGGCCACAGCAACGTCAGTGGTGGATGCGGCAACTTTCGCTTGAGGATCTCCAGCGCCGTGGTCAGTACGACGCACGCCCCCGCGCGATTGTCACCGCCCAGAGCCGTCGTCGGATCCTTCGGTCGGATCAGGTTACCATCACGAACCGGTCGGCAGCCGACACACAACGGGACGGTGTCAATGTGCCCCATCAGGAGACGACGAGGGCCTTTTACGGTTCCCGGCAGTTTGACTATCAGATTGCCGATCTGGCCGCCGAGATGACTTTTCTTATTTGCCGAATCGGTCTGGATCGCCGACTCCGGAACTCCCGCATTCTTAAGCTCACCCGTGATGAAGTCAGCGATCGCCCGCTCCTCACCGCTCTTTCCGGGGATCGACATCATCTTTGTGACGCGCGAAATCGCCGCGTGACTGTTTATGGTGACTTCCGTTGTGTCGAGATTTGTCGAAGTAGAAGCTGCTCGTTTTGCCATGACTGTTGAACCTGATGCTTACGATGTCGAAGTTGCGTGTCGGGGACTCAGCAGGAACAGCGGGACTCCTGCGGCCAATGGGATCAGGGCGAGCAGAGCGAGGCTTCCTGCATAAACGATGCTTGAGTGAACCATGTAAACGCAGCTCAGCACAAACACAAGCGGCACGACGGGGAACAGCGGCGTCCGAAACGGGCGGTCAGCCTGGGGTTGTCGAATTCGAAATACAAACAGAGACAAACCGCTTAGCAGAAAGAACGACCAGAACACGGGAGCCGTCGCAGCCAGGAGAGTGTCGAATCCGCCTCCAAAGTTTTCCCATGGGACCGCTGCGCGACCGAGAGCCTTCACCAGGGTGTTCACACTGTTCCGACCAGATTCCGTTCCAACGGTCACGATCAACAAGCCCGTCAGGAACGCCTGTGCAATGAGCGACCAGACGGGCGACCCCAGTCGTGGATGCCAGCGTCCCAGTTTCGCAAACAGCACATGATCGGCTCCCATCGCCGCGTACAGTCGCGAGCCCGTAAAGATCAGTCCGTGGACTGCTCCCAGCGCAGACAGCATCACCAGAACGGCGATCACCTGCACGCTCCAACCGCGAACCGTCGCATCCAGCAATTGCGACTGAGCGATCACATCGGTGGCCGGCGTTCCCGATTCTCGGATCCCAGCGAATCCGAGTCCTCGTAAGTAGGCCAGATTCACCAGCAGATAGATGCACGAAATGAGCGCTATCCCGATCAGCAGAGATCGCGGAGTGTTCTTTCTTGTATCACGAATTTCGGTCGACACCATGGCTGCGTCATTCCAGCCGCCGTACGCGTACAGAATGAAAATCATCGCGAATCCAAAACCGCCGCCGCCTGCTGGCAGTTTCATCGTCAGTGGCTCCAAGGTTTCAGCCAGCAGACCTACCGTCAGCAGCATGGCCAGGCCGACGAGCTTTGCGAGGGTTAGCACATTCTGAACCGTCTTCCCTGTTCTCACTCCCAGAATGTGCAGCGTGGTCAGCACGGCGACGACAGCCAGAGCCACCCAGACTCCGGCAGACTCCGGAAACTTCAGCGAGGCAACGGCGTAGTCAGAAAACACGTAGGCCATCGTCCCAATACTGCCACTGAATACGCCGGTCAGCTGCGCCCAGCCGAACAGGAAACCGAGCCACGGACCGTACGCTCGCGACAGATAAACGTATTCCCCACCGGTCCGGCGATGCATGGTCGCCAGTTCCGCG
>JAQBWV010000141.1 GCA_027624335.1 Planctomycetota bacterium
CATCAAGGCTCGCAAGAATTGAGTCGGTACTGTGTGTGACCTGCACGAACTGGTGACGAACCGTCAGACGGTCAATGAGAAACCATCTCAGCATTATTCGTGGTCGTGAGAACAGCGCGAGCCGTGCACCCCCATCTGAGCGCCCTGCTGTTATAGATTTGTTATAGATCTGAGCGAGGCACGAAAAAAGGACTCACGTCCGATTGACGTAAGTCCTTATCTGGTAAGAGCGGAGAGGGAGGGATTTGAACCCTCGGTACCTTGCGGTACACCGGTTTTCGAGACCGGCACAATCGGCCACTCTGTCACCTCTCCGATTGCGGGCGCGGATGATAGAAGTCATCCTGTCGCCGCGCCAAGTCTTAGAATCTTTCTGCGAAACATCCGCGCGCTTTGCACGCATCATTCGGTGAGGTCTACTGGGCCTCTTTGGTTGTGGCAAACCAGCCACGCTGGCCACTTGCCTGATAAACTACAGTTGTCGGTCAGGATCAGGGACGGCATGAGATTCCACTGGCATTTCCTGATCCTTCCGATACCGAACGTTTTCCGGAATGCTGCAAGCATTCCGCGCCGACATTCCAGCGCATCAGCACCCACTTGCTGCCAGAGTCTTTTCAGGGATTTCCAGGATGACATCAAGTTCCGGCCCATTGTTGAAAATCGGCCCCAGCCATGAAATGAACAACGTTCCCGACTGGCTTTTGCTGGAAGACGGACCGCTCATTGTCGTGAACAAGCCAGCGGGGATTCTGACTGAAGGAGTTCCGTGCGGTGAGGCGACGATGGTGGGGCTGGTTAAGGCGTGGCTCGCTGAGAAGTATCACAAACCCGGAAATGTCTATCTGGGGATCCCCCATCGACTCGACCGTGCAACATCCGGGACGCTGGTGTTTACGCGAAACTCCAAGGCAGCGGCCAGAGTGGCAGAACAGTTCGAGAAACGACAGGTTTCGAAAATCTACTGGTCCCTGCTCGAACAGCGACCGGAATCCGATTCCGGACTGCTTGTTGACTGGTTGCTCAAGGTGCCTGATCAGGCGATTTCGCAAGTGGTCAGCGCGGACACGGCAGGTGCGAAAGAGGCTCGCCTTGAATACCGAACGCTGCAACAGATCGACAACCGGTGGCTCGTCGAAGTCAAACTGCTGACGGGAAGAATGCACCAGATTCGAGTTCAGTTTGCTTCTCGCGGGTGCCCCGTTGCGGGCGACACCAAGTACGGTGCAGGCGAATGGCTGGATGACGACAACTTAATCGCGACGTTGAGCAAGCCGGCATTGAACGTGTCCGTCGATGCTTCCGCATGCGGTGAGACGACTGCCCGACAGGCGGCATCAGATACTCGGATTGCTTTGCACGCTCGATCGATCAGTCTGCTCCATCCAATTCGGTATGATCACTTAACTATCGAGACGCCGATACCTTCGTACTGGAATCTGTCTGACGATTTGTTGGATACACGGCTTACGTCCAGCGTTGCTCCCGTGAAGATTTGACCGCATGACTCGTCCGAGAAGAATGTCCCGACCGACTAAAGAAGAACTGGCACGACGGCTGCTGAAGGTTCTGATCGATGCGCACGTCGAATTCTTTGTCGTTGGCGGTGTGGCTGCACAGGCGCTGGGACTGCGGAAGAAGATCAACGATCTCGATATCGTCTATCGACGTTCACGCGAGAACTTTCGAAAGATCGTTGACGCTTTGACGCCTTTGAATCCTTATCCTCGCGGGCTGGAGCCGGGGGTTGATGTTCCGTGGAACGTTTCGGTTCTGCGAGATGGCTACAGCTTTGTCACCGTTACCACTCTGGGCGATCTGGATCTGATCGCTGAACTGTCGGGCGGTGGAACCTTCAGGGCGCTTCACCAACAGACAACCAGGCGGATCGCGCTGGGGTGGGAGTGCGACGTGCTGAACCTGATCCCGCTCGCCGATCATCTGATCGAGTCCGGTCGTCCAAAAGACGTTCGTCTGGCAGAACGCCTTCGCGCAATGCATCGACGAATGCGATGAATCGGTTGGGAAGCAGACGGGTAGTTGCCGACTGATGCTGCGTGTGGGCTGGGTAGACATTGTTGTCGTCGGGTTTGTAGCGTTGTGCTGATACTGGCAATCAGAATCAGTTGAGCTGGATCAATCGAGGATGCGGTCATGATCACACTGAAAGGTCACACAGCACTGGTGACCGGAGGCACGAGGGGTGTTGGACGTGCCATCGCAGAATCTCTCGCGCAAGCGGGAGCGAACATCGTCCTGCATGGGCTGCAGGCGGATTCCACTGCTGAAGAAGCCGTGTCGGCCATCCGCCGTCTGAATGTTGAATGTCAGCTGGTGACCGCCAACCTCGCTGCGCCGACCGAAGAGGCCGTCGATGCTTTATTCACGCAGTCGATCTCCGCCAGCGCCGACATCGACATTCTTATCAGCAACGCAGGAACATACTGCGAGCCAGACTTTCTGGGAATTGACTTTGCGACGTTCGAGAAAACCATGCGGCTGAACGTGTTCTCGCACTTCTTTCTGATTCAGCGTTTCGCTCGACGCTGGGTAGGGCAGGGGACTGGCGGTCGAGTTTTGCTGACAGGGTCAATCAACGGTCGACTGGCCGAGCAGACGCACTCGGCATACGACACGTCCAAAGGAGCGGTCGACGCCATGGTGCGTACGTTGTGCGTTTCACTGGCTCCCCGCGGAATTCGAGTCAACGGGATGGCTCCAGGTCTGGTACGAACACCGCTGACGGCATCAGCGCTCGATCAGCCAGGCGTCACCGAGTGGATGAAACTTCACACTCCCAATCAGCAGGTGCCAGGCTCGGAAGTCTGTGGCCCGACGGCGGCATTTCTGGTCAGCGATCTGGCGTCTCACATTCACGGACAGATGGTGCTGGTCGACGGCGGCATGAGTGCCTGGCAGCAGCCTGACCCTCCGCGTTGCTTCACTCACCCTGCTGATTCCTGAGAACGAGCGGCTGCAGTTTGCCCAACGAATCGTTGGTAACGTGGCATTCTTCCGGGCGATTCGTTTGAATTCGCTGCGGACACCCTTCTTTGACGCACCCTGCCGTGTGACTCGGATGTTCGAATAACTTATTCACCAGGCTGTAAGCCTCCGGCTTCAGAAGCGGCGAATTTCACCCTCACCCGGAATTGGTACTCATGAATTGCAGAACTCCGCTGATGCTGCTTGTCGTTTTCTCGTTGACCTGCCTGCTGAGTGTCGGTCGCGCTTCTGCTGCCGAGTCTCTGAAAGGTTCGAAGCCGAACATTATCCTGGTCATTACTGATGACCAGGGCTACGGACCGGTGGGGAGGCATGGTCATCCCTGGATCCAGACTCCCAATCTGGATCGACTTTACGATTCGAGTACACGGTTCACTCGGTTTCTGGTCGCTCCGACGTGTTCGCCGACTCGCGCCGCGCTGATGACCGGCCGGCACCCGATGAGGAACGGCGTCACTCACACGATTCTCGAACGCGAGCGTCTGACACTTAACGCGACCACGCTGCCTCAGATATTGAAGACCGCTGGCTACACCAGCGGCATCTTTGGCAAGTGGCATCTGGGAGATGAAGAGGATCGTCAGCCTCACCGGCGCGGATTCGACGAAGCGTTCATTCACGGAGCCGGCGGCATCGGACAGGCCTATGCGTGCAGTTGCGCTGACGCTCCCGGCAACAAGTATTTCGACCCGGCTATTCGCCACAACGGTTCATTCGTCAAGACCGAAGGATTCTGCACGGACCTTTTTTTCACCGCAGCGATGGGTTGGATCAAGGCCGCGAAGGATGGCGATAAGCCGTTCTTCGCCTACATCACGACAAACGCACCGCACGGCCCGTTCATTGCGCCTCCGAAGAATCGCAAGCGATTCACTGATGTCGGATTCGGAGAGCAGCAGGCTGGTTTTTACGGCATGATCGAGAACATCGACGAGAACGTCGGTCGATTATTGGCGAACCTCGAAAAGTGGAAACTGTTTGAGAACACGGTTGTCATCTTCATGTCGGACAACGGGATGACCGGCGGTGGCTCAGGCCGCCCTGGCCAGTCTCTGGGTAAGTCGCCCGACGGAAAAGACATGTTTCTCTACAACGCCGGAATGAAAGGCCAGAAAGGCAGCGCGGATGAAGGCGGTGTCCGAGTTCCCTTCTTCGTGCGTTGGGACGGTCGAATCACTCCGGACCGCGACGTTGATTTTATCGCCGCGCACATTGATATCCTGCCGACGCTCGCCGGCTTTGCGGGGGCAACCATTCCCCGGCAGCAGGTCGAAGGCCGCAGTCTGCTTCCTCTAATCGAACAACAGAACGTCGACTGGGAAGACCGCTACCTGTTTACTCACAAAGGTCGCTGGAAGACCGGGGCCGATCCCAACGACAGCCAGTGGAAAGATTTTGCCGTTCGCAATCAGCGGTTCCGCTTTGTTGAAAACAACGCTCTGTACGACATGCAGAAAGATCCCGGTCAGAAGACGAACATTATTGATCAGCACCCGGATATCGTGAAAGAAATGCAGACGGCCTACGATGCCTGGTGGAAGCAGACCGTGCCGATGATGGACAACGAGTCCGCGCCGATGTCGCCAACCAGACCGTTCCACGTCCTGTTTCAAAAGCAGTTGGACTCAACCGGAATCCCTGCCTGGCAGCCTCCGGCTTTGTGATCACAGCAGGTTGTGTGTTTGGCATTCTTATTCGTTGCAGGTTCGGATCCCCGGAGATGAGGTATTGGTCATGATCAGATTGCGAAGCGAATTCCTTCTGTTGGCGGTCGCGACTGCCATTCTTTTTGGCTTGGACCTTGCGCGTTGCGAGGCCGCCGATCAAAAGCTCAATGTTCTGTTTCTGATCTGCGACGATCTGAATTGCGACCTCGGCTGCTATGGGCATTCGTTGGTCAAATCACCCAACATCGATGCACTGGCAAAGCGAGGTGTTCGGTTTGAGCGGGCGTACTGTCAGTTTCCGCTTTGTGGTCCCAGCCGGGCATCGTTCATGACCGGTCTGTATCCGGATCAGACGTTGATTCAGAAGAACGCGATCCGGCTGCGAGAGAAGTTGCCCGAAGTACAGAGCATGTCTCAGATGTTTCGCCGAGCTGGTTATACCGCGACTCGCGTCGGCAAGATCTACCACTACAACGTGCCGGCCGACATCGGGAATGACGGGCACGATGACCCCCAGTCCTGGGATCGAACGTTCAACCCGATCGGTCGCGACAAGACAGATGAGTCTAAGGTCTTCAGTCTGCGACCGGGCAGCTACGGTGGAACTCTCAGCTGGCTCGCCGCCGATGGCACCGACGACGAACAGACCGACGCGATCGGAGCCGAACACGCCATCAAGCTGCTGAGCGAACACGCGAAAGAGAAGTCGCCGTTTTTTATGGCCGTCGGGATGTACCGGCCTCATACGCCGTATGTTGCTCCGAAAAGTTATTTCGATCGATATCCACTGCACAAAATCGTCGTCCCCAATGTGCCGGATGGATACTTCGACACGCTTCCCGGTCCTGCCGTGAAATCACTCACTCGAAAAAAGGATCAGCTCAATCTGGCCGATGATCTGGCGCGACAGGCCATCCAGGCATATTACGCATCGATCACTTTTGCGGACGCCCAGGTGGGACGGATCGTTGAAGCAGTTGATCGCCTGGGGCTTGCCGAAAACACGGTGATCGTCTTCACATCCGATCATGGTTATCACATGGGCGAGCACGGGTACTACCAGAAAACGACACTGTTCGAGAACTCGGCGCACGTGCCCTTGATCGTCGCCGCTCCTGGCCTGAAGGCTGCCGGGAAGTCCACTGCGTGTCCTGCCGAGATGATAGACTTCTATCCGACGCTGGCTGAGTTGTGCGGTCTCGATGCCCCCGAAAATCTTTCCGGAGTCAGCCTCCTGTCGGCACTGCACGATCCGTCAGCGAGACCTCGCCAGGACGCGCTGACACAGTTCGACATTGGCTACAGCCTGCGAGTTTCGCAATATCGTTACACGGAGTGGGGCAAGGACGGCAGTGAAGGAGCGGAACTGTATAACCACGATTCGGACCCGGAAGAACTCGTAAATCTCGCAACGAATCCAGAAACGGCGCAATTAGTAAAACGCCTGTCGAGACAACTTCGGAAACGGATTGCCGAGGCTCAAAAGACACCGGAAGGACTCGTGCAGAAGAAAGCGCCCGTCAAGCAGCGGTCGAAGTGAGTCTTTGAGCTTGTCACGACTGCCGTTCACACTCGACATTCAGACCGACTCCTAGAAGTCTCCCAGATCGTCTTCTTTCTGCATGGAGCCCAGTGCGGAAAAGATGCCTTTGTCGATCGTGTCTGCGATGAATCGGACGGAGCCATCAGCAAGGCCTGCATGAATTCCGCCAACATGTTTGCTGGCAGGTTCCTCAAAGAATCTGCTGTTTGGTCCGCGACAGTTGTTGCTGCAGGTTGAGAAGACTGTAGGCGCTCCTCCGATCGCCCAGCCGTCCTGACTGAAGTTTCCGTTCGAAATATCCAGGCGGTCGAGTTCCCCGATCATGATGGTGTTGCTGGTGCCGTCCGTCACATCAGAAAAACGTGTCGCCGAGTTGACTCGGAAGATTCCCTTGCAGTCTGCTTCCGGACGGTTTCCGGTGGCGACTCGCCAGAACTCGTGAGTGCCGCAGTCGTGAAAGCCGTTGCACGCTCCCAGGCACCCACCGTAATCGTTGCCGCCTCTTAGCCAGCCCTGAAACATGCGCGCATCGCTTCTTGCGTCGTTACGTCGCGACGGACAATAGAACATGGCGATGTTGGTTTCGCCCACGGCTCGATTGCCGGAGGGGCTGGTGCTGAAGTCCCATTGCTCATAAAGGTTGGCCTGATCGACGTAGGGGAGGATCTGAAGCAACCAGCTGGTCCCATGACCTCCAGCTCCGGATTGTGCTTCGATCCACGAGTTCGAGGCTCCATACCCAGTGCCAGTACTGCAAATCACAACGCTGGCGGAGGGGTTAACCGTGATCAGGCCCGGTGGCAACGTCTTGTGTGTCTCTTCGTAGTTGTGGAGTGCCAGACCTAACTGCTTAAGGTTGTTTTTGCATTGAGTTCGTCTGGCGGCCTCACGGGCCTGTTGAACGGCCGGTAACAGCAATGCCACAAGAATTGCAATGATCGCGATCACGACGAGTAATTCAATCAGCGTGAATCCACGACGAACGTAGCTGGTCGCCTTCATGATTGAGAATCTCCACTCGTTCGTCGGGGTCTTACGCGATGGCACCTTGAGAGGATCGTGCCTCAGCGTAATACATGCAAGGTCTGTAATACCGAATCTACCTCAGGCAAATGGCTAAGAGCGAACCAAACGCATGGCGGTTCAAGCTAACAACTCAGTCACGTGCTGCTCTCTTCGTTACAACCTCAGCAATCGTTTCCTGGTGCCAGATGCTGGCGTCATGTCTTGCCGGTTGGTTCAGTCTTTGCGAGTTTCTGGCCTATGATCCGAATGCGACCACAAACTGTGCAGCCCTCGCGGAATTAAGAAGTGGCGGTTGTAACAATAAAACAGATGCTTCCGGAAGGCGACTGGCTGAGGTCCAGACAATCGCTTGTCGGGTGGCGACTCGGACTGGAACTGGAGAGTCAGATCATGCGGGACCGAACTGCGGTGACTTACTGGCTGTTGCTGTCGATCAGCACGTTGATGTTTGGAATTCTGGAGTCGTCAACGGCCTCGGAGTCAGATGCTCAACGAGAGACGACTCGGAAAAAGCGGGAGTTCGTCTATGGCCTGATGCCTCGTCAGGAAACCGGCGCGCTGGAGTTCATCGAACGGCATCCAGATTTCGATGGCCGCGGTGTCGTCGTCGCCATCTTCGATACCGGCGTCGACCCTGGAGCTGTCGGACTGCAGACCACTCCCGACGGACGTCCGAAGGTGATCGATATTGTCGACGCGACCGGTTCCGGGGATGTCGACATGTCCAAAGTCACGAAGCCGGAAAAAGGACTGGTGACCGGCCTGAGTGGTCGCGTCCTGAAGCTGGATCCGAAATGGAAGTTTCCAACTGGCGACGTTCGCATCGGGATGAAAGCCGGCTACGAACTTTATCCGCACGAACTGGTTGAACGCGTCAAAGCACATCGTCGCAAAGAGTTCATGCAGCAGCAGCGGCAACTCGAAAACGATTTGCGAACCCGGATCGAGAACTTCAGCAAAGACGAGTCGAAAGTTGACAAGCCGGAACTCGAAAAACGACTTGAAGCACTGCTGGCAGCCAGCACAAGTTACAACGATGCCGGCCCGATTTATGACTGCGTTGTTTTTCACGATGGCAAGCGGTGGCTCGCGGCTGTTGACACCGATGAAGACGGCGATCTGGCTGACGAGAAGGCGATGACGAATTACCGGGTCGCTCGCGAGTTCACTCGCTTTGATGAGGTGTCGTTGCTGAACTTCGGCGTCAACATTTACGAGAACGGCAAGGTGCTGTCGATCGTTGCGGACGCGCATCCGCACGGGACTCACGTCGCCGGAATCGTCGCCGGTTATTACCCCGGTGAGCCCGAGTGGGACGGTGTGGCTCCTGGGGCACAGATCGTGTCGGTCAAGATCGGCGACACCTACATTGATGGCATGGAAACCGGTCAGGCGCTGGTTAGAGGGACGAAGACGGTTCTGGAAAACAAATGCGACCTCGTCAACATGAGTTTTGGAGAGCCCACCAAGGCTCCGAATCACGGGCTCATTATTCGTTATTTCGACGAACTGGTGACTAAGCACGGCGTCATTTTCTGTGCAAGTGCTGGCAACTCCGGCCCGGCTCTTTCGACGGTTGGTGCGCCTGGAGGAACTTCGTCATCGCTGATAGGAATCGGGGCACACGTTTCTCCGCAGATGATGGAAGCTCAGTACGCACTGCGTGAGACGTTTTCCGACCAGCCTTACAGTTGGAGTTCCCGCGGCCCTACGTTCGACGGCGATATGGGAGTGAATCTGTTCGCGCCCGGCGGAGCATTTGCTCCGGTTCCGCAGTGGACGCTGCAGAAAAACATGCAGATGAACGGGACGTCGATGGCGTCTCCGAACTGCTGTGGCAATTTCGCTCTTGTCCTGTCTGCATTGAAGGCGGAGAAGATTCCTTACAACCCGGAAAGCGTCCGCCGCGCTTTCGAGAACACGGCGAAGTGGATCGAAGATGCTTCGCCGTGGGCTCAGGGAGCGGGACTGATTCAAACTCCGGCGACGTTCGAAGCGCTGGCGCGGGATGCAGGCCGCAACTCCGAGCTGATCCGTATCGAAGCAACAGTCTCTGGAGGCAAACGTGGCATCTACCTGCGCGAGCCCCTCGAAAGCAGCGATGAGGCCGAGCCGCAGGAATTTCGAGTCATCGTGCAGCCGTTGTTTCACCCGGACGCGAGCAGTCAGGAAAAGGTCGACTTTCGAATTCGGCTCGAACTGCACAGCACGGAAAACTGGGTTCGAGTTGGTCCGCAGGCAACGCTGGCCTCAACCGGCGATGGGATCTCGGTCTTTGTGGATCCGACCGAACTCGAACCGGGAGCGCATTACGCCGAAGTTCGCGGTCTGGATCCGGAACACCCCGAACGTGGCCCTCTGTTTCGCTTGCCGGTGACTGTTCTGAAAACGATTCCCGATGTGAGTATGCAGGACGAAGATTTGCGAGAAGAGCTGGAACAGGAAGGCGTGCCTCACCTGGTGGACGGCTGGCTTGAAGAACACCTTGATGACATGTCTCCCGGACGGATCGAGCGTCGCTTTATCGCCGTCCCCGATGGAGCGACCTGGGCAGACATTCGGTTCCACATGGAAGCACACGACGACGGTGGACGGTCCCGCATGTTCATGGTCCACGCTCTGCAGGCGATTCCCGGCTGGACGAACCGCGACGGGGAGACCAACAGTGTCGCGGTGCTGGAGCCGGACGTTCCAAAACGAATCAGCTTTGCCGTGCAGCCCGGACGAACCATGGAACTGGCCATCGCTCAGTTCTGGAGCAGTCTGGGCAACTGCGATCTGCACTATGAACTGATCTTTCACGGCATTACGCCGAGCCAGCGTGAAGTTCGCATTCAACCAGGCGACCAGGCAGTGCAGGTCGAAGTGTCGACGTCACTGCAGTACGAGAAGCTGGCTCCGGTCGCGAAGCTGACGACTGTCCGGCGCCTTGTGAAGCCAACGTCGGCAAAGATCACTCAACTGGCTGAAGACCGCGACGGCTTCGGGGAAGACCGCCGATTCCATCGGCTCGAACTGGTTTACCCAATCGAACAGAAATCTGCGGGCTCGGTGACTCCACGGTTCCCCAGGACCGATGACCTGCTGTACGACTCCGAGTACGGCGGTCACTTGTGGGCGATCTTCGAAGCAGGCGGTCGTCGAGTCGCCACAGACGACATCTGGCCGGAAGGTGTGTCGCTTGGCAAAGGCAGCTACTCGTTAAAGCTGTGGATCCGGCATGACGATCGCTCGAAGCTGGAGTCGCTCAAGTCGGCGGCGATGTCTCTTGAGCGGTCATTGGGCTCACCCGTTTCGCTCGCGGTCTATCCGACGCTGATCGACGCGATGCAGGGCGGAGCAAAATTTCGTGGTCGCTGGCTCGCTCCGGGCGAAAAGCAGCGGCTGTTCGTTGCGAACGTGTCGTCCGCTCCAGCCGGCACGCTGGCCGGCGATATTCTGCTCGGCTCGATCACTTACGGAGAAGAAGGCACCCACGACGGAGCAGGACAGTTGCCGGGAGGGTTCCCGGTCAGCGTGGTGGTTTCCACCACGGACGCTGCGTCTGTGGCGTCAGGCACCAGTTCTGGTAATAAGTCGGAAGCGAATTTCGATGAACCGCTGTCCGACGAAGCGGCGAAGAATCCGCGAACAAAACTCGGCCAGAAACTTCGCGACGCGAAGGTGGAGTTCCTGCAGTCATTGTCACTCGATAAGGATCGAGAAGCCTTTGATCGTCTGGTCGATGAGTTGCTGAAGAAAGACGAAGGTGACTTAACGGTCCTCGTCACAAAATTGCACAAACTGGATGAGGAACAGCAACGGAAAGACCGACTCGACGAAATCGTTCTGGCCGCTGACGCGGTGCTCGCTCACCTTGATGGAGCCGGGATCGCCCTGACTCTGACAGGCCGGCTTGTTGCCGATGACAAAGACGACGCCAGGAAACGCCAGCGGGCGGAGAAGTTGAAGTCGCTGCTGATCGACACGCTCTACCGTAAGGGGCGGGCACTCGGCTACATGGAACTGCCGGAAGTCGTCGAGAAGAATCCCATCAAAGATCGCAAGGCTCACGACAAAGTCTTCGAGGACAACTACGCGGTATTGAGCAAGTGGGTTGACCCAACCGGCAGCGATTACTTCCTGCTGCACATCCGCCGCGAAGCTCGCAAGGAACACTTCGGCGAATCGTTCAAATGGCTCAACAAGTACAGCGAAGACGCGGCTCCAAACTACTGGTACCTGGAGAAACGGCGGAAGTTTTACGAATCGCTCGGGTGGAAGCATCTCGCCGAAAACGCCTGGAGACTTCGGACAATGCACTTCCCAGGCGGAGCACCATAACCTGAGGCTTTAACCGAGCCCGAGCAAAACCTCACATCCAGTCACGGCAGGGTGTGTCGAACGGAGCGAATCGCACCCAACAGCTCCTTTTCAGGTTGCTGCAGATTACCTCGATTTCCTGTTCGGAAAATTCAAAACTTTGTTTCAGAATCAAGCTCCGACCAGCCGATTAAGCTCAAGTAGAGAGTCATTTGGTATCGGTGTGGCTCTTGTTTCCTGCGGCTGAGCCGCTGGCTGAAAGACAAGGCGGTCACATCAATGTTCGATCCGGAAATCGTTGATCCGAAGTTGCTCACGGCGATGGACGAAACCGCTCACGCCATGCTGGAGTGGATCGGCTTCGGGACTCTGGTCGGATTGACAGCCAAGGCAATCATGCCCGGGCGTGACCCAGGCGGCGCGGTCGTCACCCTGGTCATCGGAATCGCGGGCTGCGTCATCGGTTGCGGAATCGCCATGTACGCTTTCGACAGTCCAAGACTCACTCCCATCAGCACGCTGGGATTCTGCGCGTCGACAGGCGGGGCATTCATTCTACTGGGCATGTATCGGTTAATGGCCGGGCGAGTCGTCAGAGAAGGTCTCGATCCCGATGTGATCCCGTTGCACGTTCCGCAGCGTCGTCGACGACGACGAGCTGCCTGAACCGCCGACCTGTGGAAGCCCGTAATTCTCAAGGGGCGAAGATGCGGCCGGTGAGTGAGTGTGAAACAGATGCGACGAGAGTCAGAACGCCATTGTGTTGTCTGGTACTTATGATCGCTCCTGTTTAGAACTCGCCAGGCATTTTCGCTCATTCTGAAAAGCGAAAGTGCGGTTCCCGCGTTCGCTGTCTCGATAAGAAAACACGAGTCGGGAAGTCCAACTCGTGTCTTTGAAATGTTGTTTTCAACGGTTCGCGTCGGCAACGCAATATATGCCGATGCAACCGAAGTCTCAGGCTTCCTTCATCGCTGCCGCGAGAATTTCTGACGTGCTTTCACGCATGATGCGCGGATCGACCAGTTCGCCCTTCAACAGCGTTGCCCGGACGTCTTTTCCGGAAATGAATACCGGTTTTTCGTCTGAGTGATTTTCCATCAGGTCGACTCGTCCGAGTGACTCGTAGTAAGCAGCAAAGCCGACCTTCACCGGGCTGATCTGCAGGTCGCCGTTCAGGTTTTCGAAAATCTCCTGAGCGTCGAAGTCGCCCCAGATGGCAGTGCCATCTTTGAACGGTGCATCCGCGTGCTTTCGTCCAATGACAATGTGCGTGTAGCCGAAATTCTGACGATAGATGCCGTGCATGACGGCTTCTTTCGGGCCGCCGTAGAACATCTTCAGGTCCAGTCCGAGCAGGACGACCCGATCAGGAACGCTTTCGTTGCGCGGTCCCCAAAGTTCAGGATCACTGTCGCCTTCACCGAGTGCGCGAGCACTGATCAACTTTTCGTAGGTCTCCATGCGAATTTCGGCACTGACGTCGTCGCCCTTGGTTTCGCCGATCAGCGGGTTCAGAACAGCTCCGGCGTTCTTGCCGTGGCGGATCAGCGTTTCCAGACCGTAAACCAGCGCATACTCGTGCGCACGGTGAAGCGGGTTACGCGTCTGAAAGGCGACGACTGCGTCCCAGCCTTTCTCTTCAACCAGGGCTCGTGTTTCGCGAGGGCTGAGAACGTATTGTCCGAAACTGGCGTTCTTCGGCTGCGGCAGAGCCTGGATTTCACCGCCGACCAGATGAGTCTTGTCGGCATCGCCAACCAGAACCATGTCTGCACCGGGATGATCGGTGCGGTCAGTCAGGTAGACGCTGCTAAGATAACGCTGCTTGTCCCACTCATAGACCGAACCAATTTCCAGCGTGGCGACCACTGTTCCTGCCGGGCAGGTCAAAGCGACTTTCTGTCCGGCGGCCAGAGTGGCCGCGACATCGCCAGTAACAGGAAACGCGATCGGGATCGTCCAGGCATAGAGACTGCCGTTGCTCTCGATGACAGACTCGTCAAGGACTCGGTTGTAGACGTCTGCATTCATGGGGCCGGTGAGCGGGCTGAGTGTTCCGTCGGCAATTCGATAAACAGACGACAGGTCAGCTCCGGAAACGGCGACCTTTGGAAGTCCTGCAGCTTCAGCCATGAAACGATCGACGTCAGCAGCCGGGACCGTGCGGCAAACGGGTTCAGAGAGTCCACCATGGGGAGCGATCAGTGCAGCCATCTTTACTTTGTCCTGTCGTAATTTTGTCCAGTTAAAACGTTGAGGCGTCGAGTACTTCCCGCAGGAGCCTGAAACACTACGCCGGGGCGTGTCGCCGGATTTTCGATCAGAATCTGGATCGAATTTTTACCGGTGGTGTTCGTTTGCCTTGATTGCGCGACGCGGGTCGGAAGTTAGGGAAGCCCTTCATGCCCGTCAAGCGGGCTTGTGCGGTTCTCGCCGGTGGTACACGGGAAGACTCGACGTGGAGCAAAGGTCGCCCTAAAAACTCGCCCGCAGCTGCTGGCAGTTCATATCTCTTTGAGGTCAATTCAGTCCGATGAATCGTTCAGAAATTGAAGCACTGATCCCACATCGAGCCCCGTTTCTGTGGATTGATGAGGTCGTGGAGATTTCCGAACAGCGGATTCTCGCGAGAAAAACGATTCCAGAGGATCTCGACGTATTCCGCGGGCACTATCCACACTTCCCGATTCTGCCAGGAGTGTTGCAGCTCGAAGCGGCGTTTCAGGCTGGAGCGATTCTGATCGCAAAGACACAGCACTTTGACGACGGCCTGGTTCCGGTGGTCACACGTGTGAACAACACGAAATTCCGTGCGATGGTTCGCCCCGGTGACACGCTCGACATCGAAGTCGAGCTGACTGAGACGCTGTCCAACGCCTTCTTCCTGACAGGAAAAGTGAGCGTCAACGGGAAGGTTACCGTCCGCCTGGAATTCGCCTGTGCTGCCGCCGCGATTGAATAGCCGTCGCGTGAAGCTGGCGTCATTATCAGTAGATACTCAAGGGAACATCGAACTCACTGGAGAGGCTGCGCAGGTCAGTGGCTGTTGAGTCTGACAGCGGAATACCGTTCAGTTGGCGTTCTATTTCCGTTTCAGCTTCCAGCTGGCCGGGGATGAGAACCCGATCGAAGCCTGGAGCGGTCGGTGATTCGTTGAATGCTCGCGTCATGGCGTCCAGTCCCTGTTTGATCATCGTCGGGTCGCCGAAATGATCCAGTCGAACGGCAGCGAAACTGTGTCCAATTCCTTCCTGAGCGAACCCATGTTTCGTATCAGTGTTCTCGCCCAGCACGCGATCCGGAGCAGGATCTCTTCGCCAGGCACCTGACAACAGTCCCGTCAGAATCCAGCCGGCCACCGCGAGACCGTAACCTTTGTGCCCGCCGTACGCGGTTGCACCACCCAGCGGCTCCATTTTCTGCACGGCGTCCGGGTTGTCGGTTGTCTGGTGGTTTGCGTCGAGAGACCATCCCGCCGGAATGGCGCGTCCGAGTTCTTCCAGCATCTCGACTCGATTAACCGGAACGACGGAAGTCGACATGTCCAGCACGAACGCCGGACCTGAGTCTGCCGGGCAGGCCATCGCCAGGGGATTGGTGGAGAGCATCGGTATCAGGCCACCGAACGGGACGACTGATTTCGGCTGTCCGTGTGGAAACAGATAGCCGGTCGACGCAAACCCCAGCATGTCGTGCGGCACTGCCATATGAGCGAAGTAGCCAGCCGGTCCGAAATGCGTCGAATTCCGCACGGTGACGATTCCAACGCCACACTCGCGAGCCTTCTCGATGGCCATATTCATCGCCCTGACGGAGACGGATAGTCCAAGGCCTCCGTTCGCGTTCAGGGCTGCCGTTGTCGCCGATTCGTGCTCAATGGTCAGCTCGGCGTCGAAGCTAATGACTCCATCGCGGCGTCCGACTCCGCCTGCAGTGTCGATGTAGTACCGCTTCAGGTTGCGAATCCCGTGAGTGTCGACGCCTCGCAGACTCGCCCAGATCAGCACGTCGGTCGCGTACTCGGCGTCTACGGAATTGACTCCAGCGGCTTCAAAAACTCGTTGGCTGAATGATCGTAGCTCATCAGCTGAAATCTTCGTCTCGGGCATCAATAAGAATCCTTACAGAATTGTTGTCTGTTGCTTGTCGGAAGACTGAAGCATCGCCAGCACGGCTTCAACTCCGGCGCGGCCGTCTGCTGGAGTGCCTTCCCCGCCACGGTTGCCATTGATGGAATTCACGAAGGCCTGCATCTGGTCGCAGTATGCCTGCATGCGAGGCATCGCAAATGCCGAGTCAGCTTCTTCGTGTCCGACTTTCGGCTGTTCGAAGACCGTTTCCATCTTTCCATCTCGGCTGATGTTCAGTTGGCCGTACGGATTCAGATCAATGATTCCGCTTTCGCCCATGATTCGAAACCTGAACTCCTCGGCCGGAAAACCCGGAGCGGGCAGCACGCTTGAAGACCAGTAAGTGGACATCGCGTCGCAGCCGAACTTCAACAACGCCATCGTCGTGTTTTCATTGGGATTCTCTTCGCGATACGTGCCGCACTGAGCGGAAACATTCACGAGATCACTGCCCAGCCACCAGCGGCACAGATCGATGTTGTGTGGAGCGCTGTTCATCAGATGGGCCATCGCGAGCGGGTTCGTCCACCAGCCCCAGTTCCCACCGAAGCCGGGGTCACTTCTCAACGCAGTGATGTCAAACAGGGCAGACATTTGAATGCAGCGAACCTGACCAACGTCGCCAGCTTGAATCAGATTACGAGTCATGTAGTTGGATTCGCGAAATCGCTGATGATAACCGACCGAAAGTGTGAGGCCGCGTTCTTCAAACGCCGCGATCATCTCGTCGCAATCTTCGAGCGACGTCGCCATCGGCTTTTCAACAAGTACGTGCTTCCCGGCCAGCACTGCCGCCATCGCTTCAGCATGATGGAGCCAGTGAGGCGTCGATATCACAACGGCGTCGATGTCGTCACGATTCACGAGTGACTGCACGTCAGGTTCCAGATCGATTCCGTAATCGCTGGCGACCTTGGCTGCTCGGCTGCCGCTGGCGACGGCAACGGGAATCGTCGACTCCAGTTTGTGGGCCGCGTCGACGTGTGTTCGCCCCATAAATCCTGAGCCGATAACGCCGATTCTGGTTGGGTTCATCATAGGGCCTTTCAAAATGCTTAAGTCGTAGCCTGTTTTCTCGCGGCCCGGTCTCTCAGAATCAACGCCGTGAATCTCGTCCAGACAGACCAGCCAATTAATCAACGTCAGCACGATAACCGGGAGCTACCACGTGAAGAGGATGCTTGTAGTCGGCGGCGGATCGATCGGCGAGCGACACGTTCGCTGCTTTCTCAATACGGGAAAGGCAGAAGACTCT